>CAZYQE010000001.1:0-178965 GCA_964650315.1 uncultured Muribaculaceae bacterium
AATTATTCATATATGTTAGGATGTGATTATATGATATTAAATATAAGTGGTAGAACAGATATAGTCGCATTTTATTCAGATTGGTTAATGAATAGATTAGATGAAGGATTTATAGATGTAAGAAATCCATTTAACCATAAAATGGTTAGTAGAATAAATTTAGATGATGTAGAATTATTATTCTTTTGTACAAAGAATCCAATACCAATATTAGATAAAATAAAAGATATAAAAAAGAAGGTATATTTTCATATTACATTAACAGCTTATAAGAAAGATATAGAACCTAATATACCATCTAAAAAAGATATAGTAGAAGCTATAAAGAAATTATCTAATATTATAGGTAAAGAAAATATAGTTGTTAGATATGATCCAATATTTATAAATGATAAGTATACTATAGATTATCATGTTAAAGCATTTGATAAATTATGTAATTTATTAGATGGATATATAAATAAAATACTAATATCATTTATAGATGATTATAAAAATGTAAGAAAAAATTATAATATATTAAAATATAAAAAGTTAACTGAAGAAGATTATAAGACTATAGGAATAAAATTCAGTGAAAGTGCTAAAAAACATAATATAGTAGTGCATACATGTGCAGAAGATAGAAACTTAGTTGAATATGGTTTTATTAAAGATGAATGTATGTCTAGGGAATTAGCTTTTAAACTAACTGGAAAAATATATAAAAAATGGAAAGCAAGAAAAAATGTACCTTGTCAATGTGTAGAAATGGTTGATATAGGAGTATATAATTCTTGCAAACACTTTTGTAAATATTGTTATGCTAATTATGATGAAAAACAAGTAAAAGATAATTATAATAAACATAATCCTAAATCATCTTTATTAATTGGAAAATTAGAAAAAGATGATATAATAAAAGAAAGGAAATAGGAGAGTATTATGAAAAATAAAAGAGAAAAAGTAGTTATAAAAACAAGTATTATTAGTATATTATCTAATATAGTATTAGCAGGATTTAAAGCATTTGTAGGATTACTTGCAAATTCAATTGCAATCATATCAGATGCTGTTAATAATTTGAGTGATGCCTTATCTAGTATAATAACAATAGTAGGAACTAAATTAGCAGGAAAAGCACCAGATAAAAAACATCCATATGGATATGGAAGAATAGAATATATGACATCATTAATTGTTTCTGCAATAGTTTTATATGCAGGTATTACTGCATTAATAGAATCAATTAAGAAAATATTTAATCCAGAAACACCAGATTATAGTACAATTACATTAATTATTCTAATCGCAGGTATTATAGTAAAATTTATACTAGGATTATATGTTAAGAAAAAAGGTAAAGATGTAAATTCTGATTCATTAGTTGCTAGTGGAACAGATGCATTTAATGATGGAATACTTTCTATATCAGTTTTATTATCAGCTATAATATTTATGATCTTTCATATAAATTTAGAAGCATATGTAGGTGTCTTAGTATCAATATTTATTGTTAAAGCAGGATTAGAGCTTATTAAAGAATCAGTTGATAATATGTTAGGAGTAAGAATAGAAAGTAATCTAGCTAAATCTATAAAAAAAGAAGTTACAAAAGAAAAAGATGTTCAAGGAGCATATGATTTAGTATTAAATGATTATGGTCCAGATAAATATTTAGGATCTATTCATATAGAAGTTGCTGATACATTAAGTGTTTCTGATATAGATAAAATATCTAGAAGAATAACAAAGAAAATATCTGATAAATATGGAGTTATATTGCATACAATTGGAGTATATTCAGTTAATACTAAAGATAAAGAAGTAATAAAGGCTAAAAAAGAAATAACTAAGATAGTATTTTCTTATGATGGTATATTACAAATGCATGGTTTTTATATAGATAAAAAAGAAAAAGATATTAGTTTTGATATAATTATAGATTTTAAAGTTAAAGATAGAGAAGAAATTTATAAAAAGATATATGATGAAGTACAAAACAAATATAAAGGTTATAATCTAAATATTACTTTAGATATAGATGTTAGTGATTAATTATAAGGATAAATAAAAGTTTTTGTATATAATTTAAATAGAGATATATTTCAAAATAGGGGAATATATCTTTTTTTTATTATTTTAGAGAAGGAGGAATTAATATGAATGAAATAGTGGAAAAAATAAGTGTCGAAAATATGATTTATGAGATAGGAGGTGTAGAAGTAATGCTTGATTCTGATTTAGCTAAATTATATCAAGTTGAAACTAAAAGAATTAATGAAGCAGTTAGAAATAATCCTTTAAAGTTTCCAGAAAGATTTAGTTGGTTATTAAGTAATAAGGAAGTTGAAAATTTGAAGTCGAAATTTTCGACCTCAAGATTAGAATATGGTAATCATGGTGGAAGAAGATATAATCCTAGAGTATTTACAGAACAAGGAGTCTATATGCTCGCAACTATACTTAAATCAAAAATAGCTACAGAAGTTTCTATTGCTATAATGGATGCATTTGTAAAGATGAGACATTATATAAATTATAATAAGAATGTTTTACCACATAAATTTATGTTATTAGAAGATAAAGTAAATGATAATACCAAAAGAATAAATGAATTATTTGATAAATTTAATCCTAAAGATATTGCAAAAAATAGTATATTTTTTGAAAATACTTTTTATGATTCATATTCTCTACTTATAAATATCTTAAACCAAGCTAAAGAAGAAATAATAATTATAGATAATTATGCAAGTAAAGAACTATTAGATATATTAAAACAAGTAAATATTAATATAACTATAGTATCTAAAAATATAGATAATATACTAAAGAAAAAATATATAAAACAATACTCTAATATTAGTTTTATAAATAATAATCTATTTCATGATAGATTTATTATAATAGATAGAAAAATATTATATAACTCAGGAGCTTCTTTTAAAGATATAGGAAAGAAATGTTTTTGTATTAATGAAATAAAAGAAAAAGATATAATAGAAAAAATTATAGAGAAAATTGTATAATTATAATATTAATTTTTTATGTTATAATAAATACATATTAGAGGTGATAGTATGGAAGCAGGTAAAGGTGGAGAAAAATATATTCCATTTGATGAAAGAAATAGTGAAGAGTCTATTGTGTATTTTACTAGAGATTTATCTAAAGAAGGTTTAAAGAAGATATATGAAAGAGTAAATGAAAATATAGATGGTAAGATTGCTATTAAACTTCATACAGGAGAACCACATGGACCTAATATAATACCAGTTAGTTGGATAAAAGAGTTTATAAAAGATGAATGTAGTGATGCTAATATAGTAGAGACTAATACGTATTATGAAGGAGATAGATATACTACAGAACAACATAGAGAAACTTTAAAAGTTAATGGATGGGATTTCTGTAAAGTAGATATAATGGATGAAGATGGAACTGTTGATTTACCAGTTAAGAATGGTAAATGGTTTGATCATATGAGTATGGGTAAAAATATAGTTAATTATGATTCGTTAATTACACTTACACATTTTAAAGGACATACTATGGGAGGTTTTGGTGGAAGTAATAAAAACCTTGGTATAGGTTGTGCTGATGGAAGAGTTGGTAAAGGTATGATACATGCTTATCCAGGTAAAGATCAATGGTCTATTACAGAAGAAGATTTTATGGAAAGAATGGTAGAAAGTACTAAAGCTACAGTAGATCATTTTAAAGATAAAATTACTTTTGTTAATGTAATGAGAAATATGAGTGTATCATGTGATTGTGAAGGAGTAAATGCAGAACCAGTAGTAACACCAAATGTTGGAATACTTGCTTCACGTGATATATGTGCACTAGATACTGCATGTGTAGATTTAGTATATGCAATGAAACCTGAAGAAAACCATGATTTAGTAGAAAGAATAGAAACAAGACATGGATTAAGACAATTATCATATATGCATGAATTAAATATGGGTAATACTAAATATAAATTAATAGATATAGATAATGATGATAAAGAGATAACACAAAAAGAAGCAGTTAAAGATTTAAAACCATTTAATAACTAATATAAGGAGGATATTATGAGTAAAATATTAGTAAGTTATTTTTCAGCAAGTGGAGTTACAAAAAGTGTTGCCGAAAGAATAAGTAAGGCAGTAGAAGGAGATTTATTTGAGATTGAACCAGTAGAAAAATATACACAAGAAGACTTAGATTGGACTAATCAAGAAAGTAGATCTTCAGTCGAAATGAAAGAAGGAATAAAACCTAAAATAGTTTCTAAAGTATCTAATTTAGATCAGTATGATACTATATGCATAGGATTTCCAATATGGTGGTATAAAGAACCAACTATTATAGATCAATTTCTAGAAGATAATAATATGTTAGGTAAAAAACTATATGTTTTTGTAACAAGTGGATCTTCAACAATAGATTCAACATATAAAAGTTTAAAAACTAATTTTCCAGATTTAAACTTTATAGATGGAAAAAGATTTACTGGAAGTGAAACAGAAGAAGATTATAAAAACTGGTTAGTTTAAAAGAGGTGATAATATGTCAATTTATGATTACAAAGTAAAAAGTAGAAATGATAAAGAAGTATCTTTAAAAGATTTCAAAGATAAAGTATTAATAATAGTTAATACCGCAACAGGTTGTGGTTTTACTCCCCAATATGAGGGTTTAGAAAAACTATATAAAAAGTATCATGATAAAGGTTTAGAAATATTAGATTTTCCATGTAATCAATTTGGTAATCAAGCACCAGGAACAGATGATGAAATACATGAATTTTGTGCCTTACAATATAATACTTCATTTGATCAGTTTAAAAAAGTAGATGTTAATGGAGAAAATGAAATAAAATTATATACATATTTAAAAGAACAAATTAAAGAAGATACTATTATTGGTATAAAAAATAAAATGGCTATGAAGACAGTAGAAAAAATTAGTAAAACAGCTGTTAAAGATGGAGATATTAAATGGAACTTTACTAAATTCTTAGTTGATAAAGAAGGAAGAGTAGTACAAAGATATTCTCCAACTTATAAACCAGAAGATATGGAAGATAAAATAAAAGAATTAATATAAAAGAAGATCATCTTCTTTTTATTGTGATATAATTATGATGTGATGCTTATGAAGAAAATAAATTTAATAATTATATTTATAATATCTATTTTTGTTTTAGCTTTTGTATATAATGATGATTTTTTATATTCTAAAGAAATAATGAAAATAACAAGTATAAAAAAAGTAGATGAAGATACTTCTCAAAATACTTTAGGATTAAAAGAAAAGTATTATACTAAAAAAATAACAGGTATTATAACTAATGGTAAGAATAAAGGTAAGAAAAGAACAATTGAATATGAAGAAACATATTCATCTATAGTTACTGATAAATATAGGGTTAATGATAAAGTAATTATAGATAATAAAGATATAGATTTAAAAAGAGATTTCTATTTAACTTTATTAATAGTAGTATTTATAAACTTAATTTATATAGTAGGATCTTACAAAGGATTATTATCTGTACTTAGTGTAATATTAAACTTAATAGTATTCTATATAGGATTATTCTTATATTTTAAAGGTATTAACTTATTATTTTTGTGTATTATAGAAATGATTATTTTTTCAATACTCTCCCTCATATTAGCAAGTGGAGTAAATAAAAAGACCTTATCAGCCATTATATCAGTTATTATATCAACACTAGTAATGTTAGTTTTATTATTAATAATAGTTAGTGTTACTAAGTATAAGGGAATAAACTTTAATGAATTAGAATTTTTAACAGTACCAGTAGATGATATTATATTACCAGAATTATTAATAGGATCAATTGGTGCTATTATGGATGTAGCTATTACTATATCATCATCTATATCAGAACTTATTGATAAAGATAAGAAAATATCTAAAAAGAATTTAAATAAGTCTGCTAAAGAAATAGGTAAAGATATAATGAGTACAATGAGTAATGTTTTATTCTTTACATATTTATGTGCTGGACTTCCTATATTTGTATTAGCTATACGTAATGGATTTTCTATGTATAATTATATATCAACTAATTTTACATTAGAATTATCAAGATTTTTAATAGGTAGTATTGGTATTATAATGACAATACCTATTTCTGCATTTATTTCAATTAGATTAATGAAAAGAGGTGCAGAATAATGATAAATTTAATACTAGTAATTATACTATTTTTATTAATGATATATATAGATAGAAAAAGAGGTATTAAATTATTCTTATCTTTAATATTTAATTTCTTAATATTAATGGTTATATTTTACTTAATAGCTTTTGGATTTAATCCTATAATATGTTCTTTGATAGGTTGTTTTATAATTAGTTATATAATTTTATATTATGTTAATGAGAAAAATATAAAAACAATATCTAGTTTAAAATCAATAGTTATAGTTTTATTAATATTAGCATTTCTTATATTTATAACAACTTATATATCGAGAATAGCTGGTTTTGGTTATGAGTCTTATGAAGAGATAAATATGTTTTCTTATGATATTAAATTAGATTATACTAATATAGCTATTTCTATGATATTAATTAGTTTAATAGGAGCAACAGTTGATTCTTCTATTGCGATATCAAGTGCTTTATATGAAGTATATGAAAATAATAAAAATTTATCTAAAAAAGAATTATTTATATCAGGTATGAATATAGGTAAAGATATATTATGTACTACTACAAATACTTTGATGTTTGCATTCCTAGGAGATTTTATGACTTTATTAATATGGTTTTATAAAGGACATTATTCATTTTTAGATATTGTTAATGCAAAAACATTTGTAGCTGAATTAATTAGAATATTATTTAGTGGAATAGGTTGTATTATAGTTATACCTATAACAGCATATATTACAACTAATTCATTATCTAAAAAAAGGAGGTAAGTAGATGAATATATTTATTGGATTAATAATTCCATTTATTGGAACAACTCTAGGTGCATCTGTTGTTTTCTTAATGAAAAATAAAATTAATAATAAAGTAGAGAAAACTTTACTAGGATTTGCATCAGGTGTAATGGTTTCAGCATCTGTTTGGTCTTTACTTATTCCTTCATTAGATATGGCAAAAGAACAGCATATAATTAAATGGGTACCTGCAACAATAGGATTTATATTAGGTATATTATTCTTATTAATATTAGATAATATAATTCCTCATTTACATTTAAAAAGTAATGAAGTAGAAGGACCTAAATCTAAATTAAAAAAGACTACTATGATGGTTTTAGCAGTTACACTTCATAATATACCAGAAGGTATGGCAGTAGGTGTAACATTAGCAGGAGCATTAAGTGGTAATGGTACAATTACAATGGCAGGAGCAATAGCTTTATCAATTGGTATTGCCATACAAAACTTTCCAGAAGGTGCCATTATATCAATGCCTTTAAAAGAAGAAGGAAATACAAAAACTAAATCATTCATTTATGGAATGCTATCTGGAATAGTAGAACCAATTGCTGGATTAATAACGATCCTATTAACAACTTTAGTAGTACCAATACTTCCATACTTATTATCATTTGCGGCAGGAGCGATGATCTATGTAGTAGTAGAAGAATTAATACCAGAGTCACAAGTTGGTAAACATTCTAATTTAGGTACAATAGGTTTTTCTATAGGATTTATTATAATGATGATCTTAGATATAGCACTAGGATAAATAATCTATAACTTGAAAAAATCATTAAAATATGTTATTATGTATTTGTCAAGGAAACTTGCATACAATAAAAAAGGGAATACTTAACTTCGCATGGTTGAGTACTCACCTAAGTATTAAGTGTACTTAAACTAGATAAAGTACTTAATCTATGTTAGATTGAGTACTATTTTTTTATAGATAGAATCATTAAAGAGACTATTAATAAAATGATAATCATTATTAGAAATGATATTAGTATATCTTTTTTCTTCATGTTATCAAGCCTCCTTCCTTCGAGAAGTTGGCAAGTACTCAACTGTTAAGTATTCCTAACTATAGTATACTCCTAATTAACACACAAAACAATCGAACATTGATTGTTTTTATATGTTATAATTATTTATATAATTTTATTTAATATATATTTAATAAATATATGATTAACTATATATGAGGTGATTATATTTGAGAATATTAATCGTAGAAGATGAGTCATCTTTAGCAGATTTAGTAGCTAATAGATTAAAAAAAGAAAAATATAGTGTAGATATATCTAATGATGGTGAAGAAGGCTTATATAATGCTTTAGAAGATGTCTATGATCTTATAATACTTGATATAATGTTACCTAATATCAATGGTATAGAAATATTAAAAGAGCTAAAGAAAAATAATATTAAATCAAAAGTCATAATGTTAACAGCTAAATCAGAATTAGAAGATAAATTACTTGGTTTTAGTGAAGGTGCAAATGATTATATACCTAAACCATTTCATATAGATGAAGTAGTTGCTAGAGTAAATGCACAGTTAAGAATAGAAAAGGTAAAGAATAATACGCTTGAATTTGGAGACTTAATACTAGATTTAAAAACATCAAATATTATAAATAAAAATAATAATGATAAAATAAATATAATTAATAAAGAATTTCAATTACTAGAATACTTTATGAATAATCCAAATCAAGTATTATCAAAAGAAATGATATATGATAAAGTATGGGGTATAGAAAATGATTCTGTATCTAATAACTTAGAAGCATATTTATCATTTATAAGAAAAAAATTAAAAACAATAAATTCAAAAGTTAGTATAAAATCATTAAGAAACTTAGGATATAAAATGGAGTATAAAGATGAAAGAATTAAATAAAAAAGTATTTAAAACAATATTTTTAATATTATCATTATTTATAATATTTATAATTATTATATATAATATAAATACTTATAAAAAAGAATATGATAACATTCATAGAAATTTAGATTTTATGCCAGAAGAAAGAAAAAGACCTAATGAACCTAATAATCCAAGGAATAATAATTTAGATAATATGATAATTATGGATTATGAAATATATACTGTTAAAATAAAAAATAATAAAATAGATGAGATAATCAATCATAGTAATAATATAAGTAATTTAAATATAGAAAAAATATCTAAAACTATAATAAATAAAGATAAAGGTTTATATATAGGTAATTTATATAGTAGTAAATATTCATATAACTATAAAGATAATACAATTACTATTATAAATACTAAAAATATTAGTAATAGATTATTATTTACATTAATAGAATCAATTATAATACTATTAATAATAGAAATAATAATATATTATATTTCAAAAATATTAACAAAAAGAATAACAAGACCAGCATTAGATTCATTTAATAAACAAAAAGATTTTATCGCAGATGCATCTCATGAATTAAAAACACCACTAGCTATTATAATGGCTTCATCTGATGAATTAAAGTCTAATAAAACTAATAAAAAATATATAGATAATATAAAGTATGAATCTGAAAGAATGAATAATTTAATAAAGAATTTATTAGATTTATCAAAACTAGAAAATGGTGTATCTAAAAATAATAAAATAAAAGAAAATATATCTAAAATTATAGAAAGAATATCTTTAACATTTGATTCTATTGCATATGAGAATAATTTAAAAATAAAAACTAATATAGAAAAAGATATAGAATATAATTGTTCTAAAGAAGAAATAGAAAAATTAATATCTATAATATTAGATAATGCTATTAAACATAGTTATAAAGATACTACTATAAATATTAATTTATATAAATATAAAAATAATATAAAAATAGAAATAATTAATATAGGAGATCCTATATCTAAAGAAGATGAAAATAAAATATTTGAAAGATTTTATAGAGTAGATAAATCTAGAAATAGAGATAATAATAGATATGGATTAGGTTTAGCTATTGCTAAGAATATAGTTATTAATCATAATGGATTAATAAAAGCTTATTCTAAAGATAATAAAACATACTTTACAATTATTTTAAAAAAATAAAGAACATTAATAAAATTTAATGTTCTTTTAATATTCATTATATATTATTAATACATAAAAGGAGATGATATATGAAGATAGTAAATAATTAATAATAAAAAGATAATAATACTAATATATAAAAATATATAATAGGAGGTATGATATGAAAGAGAAAATAATTATATTCTTTATAGGATTATTAGTAGGAGCAGTAGTATCAACAGCTTCATTCTATGTTTATACAACTACTACTAAATGTAATAATTCTAATAATAATCAACAAATAGGACAACCTGGAGGAACTCCACCATCTATGGATAATAATCAAAATAGTAATAATTCAAACAATAATAATGGACAACCACCAGAAAAACCAAGTGATAATAACAATAATAATAGTAATAGTAACAATAATAGTACAGAAAATAGTAATTAATATAGAGGAGATAATATGATGAATAAAAAAGAGACATTGATAGGTATAATAGTAATTATAACTTTAAGTTTAATACTAGGTTTATTATGGTTTTTAATTATAAATAATACTAATAGTAATAATATACAAAGTATAAACACTTCTTCTAATACTGTTTATTCTGCAGTTAAAAAAATAACTAAAGATGAAAATATAAAAAATAAAAGTTATAAATCTATAAAAGCTAATCAAAATGTAGTATTAGTAAAAAATAAAATTAATTCACTCCTATCTAATTTAAAAATAAATAAAAGTGGGGATTCTAATGGAGGAGATAATACTAGTTTTTATGGAACTAATTCAGGTATTTTAGCTAAAGATGGAGCTAATCTTACTATTAAGAATTCCACTATAAAAACTAATGCTACAGGTGCTAATGGTGTATTTAGTTATGGGGGAAGTGCTACAACACAAAACTCATCAGGTGATGGTACTACTGTTAATATAAGTGATTCTAAAATTACTACTACTAAAGATGATTCAGGAGGAATAATGACAACAGGTGGTGGTAACATGAATGCTACTAATTTAACTATTAATACAGCAGGAACATCAAGTGCAGCTATTAGATCAGATAGAGGGGGAGGAGTAGTAAAAGTAAATAAGGGGACTTATACTACTACTGGAAAAGGTTCACCTGCAGTATATTCAACTGCTGATATAGCAGTTAAAAACGCTACACTAATATCAAAAGCATCAGAAGGATTAGTAATAGAAGGTAAAAATAAAATAAAACTAGAAAAAGTAAAATTAATAGATACAAATAATACTCTAAATGGACAATCTACTACCTATAAAAATATCTTTATATATCAATCTATGTCTGGAGATGCTGATAATGGAACAGCGGAATTTTCATCAAAAAACTCTACTATAGTAACTAATAAAGGGGATACTATATATGTTACTAATACTAAAGCAAACATCATATTAGAAAATAATACAATTACTAATAAAGATAAAACATCTAACTTTATAAGAATTAAAAAAGATTCATGGGGAAATAATGGTTCTAATGGAGGAGAAGTTAATTTAAAATTAATAAATCAAAAAGTAAAAGGTAATATAGTAGTTGATTCTATTTCTACACTAACTATGAAATTAACTAATAAATCATCTTATACTGGAACTATTAATAATAAAAATACTGCTAAAAAGATAAAAATAGTTTTAGATAAAAACTCTAAAATAAAATTAACAGGGGACTCATATATTTCAGAGTTAGATGATAAAGACACAACTTATTCTAATATAGATTTAAATGGTTATAAATTATATATAGGAAATAAAGAGTTAAAGAAATAAAGAAGATTTAATATCTTCTTTTTTATTTATAAGAAAAAGTATTAGATACTGATAATAATATAAATAGAAAGGATATATATGAATTATTATAAAGATAAAATGTTTGAAGATATAAAACATATAGATCAAAATGGAAATGAATATTGGTATGCTAGAGAATTAATGTCAGTATTGGAGTATACATTATGGCAGAGATTTTCAAACGTATTAATAAAAGCAATAGAGAATTGTAAAAAGAGTAATAATAATGTGTTAGACCATTTTATCGGCACCGATAAAATGGTTATAATTGGTTCAAATACAAAAAGAAATATATCTGATTATAAACTATCTAGATATGCATGTTATTTAATAGTATTAAATTGTGATCCTAGAAAGAAAGTAATAGCTTTAGCTAAAACTTACTTTGCTATTCAAACAAGAAAACGAGAACTTTCAGAAAAAGAGTATAGTGAACTTACTGAAGACGAGAAAAGATTTTATAAAAGAGATCTAACTAAAAAAGAAAAACTAAAAGACTAAATAATTAGTCTTTTATTTATGTTATAATTTAACTAGGTGATAATATGAACAAAATACAAAACAAACTATTTAAACTACAAGATAAAAAATATAGAGATTTTCAAATAAAACTAATACCTAATATAAATTCTAATACTATAATAGGAATACGTACTCCTGAACTTAAAAAATATGCTAAAGAATTAGTTAAAGATAATAATTATATATCTTTTATATCTGATTTACCAC
Source organism: uncultured Muribaculaceae bacterium (assembly GCA_964650315.1). Classification (GTDB taxonomy): domain Bacteria; phylum Bacillota_I; class Bacilli_A; order RF39; family UBA660; genus CAJMSU01. The sequence goes on from CAZYQE010000001.1 coordinate 12,546, forward strand.
ATAAATATTTTGAAGAAAATCAATTACATGCATTTATTATTTCAGAAATAAAAGATTATGATAAATGTATAGAATATATAAATAAATTTCTACCATATATAAATAATTGGGCTACTTGTGATCAAATGTCTCCTAAAATATTTAAAAAATATACTAATAAATTATTAGATCAAATAAATATATGGATTAAATCTAATAAAACTTATACTATTAGATATAGTATACTTATATTAATGAGATACTATTTAGATGATAATTTTAAAAAAGAGTATTTAGAAAAAGTATGCAATATAGAAAGTGAAGAATATTATGTAAATATGATGAGAGCATGGTATTATGCAACTGCATTAGCTAAACAATATAAAGATACAATAGTATATATAGAAAATAATAAACTAGATACATGGACACATAATAAAACAATACAAAAAGCTAGAGAAAGTTATAGAATAACAAAAGAACAAAAAGAATATTTAAAAGGGTTAAAGAGGAAGTGATAATATGAAAAAATTATTTATATACTATAGTTTAACTAATAATGGAGATATAGTAGCTGATACTCTAAAGAAAAAAGGTTATGAAATAAGAAAAGTAATAAGTAAAAGTAAATATCCTAAAAATAAGTTTTTAATGATAATGATGGGTGGTTATAAAGCTACTTTTAATAAAAAAGATAAATTATTAGATTTTAATAAAGATATAAATAATTATGATAAAGTAATAATAGGGTCTCCTATATGGAATGATAGATTATGTAGTCCTATAAATAGAGTAATTAGTTTATTAGACTTAGATAATAAAGATATAGATTTTATATTATATAGTGCTAGTGGTAATGGTAATAAAGCTAAAGAAAAAATAAAAGATTTATATAATAAAAAACCTATAATATTAAAAGAACCTAAAAAGAATAATAAAGAATTAGATAAGATAAAGAATATATAATATAAATAGAATAGAGGTGATAATGTGAATGATTTTTATGGATATGATAATTTAATTGAGAAAATTTCTAAAAAAATTTTATTGGAATTTGAGCAGTTAGAAGCAGTATATAATTTTGAAATTGGTCAAGAATTGGAAATAGCTTTTTGTGAAGTGTTAAGAAAATTTTTACCATTAAAATATGGTGTTGTTAGAGGATTTGTTGTAGATAAAGAGGGTAAAACAGCAGGTGATGATATAATTATTTATGATCAAATAAATTTTCCTACATTAAGATTTCTAAATAATAACAGTTTAATTAAAAAACAAAAAATACCAATTGAAGCTGTTTATGCATATATAGAAGTGAAGAATACATTAGACGATAAAACTTTTTTAAAAGCAATACAACAAGTAAAGAAGGTAAAAAAATTATGTTATAAGAGAGATACAGTATTTTATAGTGAAGAATTGCGTAATAATAAAACATATTTTTCAAATAAATATAATAATTGGGGTGCATGGTTACCTACAATATGTAATCCAGTTTATGGAATGATTTTTTCAAGATTTTCTGTTGATGACAGGAACAAAAAAAGTAATGATTCATCTAGGGTCAATGAATTTGCACGTTCAATTATAAACAAGAATAAGAAAGTATTGATTAATAATGGATTTTACAATCCGGAAGTTATTGTTTTTGGGCAGTCAAATATTGCAATAAGTTGCCATAAATCTGGAATAATTAAAAATGGAGAAGAAGTTTTGGAATTAACTAAATTTCATACAGGAATTGCACCGAATTGTGGTTATCAAATAAATTCTCATGATGATAATTCGTTTGGTTTAGCATTAGCAAGTTTAATAATGGGGTTGAATACAATACAATTAGTTGATATGCCATGGGAAAAAATATTTAATTGTGCAAAAATACCAGATAATGATTATCGAAGAAGTGTTGAAGAAATAGTAAATAATTATAATGATTAAATATGTAGAATAAGACGGGTGAAAATCCGTTTTTTATGTGATATAATAACTGTATGAGGTGTAACTATGAAAGAATTACAAGAAAAAATTGAAAAATTTAATGAAGAAAGAGATTGGGATCAATTTCATTCACCAGTTAATTTAGCAAAAAGTATTTGTATTGAGGCAGGTGAATTATTAGAGTGTTTTCAATGGGATGAAAATATTTATAATATAGAAGAAGTACAAGAAGAACTTGCCGATGTACTTAATTATTGTATACAAATGGCAAATAAATTAGGAGTAGATCCAAAACAAATAGTTTTAGATAAAATGAAAAAAACTGCAGAGAAATATCCGGTGGAAAAAGCAAAAGGTGTTAGTACAAAATATAATAAACTTTAGGAGGAGACTATGCATACAAAAGAAGAATTAGATAGAGCAGTAGTTGATTTATATAAGGACTATAAAGATGCTATAAAGGACTGCCAAAATAGAAATATAAAATTTGCATATGACATAACCAAAATAACTAATGATGAACAAAAATATACTAAGCAAGAAGTTTATTATATTGGGATGAATGCACTAGCACTTTTAATTCAGGATATTAAAAAAATAGATAGGTGATTTGATATGTTAGTATATGAGGGAATTAAATCAGATTTTATTAACGATGTTAATTTAAATATGATTGTTGATAAAATTTATGATAGATATAGACAATTTTTTGGTAGAACAAGTGAATCTCAATTAAACTCATGGAAAAACTCAATGCAATATATGAGAGGTGTATTGGATGATCAAGAAATACCTAATAATGCAGGTATTGCAATAGAGTTTAATATACCGACAACATCTAAAAGAATAGATTTTATTATTTCAGGTAGAAATAATAAAAAAGATTCGGTAATTATAATAGAATTAAAACAATGGGAAACTTGTACTGCTGTTGAAGGTAAAGATGGTATTGTATCTACATTTACTGGTGGAGGTATAAGAGAAGTTGCACATCCATCTTATCAGGCTATGAGTTATGCTAATTTAATAAAAGATTTTAATGAAACAGTACAATTAGATGAAATAGGACTATATCCATGTGCATTCTTACATAATTATGACCTAAGAGATGATGATCCTATTTGTAGTAGTCAATATCAAGACTATATTAATGAAGCACCTATGTTTGGAACCAATGATTTTGAAAAATTAAGAAAATTTATTAAAAAGTATATTACTGAAGGTGATGATAGAGAATTATTATATAAAATAGAAAATGGTAAAATTAGGCCTTCAAAAAGATTACAAGATTCGCTATCTAAAATGCTACAGGGTAATAAAGAATTTAACATGATAGATGAACAAAAAGTAGTATATGAGGATGCTATTAGAATGTCAATTGATACATTATCAAGTAATGATAAAAATGTACTAGTAGTTCAAGGAGGACCTGGTACTGGTAAATCAGTTCTTGCTATTAATTTATTAGTTGAATTAACTAATAGAAATATGACAAGTTTTTATGTAACCAAAAATGCGGCACCAAGGGCAGTATTTCGAGATAAATTAAAAGGTACATTTAAAATGACATATATTAATAATTTATTTCAAGGATCTGGACAATTTACAGAGTCTGAAAGAGATGAAGTTGATGTTTTGATAGTAGATGAAGCACATAGATTAAATGCTAAATCTGGTATGTTTCAAAATTTAGGTGAAAATCAAATAAAAGAAATTATTAATGCATCTAAGTTTTCAATATTCTTTATAGATGAAGATCAAAGAGTAACTTTGAAAGATGTTGGTACAGTAGATGAGATAAAGAAATATGCTAAAGAATTAGATGCTGGTATTAGAATAGTAGAATTAGAAAGTCAATTTAGATGTAATGGTTCTGATGGTTATTTATCTTGGTTAGATAATTTGTTAGAAATTAGAAAAACAGCTAATTTTGATGATATGGATTTTGATTATGATTTTAGAGTTTTAGATGATCCTAATGAAGTTAGAAGACTAATTGAAGAAAAAAATAAAAAGAATAATAAATCCAGATTGGTAGCTGGATATTGTTGGGATTGGATCAAAGAAGGTAAAAATAATAGTGATGTTTATGATATAGTGATTCCAGAATATAATTTTAAAATGAGTTGGAATTTAGGTGATTCACAAACATGGGCAATTGATCCAATGTCAGTAAACGAAATAGGCTGTATACATACTTGTCAAGGATTAGAGTTTGATTATGTTGGGGTTATAATTGGTGATGATATAAGATATGAAGATGGTCATATTGTTACAGATTATACAAAAAGAGCTAAAACAGATCAATCATTAAAAGGCATCAACAAAATAGCAAAAGAACAGGGGCAAGATAAAGCAAATGAAATAGCTGATAATATAATTAAAAATACTTATAGAACATTAATGACAAGAGGCATGAAGGGTTGTTATGTTTATTGCGTTGACAAAAAACTGCAAAACTATTTAAAAAACAATATAAATATGTTATAATCTATTTAATAAAAAGCGCTAGTACAGGCTTTGTAAAGAAGTTTTTGTATTGGCGTTTTTTAGTAGTAGGAGGTAGAAGTATGGAAATAAAAAAAGTATCAAGAGAAAATGATATAAAGGTATTATTTGAAATTATTGATCATAGGAAAGATTATAAAGAAATTAGTGAAAATGGTTTAGTAATTTTATTAAACGGATCTTGGGGTTCTGGAAAAACAATGTTTCTTAAAGATCTAGAAGAGTATATTAATAATAGTGATAATTATGACTTATTTACTACTTACAATTCATATAATTATGACTTCTATGAAAATGCTTATTTACCTTTTTTTGCAAGTATAGAAGATAAAGTAAAACTGGGTAAGGATTTCGGAAAGTTAATAAAAAGTACTAGTAAAGATTTTTTAAATGGTATTGTCAGTGTCTCTTATGCTGTTACAAAAGAATTTTTTAGAAAAAAATTTGATATTGATTTAGATGATATTAAAGATAATATGATTGAGATTCAAAATGAAGAGTATCTTAAAAATTTTGAAGATTTTAAACATTGTAAAGAAAAAGTTAAAACGAAATTAATAGAATATTGTGAGGAGAAACCACAAATAATTATAATAGATGAATTAGATAGGTGTAAACCAAGCTTTGCTATGGAAACACTTGAAATAATTAAACATTTTTTTGATATAGAGAATTGCATTTTTGTTATTGCTATAGATAAGCTACAATTACAAGAATCCGCAAAAACTATATATGGTCAAAAAATGGATAGTGAAAAATATTTTAGTAAATTTTTTGATTATCAATACAATCTATTACCATTAAACTTTAATGAAATAATTGATACATCTGGAATTGAAGATTTAGAAGAAATTATAAATAGAAGTACTACCATATTTAATCATTTGAAAGTTTCCTCTAGGGATTCTAAAAAGATATTTAGTGAGTTTATAAATAAATATAAAAAATACAGTACTGGTGATAATGTATGGACTAGTGACCAATCGGTAGTCATAATATTTTTGTTAACATTAAAATATGTAGATTTATTATTTTATACTGAGTTGATAAATGGTAATTTTGGTCGATTTAAAAATAAAATAACAGGCGATCTTAATCCAACAGCAAATAACTATATTAGATTATTGGGTATATCAATTGGTAATCAAAAAAACTTTGATTATTTATGTAATAAAATAACTTATTCATTAGATAAAATTTACATGGATAAATCAAAAATAAATTCAACTGTATTTCCTATTGATGATGAATATGAACAGAGTAAATCTATTACAAAAGAATTGATGAGTTATATTCCGCAAATTGAGCCAAATATTACATATAAACAAACAATAGAAAAAATAATTAATTAATTTGTAGCAAAATTTCTAACAAACTATATATGATATATTTTTAATAGAAATAGTAAAAGGAGCGGATGTAGTGAAAGACAATATTAAAACAATAAAATATTCAATTTGTAATGAAAAATTTAAATATAATTTAGTAAAATCAGAACTTAAAAAAGGTAGTTTAATTTCAAAAAAAGAGCATCCAATAAAAGAAGTAGAAGATTATAAAAAAAGATTACTAAATAGGAGATATATAAAAGAGTATAATAGTAATAACTATGTTTTAAAAAAAACCATTAACACAGGTGGACTTATGGCATATAATCTTCATTCTGATGAATTAAAAAAAGGATTTGAAATAGATTATTCAATTGTAATTAACAATAACGATAATAAATTAAATGATGAATTTAGATATAAAAATATATATACTACCGATTCTATAATTCATATAAATGTAGACATGTGTGCATATAAATTAAAGAAAATTAGTAAGCTAGAACTAAATTTTAGTTTTATATCTGGACATAACGCTGATCATTTTACACCGATAGAAAAAACAGTAAAAGAATTATTAATAAAACATTCATATATTAGTGAACAAGCACGGCACGGCATAGCAAATATGAAAGAATGTGATATTGTTGATGACTTAAATAATAAACAAATTGAAGTAGTAACAGAATTTAAAAATAGGTTAAAAAAACATAAGACACCACATAAGAATATCGACTTATTTATTCTTGAATTTGTTGATAGTAATTTAATAGATACCTCTAAAGCTTTAATAGAAAAATTTTTGAAAAAATCATATACAGATAAGTATGAAAAACAAATAGCTATATTTTGTCTTGGAAATACACAAGCAGTGAAAACAATGTTAGAACAATTAATAAGTAATTTGAAAAAGAAACCAATCAAAAACCATTTTAAAAAATTATATATCTTATTTTATGATGTCATAACTGAAGAATATTATTGGTACCCAACGCCTGAAAATCGTATTGAAAAAATTGATAATCTTCAGGATAAAATTATTTATAAAACTAATGTAAACTATAATGATATGCATATTGGAGAAAAATATTTGATAGAATGTGAGAATATATTTACTTCAGAAACTATGGTTGCCTATTTATCAAAAGAAGAGATTATGGATTTTGCTAGTAAAATAAAATTAATTATATATAATTAAAAGAGCTAAAAAGCTCTTTTTCTTTATAATAATTATTAATATGTTATAATGAATTTATAAAGGAGTGATGGTATGGAGTCTGTATTAAAGACTAATGGTGTCATTAAGAAGTTTGGTAATAATACTATTCTTAATGGTATTAATATGAATATCAATAAGGGTGATATATATGGCTTTATTGGTAAGAATGGTTCTGGTAAGACTACTTTTATGAGGGTTGTTTTATCTTTAACTCAAAAGAATGATGGTGAGGTAGTATTCTTTAATGATAAGAAGATTGAGGATGTTGGTTTAAAGGTTGGTTCTTTGATTGAAACACCTGGGTTATATAAGAATGCTTCTGCATATGAGAATTTAAAAAGGTTTTCTATTCTTTATGGAGCAGATGAATCTAAGATTAATGAATTATTAGAATTAGTTGGTTTAGCTAATACTGGTAATAGGAAGGCTAAGGATTTTTCTTTAGGTATGAGACAAAGGTTAGGTATTGCGATAGCTTTATTAGGTGATCCTGAATTCTTATTATTAGATGAACCTATTAATGGATTAGATCCAGAGGGTATTAAGGAGATTAGAGATGTTATTGTTAAACTTAATAAGGAAAAGAATATTACGTTTTTAATATCTTCTCATTTATTAGATGAGTTATCTAAAATAGTTACTAAATATGGTATTTTAAATAATGGTGTATTACTTGAAGAAATTAGTGCAGAGGAATTAAAGGAGAAATGTACTAATAAATTAATTATTGAATGTGATGATCCTAAGAAAGCTAAAAAGATATTATCTAGTAGTGTTAATGAGAAGGATATTATTATTAAGTCTAATAGATTAGAAATTCTTTCTAATGTTGAGGATGCAGTTAAGTTTAATAAAGAATTAGTTAAGAAAGATATTTCTGTTAGTGCTTTATATCCTAATTATGATAGTTTAGAAGAATATTTTATGAAAAGGATAGGTGATTAATAATGAAGAAATTAGTTAAGTTACAAGTAAGAAATATATTTCATAATAAGTTATTTTATGTATGTTTAATTTTAACATTATTAACTACCAATGTTATTACATTTTTAGTATCATTATTTGGTAAGAATGCACAAACTGCAACTGTATGTTCTCAAATTATTAATTTATTTAATAGTGAAGTAAGTATTATAGGTATGTTATTTATTACTATCTTTTGTACTTTCGATTTTAGTGAAGGTACTACTAAAAATATTATTGGTAGAGGATATAGTAGAATTAAGCTTTTAATATCTAAATATATTGGTTCTTTTATTGGTATAATTACAATAGATTTAATATCAGTAATTTTTATATTCTTATTATATGCTAAGAATGGTATAGGATGGGATCCTAGTATAGGTTTAGTTATACCTTTTAGTATAATTAAAATAATTGCTTTTATTACTATTTATGCAACTATAGCTTTTGTATTTGAAAAGACTAGTATTGCGATAGTTACTAATACTGTTCTACCTAATATGATTACTTTATTATTTGGTATGTCTGATACTAATCTACATACTCATATGAGTAAGTATTGGATTGAAAATGTAGGTAGTAAGTTTGCTTCTAAAGCAACTATTGCTAATATGGGATTTCCTCTTATAATGTATGTTATATATATTGTATTATTTGTTGGAGTTGGAATGTATCTTACAAATAAAAAAGATATTAAGTAAAATTGTAAAACCACTAATAAGTGGTTTTTTATGTTATAATTAATGTAGAGGTGATTATATGGACGATATAATTAAACAATGTATTGATGGAAGAATGAGTGTATTTAATAATTATAATATTACTGATGAGTCTGTTTTAAAGAAAATAGATGATTTATCTAAGAAGATAAATGAGTTTGGAGAAGGATGTAAGGACGCAATGGAGTTTAATGATAAGTTCATGAAGAGTCCTTTAAATGACGAGTATAATAACTTAATAGTAGAGGTAGCTAAAGGTGAAGTAGACATTCCTAAACCTAGTATTGGAGAAGCAGTAGCAGATCGTGTTGCTACTAGTGTTAGAAATGAGGTTATGCCTTCACGTGCAGTTATGGCTGATAAAAGAGATCAAGCATTAAGAGATATTCCTGTAGTAGGGGATGCAATGCAAGCTAAACAAACTTTTGATTTATTTAAGAAATTTAAAAATAAGAAATAGTTATTGTTTATTTTTCTTTAATAAAGTATAATTAGGATAGGAAGGAGTCGTTTATGAAAAAGAAAATATTATTTAGTTTAGTTATTATTATAGGAGTTTTCGCATTAGTGGGATGTGGAACTAATATGGTAGGAAAATATAGTATATATGAAGTATCAGAAGGAAAAACAACTTTTAAAGCAGATCAATTAAAGACTTTAGGAGTTGATTATAAATTAGAAGTTAAAGCTGATAAAACAGCTGTTATGAAATTAGCTGGTGAAAAGTATACTATGAAATATAATGATAAATATTTTACAACTAAAAATGATAAAACTAAATATACTTTTAAAGATGGAAAAATTATCTTTTCTAAAGATAAGACAAAAATGATATTTAAAAAAGAAAATTAATTAGTGAGGTAGTAGTATGAAAAAGATTAAATATTTATTATTAGTAATCGCATTTATATTTTTAACTACAGGATGTGTAGAATTTAAATCTACAATGGAAATTAAGAAAGATAAATCTATGGATTTTTCTATTAGATATGCATTAGATACATCTTATTTTGGTAATGAAGCTAATATAAAACCAGAAGAAAAGAAAAAGATGGAAAAACAAGGATTTACAGTTAAAGATTATAAGAAAGATAAAATGAAAGGTGTTGAGCTTACTAAAACTGTTAAGAATATAGATGATGTTAGTTCAACAAAAGCTACTCAATATAGTTTATCTGGAGTAGTAAGTGGTAAGAATAAATCAGATAAGTTATTTAAAGTTGAAAAAGGTTTCTTTAAGAATCATTATATAGCTAAATATGACTTTAATATGGGAGATAGTAGTGCAAGTAATGGTTCTAATATGTCTAGTTATCTTAGTAATATGGATTTAAGTTTTGATGTTAAAGTTCCATATAAAGCTTTAAAGAATAATGCAAGTAAAGTTAGTAAAGATAAAAAGACTTTGAAATGGGATTTAACTGATAGTAAGATTAAATCTATTGAATTTGAATTTGAACTATATAATACAACTAATATAATTATATGTGTAGTTTCTGGTATAGTTATTATAGGTGCTATAGTAGTAATAATTGTTGCATTAACTAAAAAGAATAAAAAAGAACCAGAAAAGAAAACTCCAAAGAAAAAGAAAACAAATAAAAAGAAGTAAGCAATTATAATTGCTTACTTTTTTCTATGTTATTTTCTAAAGTAATATTTATTTTATTATTATTCTCATCTAATATAGATATATTTTTATCTTTTATAAAACTAAATACATGTTCTACATATTCAGGATCTCCTGTATTTAAAAATGATCTATAATCTAACCATTTATTATTAGTAGGATCATTTTTTAATTCATTAAAGTCTATATGTTCTAATTCACTACAAGTTGCTAAAGACTTATTCATATTACCAGGACCAAAGTTATATGCTTGAACTGCTAATGGAATATTACTATTATAACTATCTATACAATTTCTAAGTATCATAGCTCCTATTTTAATATTACTATCTAAATCACTTAATGTATTCATATCTACTTTTATAGAATCTTCTGTATTGGTTTCAAAGTTATGTGCAGATAAGTTTTCTCCTATATGAACATATTCTATTTGCATTATTCCTTTACCTGGTTGATTAGGGCTTAAATTATTATAATGATCTCCAGAACTTTCTTGAGCAGCAATTGCCATAAGTAAATCTTTATCTAATCCATAAGCTTTTGCATACTTATTAAAAGTATCTTCATATCTTTTCGCATTACTTAATCTTTCACTATTTGTTCTATCTTCATATGAATAATTAAATGTTTTTTCTTCACTTAACATACTTTTTAATTCTTTATTATTTTTATGTATTTTCTTAGAAGTGGTCTCATCATGTTTCTTAGTAGTAGTTTTATCTGTTTCTTTAACTGTCTCTTTTTTAGTTTCTTCTTTTGTAGTATTAGTCTCTTTATTAGTATTTATTTCTACTTGAGTAGTTGGATTATTAATACCAGAAGCTTGTTTTTGTAAAACACTAATTCCACAAATAGATATAAGTGCTGCAATAGAAGCAGCTGTTAATCTCTTCTTTATAGAATTATTTTTACGATTAACTTTCATATTAGATTTAATATTACCAATTATTTGAATATCATATTTAGATCTAGAATTATACCATCTTTCATATTCATTAATAATTACATTAACATCATCTTCTATATAACATTCTTCATCTATATCATAACCATACTTACTACAAATCTTAAGTAACTTTTTCAAATTCTTATAATTAGATACTGTTCTATGTGATTTTCCTTCTGTAATAGTCGCAACAAATTTATTATCTTTATTAAAATAAAAATCAATATAATTCATTTTAATCACCTACAAATATAAGTTATCATATATAAATACTATTACGCAAGTAATAGTATTTTATTTTTTGTTTAAAATAGTAAATAATGTACATATTAATACTAAGGAGGAATATTATGACACAAAAAGAATTATCTTATGTAGAAGATGCGATAGGTCATGAAGATGCAATTATTAAAGTATGCAGTGAAACATCTAAATTATTAGAAGATGAAGAATTAATAGATTATATTAATGATGAAGTTAATAAACACACTACTATTAAAGAACAATTATTAAACTTATTGGAGGAAAAATCTAATGAATGATAAATTATTAATGGAAAACTATTTATTATTATTAAAAAGTACTGTTGAAGTATATGTACATGGTACTTTAGAGAGTTCTAATGAAGATGTTAGATCTATATTAAAAGGTAATTTAAATGAAATATTAACTTCTCAAGCTAATACTTATGATGAAATGACTAAGTATGGTTGGTATACTATTAATAATGTTAATTCTAATCTTATAGAAGATACTTTAAATAAAGTACAAAATAACTAGATAAATTCTAGTTATTTTTATGTTATAATAAGAATAGGTGATAATATGAATAATAAAATTCTATTTATGATATTAGATAATGAAGTAAAATATTTAACTAATAGTCCTATGGATCATAAAGAATGGTATGAGTCACTAAATTTAGATATGGAAGAATTTAATAGAGTAATTAGGGGATTTATACTAGGTAATAAAATAATCTTTTATAAAAGTGATTTTAGATATGATGATGAAACTATTAAAGTTGCCGAAGAGAAATATCCTGAAATTAGAAAAGCTTTAAAGAATCCTAATTTAGAGGCTTATTGTGGAGTATATCCAGGAAAAGAAGGAGAAGCATGGGAACCTATAGTTAGAATAGATAATCCTAATATAGATAATAGATTTAATGATACTAAAATAGAAAGACAACAAGTAGAAAATACACATGGACAATTAAAAGAAGAATTTGATCCATTAATAGAATTTCAAAATGATTATGAAAATCCTAAAGTAATAAGAAACGCTATAATAGTTACTGTAATAGTATTAATAATTAATTTTATATTAAAGTTTATACTTCATCAAAGTATTACTACAGAAACTAATAGTAGATTTGCATCACTATTAGTATTCTTACAATTTATATTATTAATAGCTTCTATAGTATGTTATAAAACTAAAGTAAAACAAGCTAATATAGTAGCTTTAGCAGCTTCTATAGCTATGTTTTTAACTTTTAATATATTTGATATTATATTAGGACTTATATATTTTATGTTTACTATAGATCAATCTATCTTTTTTAGAAAAAGAAATAAAAAAGTAAATAAATAAATTGACATAATATTTTATATATGATATATATTTTATATATTAAGATAATTTATCGTGTGATATTTTATCTTAGTATTTACGAAACTATATTACATTTATATTATAATATTTATTTTATAATTTAATTTTATATTATTTTATACTATTTATATTATTCTATATTTGTAACCTAAGAGGTACTTAGGCTAATATTTTTACCAGAAGATATTAGTAAAAAACATTTTTCGGGGAAATATCTGGTTTATATATGTATTTATATAAAATATTTCTTCTTTTACAAGTACGTGACATAAATTTTATTTATGGTATAGTTTCTATATTATCTTTTTATAAGATAATTAAAGAGGGAGCATAATAAGTTCATCAGACTTGATTATGTTGAAAAATGTTTTTATGAGATACTGATGATATCTCTTTTTTTTTGCTCTTTTTAAGTAGTGCAATTTGACTTTTTTCTTATTTTATAGTATAATATGTGCCAATTTAAAGGGGAAGTGTTGTCTATGGATAGGGAGATAATTAAATACTTAGAACAATCTTTAAAAGGAGTAGAAAACGATCCAGAAGTAATTAAAACTTTAGAGCAAGATCCAATAATAAAGGATTATCTAAAGGAGTTTTTTGATGGAGTAGTAGATGTTAAATATTCATATATACAAAGCCTGTCAAAAAATGATTTAGTTACTAATATGATATATAATTATGCTCAAGATCATGTTAATGTTATTGATGATGATAAATTAGTTGAACAAGGTGGTAATGATGCCCTATCTTTATTTATTAAAGATATATCTAGATTTAAATTATTAGACAAAGAAGAGGAATTAAAATTAACTAAAGCTATAAAAAATGGTAGAGGTAAAAAACGTCAACAAGCTAGAGAAGAACTTATTAATCATAATTATAGATTAGTTATTAGTATGGCTTTTAAATATAAGGGTAGAGGTGTAGAAATATTAGATTTAATTCAAGAGGGTAGTAGAGGATTAATGACTGCAGTAGAAAAATTTGATCCTGATTTAGGAAATAGATTTTCTACGTATGCTACTCCTTGGATAAGACAATCTATTACTAGATATATTGCTGATCATAATAGTATTATTAGAAAGCCAGTTCATAGATATGAAATGATAGGTAAATTAAAGAAAATAGAAAATGAATATAGGAATGAAAAAAGTAAAACACCAACTGCTGAAAGTTTAGCCAGATTTATAGTTAAACATCACTATCAAGAATTTAGTACTGAAAATGAAAGAGAATTACTAAAAGGAAGTCCACTATTACCAGAAACCAAAAGAAAAAATTATAAAGATGGAAAATATATAGGTAAAGGTAAAGCAAAAAAATATAAAAAAGAAAGAATAATTACTGTAGGAAAAGAAAAATATGACTTAAACTTTAGAAAAGATTGTAATAGATATAAATATAATCAATGTTATGATCTAGTTAAAGGGTTATTAGAAGATAGTAAAAAAATATCAAGTATAAATGCTGAATTACGTCCTAATAGAGATGATGAAGGAAATCAACTAAGTGATTTTATAGCTGATCCAAATCAAAAAAACAATCCAGAATATAGTTATGAACAAAATGAAATGAAATCATTTGCTCATGAAATATTAAATAGTGAAGATTTAATGCCAAGAGAAAGAGAAATAATAAGATTAAGATTTGGTATGGGAATAACAGAACCAATTCCTGAAGAAGAAATATATGAAGTATTATTAGTACGTGAAGATAGAAAAAAAGCAAGAGCTAGTAGAAGTAAAGAACAGATTAAAAAAGATATAGAAAAAGTTAAAAAAATTAGTAAAGTTTTTAATGATTATGAAGAAGATATACAAAGTCTAAGTTTAGAAGAGATAATAGAAGCATTAGATAAATCTAAATTAAGTTTATATGAAAAAGAACTATTTGAATTATTATATGGAATACCAGTTTTATCTAGTACTAGTAAAACATTAGAAGATATAGGTAGTATATTTGATCTTACTAAAGAAAGAATAAGACAGCTAGAACGAAGAGGAATGGTTAAACTTAGTAAGAATATACAATATAAAAAAAGAAGTAAAGATTATATTTTATAAAAATGGTTGAAAAACCATTTTTATTTTGACTAAACGTAAAGTATATATAAATATTCTTTTATATTTATAAATTATATATTATAATTTATGTTAGGTGATTTTATGAAGAAATTAGTAGTAATAAGTGCTGTTTGGTGTCCATCATGTTTAGTGATGTCTAAGTACTTAAAAAAGATAAAAGAGAATTTTAATATTGAAATAGAGAAATTAGATTATGATTTTGATGAAGAAGAAGTTAAAAAATATAATGTAGATAAAAAACTACCAGTATTAATCTTATTAGAAGATGAAAAAGAAATAAAAAGAATTACTGGAGAGAAAGATTATAATGATATAGAAGAATTTATAAAGGAGGATTAATATGAAAAAGAAATTATTATTTTTACTTGTATTTATACTTTTATTAATACCTATAAATTCTTTGGCTTTATCTAAAAATTATAATGATAGAGTATCTAAATATACTAATAGTAAAGTTGAAAATGATAAAGTTAATTTATATTTCTTTAGAGGAGAAGGATGTCCTCATTGTAGAGAAGAGGAAGAATGGTTAAATGATATAAAAGATGATTATAAAGATAAATTAAATATTTATGATTATGAAGTATGGTATAACAAAGATAATGTAGAAATACTTAAGAAAGTAGCTAAAGAGTTTAATACTAATGTAGATGGTGTACCATTTACAGTAATAGGTAATAAATATTATATTGGATTTTCTGATACTCAGAAATCTAGTATTCAAGATAAAATAGATGAGTATTTAGAAATAAATCCTAATAGTAGAAAAGTTAATTTACCTATATTAGGTAAAGTTGATAAGAAAGATGTTTCACTACCTGTAGTTGCAGTAGTATTAGGTTTAATAGATGGATTTAATCCATGTGCTATGTGGATATTATTATTCTTAATAAGTATGTTATTTGGAATGAAAAATAGAAGAAGAAGTATAATACTTGGAATAGTATTCTTATCTGTTTCAGGATTAGTATATTTCTTATCTATGTTAGGTATAAATATGGTATTACAGATTGCTACTATATCTATTTTAAAAATAGCTATTGCGATATTTATACTAGGTGCTGGTATATATAATTTTAGAAAGTATCTAAGAATTAAAGATGAAGAAGCAGGATGTGAAGTAGTAGATGATAAGAAAAGAAAAAAACTAATTACTAAGATAAATAAAATAACTCATAATAAAAGTTTTGTTCTTGCACTACTAGGAATATCAGTTTTAGCTATTAGTGTTAATTTAATAGAGTTGGCTTGTTCTTTAGGATTCCCAGTTATATTTACAGAATTACTTGCAGTTAATAAAGTAACTGGAATAGTTAGAATAATATATTTACTTATTTATATATTCTGTTATATGTTAGATGATATGGTTATATTTATAGTATCTATGGCCACTTTAGAATTAACTGGTATAACTAATAAATATACAAAAATAACTACATTAGTAAGTGCCATTATAATGATTATTATGGGATTATTAATGTTATTTAAACCAAGTTGGTTAATGTTAAACTTTTAGGAGGTATATATGATTTATTTAGATTATGCTGCTAATACTCCAGTAGATAAAAGAGTATTAAAAGTATTTGATGATGCAACTATCAAGTATATTGCTAATCCAAATAGTTCACATGATCTAGGAAAATTAGCTAAAGAAGAAATTGATAAAGTATCTAGTAATATATCTAAGTATTTTGATACTAATAAAGAAAATATTATTTATACTTCAGGAGCATCTGAATCTAATAATTTAATAATTAAAGGGGTTGCAGAAAAAGCTAAAGGTAAGCATATAATTATTTCTGCAGTAGAACATTCTAGTGTAATTGCTCCATGTAATTATTTAACTAATTTAGGATATGATGTTAGTATAATTCCACTTACTAAAGAAGGAGTTATAGACCTAGATGTATTAAAAAAAGAAATAAATGATGATACTATTTTAGTAAGTATATGTTCAGTAGATAGTGAACTAGGTACTATTCAACCTATAGAAGAAGTAGCTAAAATAGTGAAAGAATATAAAAATTGTATATTCCATACTGATGCTACTCAAGCAATAGGTAAAATAAGACATGATTATTCTCTAGTAGATTTTATTACTTTTGCTCCTCATAAATTCTTTGGATTAAATGGTTTTGGAGTATTAGTAAATAAAAATAATAAGAAAATAACTCCAATTATTCATGGAGGTAAGTCTACTACTATATATAGAAGTGGAACACCAGTAACTGCTAATGTACTTGCTTTAAATGAAGCATTTAATCTAGCTATTAATAATTTAGATAAAAGATATAAATATATAAAAGAATTAAATGATATCTTAAGAGAAAGTTTATCTAAGTATAGTAATGTACATATTAATAGTCCAAAGAATTCTATACCAAATACTCTAAATATTAGTTTAGTAGATAGAAGTTCTAAAGAAGTAGTAAAAGAATTAAGTAAAAAAGGTATATACTTATCTACAAATACAGCTTGTTCTCTAGAAGATAGTATATCTAAATCAGTATTAGCTTTAACTAATGATGAAAACCTAGCTAGTAATACAATTAGAATAAGTATATCTCATTTAACTACTAAGAAAGATATAAATAAGTTTTTAAAAGAATTAGAAAGTATTATTAAATAATACTTTTTTTATGTTATAATTATTATAGGAGGAGTAATATATGGATAATGAAAAAATAGCTAAGTTTATTTATAATTTAAGAAAGAAAAATAAATTAACTCAAAAAGAATTTGCTAAAAAACTAAATGTTACTGCTCAAGCTGTATCTAAATGGGAAAATGCTAGAGGTATTCCTGATATAGAAATATTAAAAAAAATTAGTGAAGTATTTGATGTTGATATAGATTCAATAATAGATGGAAAGAAAAAAACTAATAAAAAATTTATATTAGTAACAATTATATTTATAATAATTATTGGAATACTAATAGGTATAAATATTAATTCTAGTGATTATGAATATACTAGTTTAAAATCTGATACTAACGATTGGAAAGTTAAAGGAGTAGCAGTCTATTCTAAGGATAAGAATTCTATTTATATATCAGATATAGAATATTTAGATAAAGAATTTAATAAAGAAAAATATACAGTAGTAGAATGTGTATTATATGAAAATAATAAAGATGTAGATAAAAAAATATCTCAATGTGGAAAAATAAAGAATAATAAGAATTATAGTAATAATGATGTAAAAAGTTTAAAATATTTATTAAAAGATATAGAATTTAATGTAGATGGTTATAAATCTAGTTGTAAAAATTTATCTAAAAGTAATTTATTTATAGATATTAATTTAATGACTAAAGAGAATAAAAAAGTTACTTATAAAGTACCCATTAAATTAAATAGTAAGTGTAATTAAAATATATGATATAATTATAATGGAGTGATAATATGGATAAAAAAGAAGAAACTAAAGAACAAGAATTTAGTATGCTTGATACCTATGGAGAAAATTTATCTGATGTAAAATATATTACTAATCCAGCTATAGGTAGAGATCAACAAATTAAACAATTAATATTAATATTATTAACACCTGATAAATCAGCTATATTAGTTGGTAAACCTGGTGTTGGTAAAACTGCATCTGTAGAAGGTTTAGCTTTCCGTATTCAAAATGGTAATGTTCCAGATGCTCTAAAAGGATATCAAGTTATTAAAGTAAATACATCTTCAATGTTAGGACAAGATCCAGATACTGGAGAAGCTAAGATTAATATGTTAATTGATGAAATAAAAACAAAAACTAAATTAATTTTATTTATAGATGAAATTCATACTTTAATGGGTAATAAAGGAGAAGCATTAGATTTTGCTAATATATTTAAACCTGCATTAGATAGAGGAGATATTAAAGTAATAGGTGCTACTACTTCTGAAGAGTATGAACAATATATTCTAAGAGATAAAGCATTTGTTAGACGTTTCCAAAAAGTAGAAATATTTGAACCTACTAGAGAAGAAAATATTCAAATATTAATTGGAACACTTCCTAAAATAGAGGCAAGAACAGGTGTAAAAATGACTTATTCATCTTTTGTTAAAAGAAAGATGATGGAGTTTATTACAGATATTACTAGTGAATATAAAAGGGTATATGAAATAGGAGCTAGATATCCAGATGTATCTTTAACTATAGTACAACAAGCTTTCTCTAATGCATTATTTGATAATAGATTAGAAGTAAATGTATTAGATTTTAAAAAAGCAATACAAAGTAGTAAAAATATATATCCAGATGTAATAACAAAATCTATGCCAGATTTTGATAAAACATTTTCTGCAGAAATAGCTCAAGTGGAACAAAAAAGTCCAGTATATGATACATTAGATATAACACCTGAATAGGAGGATTAAATATGGAAAATAAAGTACCAATATTAAATTTAAATGTATTAGATGGAGTAGAAGAAGACTTAAAAGAAATAAAAGAAGCAGATCCATTTTTAATACAAAGAAAAGTAGATGAAATTAAAAATGATAAAGCATTAGTAAAAGAATTAATAGAATATAGAACTAAAAAAACTTTAGCTACTATTAAAATAAAAGGTGAAATAGAAGATAATATTCTAAAAACTGATCTTGATATTATAAAAGAATTAATAAATATAAATTTTGATTTTGATTCTATAAAAATAGATATAAATTATGATCCTAATACAGTAGAAGAACCTGTTGATTTAATTGGATTATTAAATAAATACGAAGAAGAAATACGTAAAGTAAAGAATGATAAATATCTTCTTCATCAAGATAAAATTGGTAATAATAATATTATAGAAGAAATAGAAAATATGAAAAATCAAAAACAATTAAGTGATAGCGTTACAGAAATAATGGATGAAGAGGTTGACAATAAACCAAAGACAATTTAAAGGCTTTTTAGTCTTTTTTTGTTATAAGTGATATAATATACATATAATGAATAGTAGAGAAAGGAGTAATTCATTAAAGCGCCAGAACTTTAAATAGTTGACGAGGTTAGTAGTTATCGAATATTCGGCGGATGCTACTACGGATTAGTGGTTCGTAAGATATATATTAAAAAATAAAATCAATATTATAACAAAGTATATATCCACACTATATTATATTTAAAAGGAGTTTAATTATGTGTGGAATAATAGGATATATAGGTAAAAAGAGTCCTATAGATATTTTAATAGACGGTTTAAAAAACTTAGAATATAGAGGATATGATTCAGCTGGAATTGCTATTAAGAATGATAAAGAAGTACAGAAAGTTAAAAGTGTAGGTAAAATAGTTAATTTAGAAGAAAAAATTAATAATACTAAATTAATAGATTCTAATTTAGGTATTGCGCATACTAGATGGGCAACTCATGGAAGTCCAACTGAAGTAAATGCTCATCCTCATACAGTAGAAAATGTAACTATAGTACATAATGGTATTATAGAAAATGCAGAAGAATTAAGAGAAAAATTAATTAGTGAAGGAAATAAATTTAATAGTGAGACTGATACAGAAGTAGTTGCAGTTTTAATAAATA
Source organism: uncultured Muribaculaceae bacterium (assembly GCA_964650315.1). Lineage (GTDB taxonomy): Bacteria > Bacillota_I > Bacilli_A > RF39 > UBA660 > CAJMSU01. Next base: position 33,003 of record CAZYQE010000001.1, read on the forward strand.
AATATTATGAAGGTAATGAACTTGATGCTATTAAAAAAGCTTTAAAAGAAATTAAAGGTTCTTATGCATTAGGAATACTCTTTTCTGGTAGTGATAAATTATATACTACTAGAAAAGATTCTCCATTAATAGTTGGTATTGGTAGTGATGAAAATTTTATTGCTTCTGATATTGCTGCTATAATCAACTATACTAATAAATATATGTTATTAGAAGAAGGAGAAATAGGAGAAATTACTAAAGATAAAGTAGTAATTTATAAAGATGATAAGGTTATAAATAAAGAAATATTAGAAACAGATTTATCTGCAGATGCTAAAGATAAATGTGGATATGATCATTATATGTTAAAAGAAATAATGGAAGAACCTGTTGTATTAGAAAAAACTTTTAAACCATATTTAAAAGATTTAAATCTATTACCAGATATAACTAAGTATGAAGAAATACATATAGTAGCTTGTGGTAGTGCTATGTACGCAGGATTAATTGGTAGTAGCTTACTAGAAGAGTTTGCTAATATTAGAGTATATGTAGAAGTAGCTAGTGAATATAGATATAAAAACATTATTTATAATAAGAAAACATTAGTAATATTAATTTCTCAATCTGGAGAAACTGCAGATACTATTGCAGCTATGAGAATGGCTAAAGATTCTAGTATTGATACTTTAGCTATTGTAAATGTAAAAACATCTACTATTGCTAGAGAATCTGATAAACAGATATTTATAGAAGCAGGTCCAGAAATTGCAGTTGCTACTACTAAAGCATATATCTTACAAGCAGGTATTTTATCTTTACTTGCATATAAAACTGCTAAAGATAAAAAATTAATTGATATAGATATTATAAAAGAAACTAAAAAACTACCTAGACTTTTAAAAGAAGTATTAGATAGAAGAGAAGAGTATTTGAGTATTGCTAAAAGTATTTATAAAAAAGATAATATATTCTTTATAGGTAGAAAAATAGATTATTCTATTTGTATGGAAGGTAGTTTAAAATTAAAAGAAGTATCTTATATACATAGTGAAGCATACCAAGCAGGAGAATTAAAACATGGAACTATTTCTTTAATAAATGATGGATATCCAGTATTCGCAGTAGTTACTGATGATAAAATCAAAGATAAAACTATTTCTAATATAGAAGAAGTAATATCTAGAGGTGCAGATATAATAATTATTAGTACTGAAAAAATTGCTAATTATAAGAAACAAGTAATAGTACCTAAAATAAATAGTTTTATGCAACCATTGCTTGTAGTACCAACTTTACAGTTAATTGCCTATGAAGTAGCTAAGTTAAGAGACTGTGATATAGATAAACCAAAGAACTTAGCTAAAAGTGTTACAGTAGAATAAAAAGTGTAGAATTATCTACACTTTTTTACATGTTATTCATAAAATCATTATTCATTAAGAAGTTATCAATTATTGTATTATCCATAATATTGTTATTTATCATTTTATTATTAGGTTTATTATTTAATTTTTTTTCATAATATTCGAACAATTCCTTAAAACGATTAAAATGAACTATTTCTCTTTGTCTTAACCAAAGTAGTGGCCCTATAACATCTGGATCATTAGTTAGATCAATTAAGTTTTCATATACTGCTCTTGCTTTTTGTTCAGCAGCCATATCTTCAGAAATATCAGCTAATGGATCTCCAGTAGTTGCAAAATATGTAACTGTAAATGGAACACCATTTGCATCAGTAGGGTATAATGCTTTATTATGTTCTGCATAATGAGTATCAAGTCCTGCTTCTTTTAATTCTTCAAGTGTTGCATCTTTAGTTAATTGATATATCATAGTAGAAATCATTTCTATATGAGCTAACTCTTCAGTACCAATATCAGTAAGCAAAGCTTTACCTCTATTATCAGGCATAGTATATCTTTGATTTAAATATCTAAGTGCTGCAGCTAACTCTCCATTAGAGCCTCCATACTGGGTAACTAAATACTTTGCCATTCTTAAATCTTTCTTCTTTATATTAACAGGATATTGTAATCTTTTACTATATTTAAACATTAAACTTCTCCTCCCATGGCCATATTCCTTCTACCCAATTAAAAGGGATTTTATCTAAATACTTACTATCAGTATTTAATGCTCCAAATCTTTTCTCATACTCATTAGTTAATTCTCTACATTTGTTTTCATAATCATTAAATAAAGTTAAAATACCATTATCATTAGGATTTAAATCTAAATAAAGTTTTAACTCATGAGCTGCAAAAGATACTTTTGATAAATCTAATAATAATCTTTCTCTATCATTTTTAGGTTTTAATACTTCAGGTTTATAATTTTTATATTGATCATATAAATTACTAAACATATTACCATTATTATATCCAACAGTAGGGTTAAACAATTCAGGTCTACTTTCTCTAAACATATTATTATTTATATAATAGTTATACATAATTATCTCCTTTCAATTTAATTTATTCTAAATAGGTATATGTGTATAGTTAAATACCTAATATTTAAAAACACTTGCTTTTTTTTGTTAAATATAATAAAATAAAAAAGTCAAGTTATATGGCGCCGTTGGTGAAGTGGTTAACACGCTAGTTTGTGGCACTAGTACGCAAGGGTTCGATCCCCTTACGACGCCCCATTTTTTATAAATTAATCGAACTTTAATAGTTCGATTTTTTTATTAGAAAAACACTTTACATTAATATACATTTTTAAAAAAATAAGTCTTGTAAATACACGTAAACAGTGTTAGTATAAAAGTGTAAAGTAGGAGAGTGAAGATATGAAAAAAAGAATAAAAATGATATTAACAATTATAATAACGTTTGCATTTTTTATACCAAATGTGCACGCTGCCAATTTATTAACAGGAACAGGAAACTGGGAATCGTTTTTTAATGAATGGTTTCAATCTGAAGGAACTATTACTTCAACTACACCAAATGGTTTCACTATTGATGCTTCATCCATTGGAACATATCAATGGCCAAGTTCAGATTTTGGCTTTGGAGCGCAAGCAAAATTATTTAATAAAAGCATTAGTTTAACAAAAGGAAAATTTTATACATATAATGCAACAATAAAATCTGATAAAGATAGAAAAATATTTATTAAAATAACTGATATAGAAAAAAATCCAGAAACAAATCAATATGAAGATATAGATAATGTAATGTTAGAAAAATGGGTCACATTACAAGCGGGTGTAGAATATAATTTAAATGAAACATTTATGGCAACTTCAAACATTAAACGAATTAGTATGTATTATGCTATAGGTTTTAATGGTCAGGATTCAGCTGCAGTTAATTCTGCAAACAAAATAGAAGTTAATAATATAAATATTGATGAAACAAATGTTAATATTAAAGATTTAGAACATACAACTCTTCAAAAAAATAGTGTAAATACTAAGTATTCATATAATAATATATTTGGAATTCAAACTACTGAAATAGTAGATTATAAAGGACAAGAACATCTTAAACTTACTTTAAATAAGGATAATGCTTCTAGTATAAAAGTTAATAGTAAATCAGTTGCGTTACAGAAAGATGGTTATATAGTATATATTCCTATTAGTGAATTAGATAATGAATATAATGATGTTATAGTTTATGCAAAATCAAGATTTGAAGGAAAAGAAATGATTTTAGCTAGAACTTCAGTTATAAATAGTAATATACCAGATTATAGAAATCAAAAGATAAATGAAGTATCTCAATATGAAAACAATAATAATAGTGATAAACAAAATAGTTTAATAGAAAAAGCTAAAAGAGATATAGAAAATGCTGCTAGTAAAACAGATATAGATAAAATCTTTAACACATTCAAAAATCAATATTATGGAAAAGACGAGATCAATACAATACCTCTTACAGGTAATAGTAAAGAAGAAGATGTAAATAACAATCCATTAACTAAAGATAATATTTTATTCTATTTTATAACACTATTATTTGGTATTATAGGATTAAGATTAGTAACTAAAGTAACAAGAAAAAATTAAAGCATTAATATAATGCTTTTTTTTATGGTATAATAAAGAAAAAAAGAGGTGTAATATGAAAATATTAATAAAAATAGGTAAATTCTTAGTTAATTGTACTTTATCAGTATTATTAATTATGCTTATACTTAGTATTACTTTAGATAAAGTAATTACCAAAGATTTACTTACAAACTTCTTAGTAGAAAAAATATCTAATGAAACAACAGAAGTAATAGATAAAAATTTTAACAACTTAGATAAACAAAAAATAAATAAAATAAATGGAGATATTAAGAAGAATAAAGCTATTAATAATGCAATAGAAAAGTATGCTAGAAATACTATAAATATAATGGCTTCAGATAGACCATATGATATTAATTTATTAAATGAAGCTAAATCTATTATCAAAGAAAATAAATCTATTCTTGAAGAAGACTATAATATAAAAATTACTGATAAACAAATAGATGAAGAAATGGAAAAACTAGATAAAGAATTTAAACTAAATGATTATTATAATAATCTAGTTAAAGATACATCTAAAAATATATCTAAAGAACAAAAAGATGCTTTAAAACTATATAAAACAATTACAAGTACTAAGTTTATTATAATAGATATAATACTTATATTAATATTATTAATAATAATTGCTATATATAATAAATCATTCTATAAATGGTTAAAGAATCTAGGTGTTTCAGGCATATCTGCATCAATTATAAATATAGTACTATTTATTATATTTACACTAGTAATTAATAGTTATTCTAAAGATGTTAATTTAAAAATAATAAACTCTATAACAATACCTATAATATTCTTAATATATTCTATTTTAATGTATATAGTTTATTATTTAATAAATAGAAAGAAACAACTAAATAAATAACTTTACATATAATTGTCACTTAAAAGTGTCAATTATTTTTTTGTATAAATAATGTGTGCTAAAATTATATTAGGAATGTAGGTGATTATTATGGCAGCAACATTTAATAATAGAAAAGTTGATTTCAGTAAAGTTAGTCCAACGAAGAAAAAAAGTGCAAAAAAAATAAGTTCAACACTATTTAAATATAGAGAAGATGCAAAAGGTAAATATGTAGTGACTAGGGAAAAAGAAACGGAAATTGTTCCTGTAAAAATATATATAAAAAAATTTAAGGAAGAACCTAATTATTATAATGATCATATAAGAGATTTTGTAGAATTAGGAAAAGATCAATTAAAAAGTAGTAATTTAGATAGAGATAAAGCTCACTTTAATAAATATCAAAACCTGCTTAATTTAAATCCAAAAGATGGTGATGATTGGTGTGCGGCTTTTGTATCTTGGTGTGCAAGAAATGCTAATATACCGGAAAGTGTTATACCTAGTAATGCTGGAGTTAGACATTTCTATGATTATTTTGTTAATCAAGGAAATGGTGAATATCATACAATAGATTCTAATTATAATCCACAACCTGGAGATTTAATGATTTGGTATAATCATGAAAATAAAGATGATAGATCGCATATAGGTATAGTAGAAAAATTTGAGGATGGTAAAATAACTACTGTAGAAGGTAATATAGAAACTAAAAGAGGAGATAGTACAGTAGGAAGAGTTACATATGACAGAGATAATTTAGGCTGTAATGGATTTATTACACCAAATTATCCACCATTACATCCAGAATAATAATTTAAAATCTAATTTAGAATACTATCTTAGTATTTTTTTTTGACAGTTAATTGAGTAAATGTTATAACTAAATAGTAGTGTTTTAAGGAGAGTGATTATATGCGTAAAAAACAATTTAAGTCAGAATCTAAAAGATTATTAGATTTAATGATTAATTCAATTTATACTAATAAAGATATATTTTTAAGAGAGTTAATTTCTAATGCAAGTGATGCACTTGATAAACTATACTATAGATCTTTAACTGATAAAAAGATTAAAGTAAAAAAAGAAAAATTAGAGATTAATATATCTTTTTCTAAAGAAGATAGAATAATTACTGTATCTGATACTGGATGTGGTATGACTAAAGAAGAATTAGAAAACAATTTAGGAACTATCGCAACTAGTGGATCACTAGCTTTTAAAGAGAAAATGACAGAAAAAGAAAAAGTAGATATTATAGGTCAATTTGGAGTAGGTTTTTATAGTGCATTTATGGTTAGTGATGGAATAGAAGTTATATCTAAATCAGTAGATGAAGATAAAGCTCATAGATGGTTTAGTGAAGGAGTAGAAGGTTATACTATTGAAGAAGTAGATAAAGATGATGTTGGTACAACTATATCTATACATATTAAACCTGATACTGATGAAGATAATTATTCAGAATATTTAGATGAATATAAATTAACTAATTTAATAAAAAAATATTCAGATTATATTGCTTATCCAATAAAGATGGAAGTAGTTAAACATGAGTTAGTAGATGAAAAAGAAAATAAATATGAAGATAAAAAAGAAGTAGAAACTATAAATAGTATGGTTCCTTTATGGAAGAAGAATAAGAAAGATGTTAAAGATGAAGAATATAATAATTTCTATATGGATAAATTTAATGATTTTGATAAACCATTAAAAGTAATACAAACATCAGTAGAAGGAATGACTACATATAAAGCATTATTATTTATACCATCTCATGCACCACATGATTATTTTCAAAAAGAATATGAAAAAGGATTAAGCTTATATACTAGTGGAGTATTAATAATGGATAAATGTAGTGAACTATTACCAGATTATTTCAGTTTTGTAAAAGGTGTAGTAGATACAGAAGATTTATCTTTAAATATTTCAAGAGAAATATTACAAAAATCTCATAGTTTGAATTTAATTGCTAAAAATGTTGAATCTAAAATAAGAAAAGAATTAGAAACTATGTTAAAGGAAGATAGAGATAAATATATAGAATTCTTTAAGACATTTGGAGTGCAACTTAAGTATGGTGTTTATAATAACTATGGTGCTGATAAAGATAAACTACAAGATTTGATTATGTTTTATTCAGCAAAAAAAGAAAAATTAATTACACTTTCTGAATATGTAGAAAAAATGAAGAAAGATCAAGATAAAATATATTACGCAGTTGGTTCATCTGTATCCAAAGTAGATAAATTACCACAAGTAGAAAGAGTCAAAGATAAAGGATATGATATCCTATATTTAACTGATTATGTAGATGAGTTTGCTATAACTGCAATAAGTGAATATGACAAAAAGAAATTTGCTAATGTAGAAAGTGAAGATTTAGATTTAGAAACAAAAGAAGAAAAAGATAAAACAGAAAAATTAAATAAAGATAATTCTAAATTATTAGATGCTATGAAAGATGAAATTAAAGAAGTTAGTGAAGTTAAATTTACTAATAAATTAAAATCTCATCCAGTATGTTTAACTAGTAAAGGTGATGTATCTATAGAGATGCAAAAAGTATTTGATGCTATGCCTAATGAAATGGGTATTAAAGCAGAAACAATCCTAGAAATTAATGAGAATCATCCAATTACTAAGAAATTACAAGAATTATATAAATCTAATAAAGATGAATTTATTAATTATACTAAAATACTTTATAGTGAAGCTAAAATAATAGCAGGATTACCACTTGATAATCCTACAGAAATATCTAATTTAATATGTGATGTAATTTCTAAAAAGTAGTTGAATAGTTTACATTTATATGATATATTCAATTTAGGAATACTTGACCCCCTGAAATGGTTAGGTTCCAAATTAATTGGTGACTCTAATCATTCTTGGAAGGATGATTAGGGTCTTTTTTTATCTCAAAAACTATTACTAGTTTTATATGAAGATTAAGACAAATTGAGATTATCAATTTATTCATAATATCACCTCCAGGGAACCCCCTGAGTGCTGATAGAATGAAACCTAACCATAAGTATTCCTACTTTATTATTTGAAAAAAGTTATAACTATCCTTTAAGATAATCAAAAAGATTATCTTTTTTACTTGGAAAATAATTATAAAATGTTATAATGAATAATAGAAGGGTGTTGATAATGTGAAACTAGATGGTAAAGTTGCCATTGTTACAGGTGGAGCAATGGGTAACGGTTTAGGTATAGTTAAAACATTTTTAAAGTACGGTGCAGATGTAGTAATTATTGATTATTCTGATAAAATAACTAATACTTTACAAGAATTAAATAATCCTAAAGTATTAGGTTATAAAGCTGATGTTAGAGATTTAAATATGTTACAAGCTATTGTAAATGATGTTATTTCTAAAAAAGGAAAAATTGATATATTAGTTAATAATGCAGGTGTTGCTAAACTAGATACTTTTGTTAATATGACTGATGAAGTTAGAGATTTTCATTTTGATGTTAATATCAAAGGTACTTGGAATATGACTAAAGCAGTAGTACCTTATATGATAGGTAATAAATATGGAAAGATAGTTAATTTATCTAGTGTAACAGGACCTATGGTAGCAGATTCTGGAGAAGTTGCTTATGCTACTACAAAAGCTGCTTTACTAGGATTTACTAAATCTTTAGCTATGGAATTAGTTAGTAATAATATAAATGTAAATGCTATTATGCCTGGATATATAATGACACCTATGGTAGAAGGTATTGCCAAAGAAACAAATCCAAATGATCCAGGAAGTGTAGTTAATGGAATAGCTGCAGGTATTCCTATGGGAAGACTTGGAACAATAGAAGAATTAGGTGAACTAGCAGCCTTTTTAGCTAGTGATGAATCGTCTTATATAACAGGACAAGGTATAGTAATAGATGGAGCATCTACTTTGCCAGAAACAAAAAGTGTAGGAGTATAAAGAGGAGGAAATTATGGCACTAACAAAAAAAGAACTAGAAAAAATGAATGCTTATTTTAGAGCATTAAACTATTTATCAGTAGCTCAACTTTATCTACTTGATAATCCATTGTTAAGAAGAAAATTATCTATTAATGATATTAAACCTAATGTAGTAGGACACTGGGGTACTGCTCCAGGACAAAACTTTATTTATATGCACTTAAATAGAGTAATTAAAAATAATGATTTAAAGATGATATATTTATCAGGCCCAGGACATGGTGGACAAGCTATGGTTGCTAATAACTATTTAGAAGGAGTTTATACTAAGTATTATCCTGAAATAACAGAAAATGAATTAGGACTTAAAAAGTTATGTAAACAATTTAGTTTTCCTGGAGGAATTTCATCTCATGTTGCACCTGAAACACCAGGATCTATTCATGAAGGTGGAGAATTAGGATATTCTTTAGCACATGCTGCAGGAGCAGTTCTGGATAATAAAGATTTAATCGCAGCTTGCGTAGTAGGAGATGGAGAAGCAGAAACAGGTCCACTTGCTACAAGTTGGCATATTAATAAATTTTTAAATAAAAAAACTGATGGAACAGTTTTACCAATTCTTCATAGAAATGGTTATAAAATAGCTAATCCAACAGTGTTTGGTAGAATGAGTGAAGAAGAAATAGAAGATTTATTCTATGGATATGGATGGAAACCATATTTTGTTACAGGAAGATCTCCATTAAAATTACATGAAGAAATGGCTAGAACTTTAGACAAAGTAATTAAAGATATCAAAAAAGTAAAAGATAAAGGAACAGGTCGTTATCCAATGATAGTACTTACTACACCTAAAGGATGGACTGGACCTAAAGAAGTAGATAATAAAAAAATGGAAGGTAGCTTTAGAGCTCATCAAGTACCAATTCCAATAACAAAAGATCATCCAGAAAACTTACCACTATTAGAAAAATGGTTAAAGAGTTATCACCCAGAAGAACTATTTGATGAAGAAGGTAAACTAAAAAAAGAATTAAAAGAATTATGCCCACCGTTATCTAAATGTATGGGAAATAGTCCATATGCTAATGGGGGATTATTATTAAAAGATATAATCGTACCTAAATGGGAAAACTATACATTAGATATAAAACATCCAGGAGAAAAAGTAGCTCAAGATACAATAGAATTAGGTAATTATATAAGAGATGTATTCTTATTAAATAAAAATCATAAAAACTTTAGATATTTTGGACCAGATGAAGCATTATCTAATAGATTAAATAATTCATTTAAATATGAAAATAGAACTTGGAATTATAAAAAGTTAAAAGGAGATGACCATTTAAGTAAAAATGGTAGAATAATGGATTCATATCTATCAGAACATTTATGTCAAGGTATGTTAGAAGGATATTTATTAACAGGAAGACATGGATTTATACATAGTTATGAAGCATTTACTAGAATAGTTGATTCTATGGCATCTCAACATGCTAAATGGTTAAAAGTAAGCAACGATCTTCCTTGGAGAGCACCAATTGCTTCACTTAATTATTTACTAGTATCACATGTGTTCCAACAAGATCATAATGGATATACTCATCAAGATCCAGGATTTTTAAATCATATTGCTAATAAGAAAGCAGATGTCGCAAGACTTTATTTACCTCCAGATACTAACTGTTTATTATCTTGTTTTGATCACTGTATTAGATCTAAAAACTATGTAAATGTAATAGTTGCATCTAAACACCCAAGACCACAATGGTTAACTAGAAATCAAGCAAAACTACATTGTACTAGAGGATTAGGCGTATGGGATTTCGCAAGTAATGATAATGGTAATCCAGATGTAATTATGGCTTGTGCAGGAGAAACTCCAACATTAGAAACACTTGCTGCTGTAAGTATATTAAGACAATCTGTTAAAGGAATAAAAATTAGAGTAGTTAATGTTGTTGATTTAATGAAATTACAATCTCCAGAAACACATCCACATGGAATGAGTGATGCAGAATATGATGCAATCTTTACTAAAGATAAACCAATTATCTTTAACTTCCATGGATATCCATCATTAATACATCAATTAACGTATAAAAGAACAAATAGAAACTTACACGTACATGGATATAAAGAAGAAGGAACAATTACTACAACATTCGATATAAGAGTACAAAATGAAATAGATAGATTTAACCTAATAAAATCAGCACTAAGAGAAATACCAAGATATAGAAGATCTTCTCAAGTATTAATAGATTGGTGTGATGATATGTTAAAACAACATAAAGCGTACATAAATGAATATGGAGAAGATATGCCATTTATTAAAAATTGGAAATGGAAAGACTAGAAATAGTCTTTTTTGCATATACTATAATTAGCACTCATACTTGACAAGTGCTAAAAAATGTGTTATAACATAAATAGAAAGGAAGATGATATGTATGGATTTAATTCCAAGAAGATTTTATTTAGATGATATCTTTGATGATTTTATGCCTACTAGAAGAAATGATAATATGAAATGTGATATTTATGAAAAAGATGGTAATTATCATATTGAAATGGATATTCCAGGTTTTAAAAAGGAAGATATATCTATTGAAGTTGATGATGGATATTTAACTATTGAAGCAGAAAAAAATACTGAAAATAATGAAGAAAATGAAGATAGAAACTATATTCGTCGTGAAAGATCATATAATTCATATAAAAGATCATTTTATTTAGGAGACTTAGATCAAGATAGTATAGAAGCTAAGTTTAATGATGGAATGTTAAATATAACTGTTCCTAAAAAAGAATTAACTTCTAATAAGAAAAAAATAGATATCATTTAAACACCATTTTGGTGTTTTTTTCTTTTAAAATATGATAATATATTAATAGGTGGTGAGAAATATGAATACAAGAAAAAATAAAGTATTCCCAATTATACTTACAATTTTAATTATAGGAATAATAGTATATTTATTTACTAACATAAAACAACCATATATTGAATGTAAAAAACAAACTACATATGATAAAAATATTAAAGTAAAAGAAACATTAAAAACAACATTAGATTCTAATAAAATATCTACACTAAAAGTAGAAAAAAGAATAATTTTACCTGAAGAATTAAGTAGTGAAAAACGTATAAAAAATATGAAATCTGCATTAAAAGAAGCTTATAAATACTTAGGTAAAGATAAAGTTAATATTAAATCAGAAAATAATGCCATTATAGTAACAATATCTCTAGATAAAAATGAAACAGTTATATTAAATGATATAAGTATTAATTATAATGATGATGTTGATTTAAAAATTATTTCTAATACTAAAAGTAGTGATGTCATTAGTTTAACTGTAAAAGATAAATACACAGAAGCTAATTTAATTACAAGACTTAGAAACTATGGGTATTCATGCAAATAACAGATAATTATATAAAAGAAGTTGCTAACAAATTAGATCTTGAATCTAATTTTTTAGAGGATATTGGTAATGGTATATTTCTTAGTAAAAAAGAAATAGAAGTATTAAATAAATATAATATTGATTATAAAAACAAAAATTCTTTAAAGAGTATTTTATTAGAAATAGAAGATATACTTAACGAAGAAGAAATAGAAGATTTAGATTTAATATCTGCAGCTATTGCAGAAAGAGTTTATTATAACAACATAAATAAGTAAGGAGATAAAAATGAAACATAAAGAATTTAAAAATATTACAAAGAATTTACAAAGGGATTGTTCTAAAGAAGTATTTAAAGAAGCACTAAAAATGTATAATATAACAGGTGTTGAAGAAGAAATTAATTCAGATATTATTTTATTAGAAAGTGATAAAGAAGATGAATTTAATATAGTATGTACTAATAATGATAGTATATATTTATTAAATGGTAAATATGGTAGTTTTCCTCATATTAAAAAATGTCAAATAAAAGAAAGTCCAAATATTAGTATAGATAGTAATGGTTATAAAGAAGAAAGTTTTACAGAAATAAATCTTACTGAGTATGAAGATCAATTATTAGGAGTTGTAGTTAGAGAAGAACAGTTTGCTGAGGACTTAGAATTAAAAGAAAAATTTAAGGATTGTTCTTTAGTTGTGAGAAAAACAAATAGTAGCAATTATGCATTATCTCATGAAGCTTTAGATAAAAAGCTTCATGGATTTACTATTAATATGTATGATTATTACAATTGGAAAGACCCAATATTAAGAAATTGGTATATAGAAAACTTTGTAGATTATTTTACTAATAATAATTTAGATGCAAAATTAAGAAATGTATTAAATGAGAATAGTAAAGTATTAACAAAATAATTAGGAAGTGATATAGTGATTTATTTAGATTATAGTGCTACTACACCAGTAAATGATCTAGTATTAGATACTTTTGTAGAAGTAAATAAAAAATTTATTGGTAATCCTAATTCTATTTATAAAATAGGAGTAGAATCTAAAAAATTAATAGATGCTTCTACTAAACAAATAGAAGATATTTTAAAATTAAAAGATAAAGAAATTATATATACTAGTGGAGCTAGTGAATCTAATAACTTAGCTATTAAAGGAATATGTTTTAAATATCCCAATAGAGGAAAACATATAATAACTACTAAATTAGAACACTCTTCTATACTAGAAACATTAAAATATATGGAAAACTTAGGTTATAAAATAGATTATGTAAAACTAGATAAAAATGGTTTAGTAGATTTAGATGATCTAGATAGATTAATTACTAAAGATACTATTTTAGTAACCATTTCATCTATTAGTAGTGAACTAGGTATAAAACAACCTCTAGATAAAATTAAAAAAATAGTAAAAAAATATCCAAAAACTTATTTACATAGTGATATGACACAAAGTTTTGGAAAAGAAATCATAGATACTAAAGATATAGATTTAATAAGTTTTTCTGCCCAAAAGTTTTATGGATTAAAAGGTATTGGGGGATTAATTAAAAATAAAGAAATAGTGTTAGAACCATTAATACATGGAGGTAAATCTACAACTATATATAGAAGTGGAACACCATCCCCTGCACTTATTGCTTCTACAGCTAAAGCACTAAGATTAGTATATGAAGACTTAGATAAGAAACAAAAACATGTAGAAGAATTAAATAAATACTTAATAGAAGAATTATCTAAATTAGATATTTATATAAATAGTAATAAATATTCTATAAATAATATAGTAAATATAAGTTTAAAAAACATTAAATCAGAAACTATGTTACATGCTCTAGAACAAGACAACATCTATATATCTACACAAACTGCATGTTCTAGTAGTGATTATTCTTTAGCTGTATATGAACTTACAAAAGAGAAAGAAAAAGCTACTAATAGTTTAAGAATAAGTATTTCATATCTAACTACAAAACAAGATATAGATAAATTTATAAAAATATTTAAAGAAAAACTAAATAATTTAGAAAAATTGTGTCAAAAAGATTAAAATATGTAAGGCAATAAGTTTACATATTTTATTTTTTTTTGTATAATTAATTTGAATATAGGGAGCGGCTAATTATGGAAGATAAAAAGATGATTGAAATTATTGACAATGAAGGTTTAAAAAATGAAGTAGAATTAGTAACTTTTTTAAACTCTGATGATGATACTAGACAATATATTGTATATACAAAAGGTGAAACACAAGGTCAAAATAAAGATACAATTATATATGTTTCTAGAGTTGTTAATAATGATGGAATATTAAAGATAGAAGAAATAGAAGAAGATACTGAATGGGTAGATGTACAACACTTATTAAAGAAAATAGCCAATAAAATAGATGACTAAGGTGGTGAAATAATGGAAAGAACTTATGAAGAAGCAGTAAAAGATATCAAAGCCGCAATCTTTGATATTGTTGATAGTGAGAAAAAAACTACACTTAGTTTAAAAAAACAAATAGAAGAAGAAACAGATGAAGATAAGAAAAATGAATTAGAAGAATTACATAAAGAAAAAAATGCTAAAATAGATACTATTTTAGAAAATGCTGATATTATAATTAATGATGTAGAAATACTAGAAAAAATTAATTTTGATAATAATTTGAAAGCAGATGAATTAATAGAAAAAATAGAAAAAGCTAAAGGTTTAGAAAACGAAGAAGAAAATACAGATGAAGATACAATAGATACAGATGAAGACGAAGATGAGGATGAAAAAGAAGAAACAACAGAAGGAAAACTAATAGAAGATGATGAAGAAGATGAAGACGAAGAAGAAAATGTTGAAGAGGAATCTGAGTCTGAAGAAGAAACAGATGAAATAGAAGAGGATGAAAACGAAGAAGAGAATGAAGAAGCTGATGAGATAGAAGAAGAAAATGAAGAAACAGATGAAATAGAAGAATCAGATGGTATAGAAGAAGATGATGAAGAAGAAAATACTGATGAAGAATCAGACGAAATAGAGGAAGATGAAAACGAAGAAGAAAATACTGAAGAAGAATCTGAAGAAGATACAGATGAGATAGAAGAAAATGAAATTGAAGAAGAAACTAATGAGACAGAAGAAGTACAAGAAGAACCAAAATCATCTGAAGAACCAGTTTTAGTAGTACCAAACATTGCTGAGGTACAAGAAGAACAAGTAGAAAATACTGAAGAAGAATCTACAGAAGTATCTGAAGAAACTACTGAAGAACCAGTAGAAGATAATGAAGTAGAAGAAACTCCAGTAGAAAATACTAATGATAAATGGGCATTTAATAAAGAAGACAAAAATGCACCTCGTGCTATTATGGTTATTAAAACTCAAGAAGAAAAATTAATTAAATCTCGTGATGCTCAAACACTAAAAGTAAAAGCAGCAGGTTTATTTAATGATTATGATTATAATAAGAGTACAGCTAATACTATAAAAGGTGACGTTATTACTAAAAGCATTGAAGAAGAATTAAATTTTGCAGCATTAGAAGACTTACCTCTTGAAAGACAAATAGAAGATTTAACAGTTAAATTAAATATCTATAATGATGAAGGAGAAGTAGAAATAGCTAATGCAATTACTGCTAAAATAAAAGAATTAAAAGAAAAATTAAATTTATCAGAATCTGAAACAGAAGAAGCAACTACTAAAGTAAAAGCAGCCTAATAATTAAAAGAGCAAAAGCTCTTTTTTTTTATATGAATATTTGATACAATTATTATAGTAGGTAGGAGGAATACAATGAGTAATAAAGATAAAATTAATTTAATAAAAACAATTGTTTTTTTCTCCTTAGTAGTGGTCTTTTCTGGTATAGCATTTGATCTAAATAATAGTAGAAAATTAATTAACCCAGAAATTGATACTTATGAAGTATCAACTAATAAAGATAATGGTACTATTTCTATTACTACTATAGATCCTAAAGATAAAGAACATAAAAATAAAAGTAATAATACTAATAATACACAAAATAACGTTGTTAATAGAAATAATCAAAGTAAAACAAATAATAAATCTGTTGAAAACAATAATATAAGAAATAGTATTCAAAATAAATATGGAATAACTGTTAAATATGGAGCTGAAACTAATGGATATAAAGTTGCTAATATGACAACTATATCTCTAACTAATGAAAATGAAATAAATAATTATTTAAATATATTAAATAGAAATTTATCTTATTATCCAAATAGTTTCTTTAAAGAAATTAAAAATAGTGGATTTAATGCTTCTATATATTTAATAAAAAAATATAGTACTGATAATGTTACTGGTATAACTAATTCCATTGATAAAAAAGTAATTATTTCGATCGCAACAGATTATCAATATAAAGAAAGTATTCATCATGAACTATATCACTATATAGAAAAATTTATGTATTCTAAAGGAGTTAAATATCCTACATGGGATAGTTTAAATCCTGCTAGATTTAAATATGGTAATCCAAATTCTACATTATCATATAGTTATACAGCATCTGATAATGCACCATTTGTAAATAATTATGCACAGGTTTCTGCAGAAGAAGATAGAGCTTCAACATTTGAATACATGACTGCAGATAATAAAAGTGGTTGTCTAAATAATGGAACAACAATATGGTTAAAAGCTAAATATATGTGTGAACAAATAGATACAGTATTCTCTAGTGTCACACCAAAGAAAATTGAATACTGGGAAAGGTTTGTATACTAATGAAAAAGATATTAATTAATGAAGGAAATTTAACTCCAGAAGAAATAGATGGAACAGAAACAAGAGTAAAAGCTTTTTTAAGAAATAATAGTGGAGAAGTATTATTATTACATAATAATTATACATATCAATTACCTGGAGGACATAACTTAAAAGAAGAAACTTTAGAAGAAAGTTTAATAAGAGAACTTAAAGAAGAAACAGGTATAGATATAGATAATAATATAGAACCATTTATGATGATTAGAGAATATAATAAAAACTTCTTAAATACAGATAAAAATGTATGTAATACAATATATTATTATGATATTAAAAATGATAATTTACCTAATGGAGCTAAACTTAATTTAACAGAATTAGAAAGTAGAACTAAATTAAAATTCTATTATATTAAAATAGCTGATTTAGAAGAATTTATATTAAAAGAGAAAAAAGATAATAGAATAGAAGATATAATAGCTAAAGAATTATTAGAAGTTATTAAAGAATATAAACTAGTATTAAATGGTGGTAATGAATAATGAAAATATTAGTAACAGGAGGACTAGGTTATATAGGTAGTCATACTTGTGTAGAGTTATTAAATAAAGATTATGAAGTAATAGTAATAGATAATTTATCTAATTCTAAAATAGAAGTATTAGATAAAATAAAAGAAATTACTAATAAGGATATTAAATTCTATAAAGAAGATGTATGTGATATAGATGCTTTAGATAAAATATTTAATGATAATAATATAGATGCAATTATACATTTTGCTGGTTATAAAGCAGTAGGGGAATCTATAGAAAAACCTATTATGTATTATAAAAATAATTTAATCTCAACATTAAACTTATGTAAAATGATGAAAAAATACAATTGTAAAAAAATAGTTTTTTCATCAAGTGCTACTGTATATGGAGCTCCACATACATTACCTATAGAAGAAGATTTTCCTCTTTCTACAACAAACCCTTATGGGACTACTAAGTTAATGAATGAAATGATTCTAGAAGATGTTTATAAATCAGATAAAGATTTTTCTATTGTAATACTTAGATACTTTAATCCTATTGGTTCTCATAGTAGTGGTCTAATAGGAGAAGATCCTAAAGGCATACCTAATAATTTAATGCCTTATATAGTTAGAGTTGCTTCAGGACAATTAGAATGTTTAAATGTATTTGGTAGTGATTATGATACTCCAGATGGTACAGGAATTAGGGATTATATTCATGTAGTAGATTTAGCTTTAGGGCATATTAAAGCTATAGAAAAGACGTTTAAAGATACTGGTATTGATTATTATAATCTAGGTACTGGTAAAGGTTATAGTGTCTTAGATATAATAAATACATTTGAAAAAGTAAATAATATAAAAGTTAATTATAAAATAGTAGATAGAAGACCTGGAGATATTGCTGCTTGTTATGCTGATCCTACTAAAGCTAAAGAAGAATTAGGATGGGAAGCTAAATATGACATTGAAAGAATGTGCAAAGATTCATATAACTATATTCTAAAGAATAAGTAGATTTAAAAATCTACTTTTTTTTGTTATAATAATTATATTGGAGGTACTTATGAAATTAATAATAGAGAACTTAAATAAAAAGTATGATAAAAAAGAAGTATTAAAAGATATAGATTTTACTTTTGAAGAAGGTAAAATATATGGATTAATAGGTAGAAATGGTGCAGGAAAAACAACATTATTTAATGCTATTAATGAAGATATAGATATAGATAGTGGTAAGTTTTATTTGGAAAATGAATATGGTAAAAACACTCTAAATACAAAAGATATTGGTTATGTTATATCTACACCAACAGTACCAGAGTTTTTAACTGCTAGAGAGTTTTTAGAATTTTTCTTAGAAGTAAATAAAGATAATATTAAAGATATAAAAACAACAGATAAGTATTTTGATATGGTTAAAATAGATAAAGAAGATAGAGATAAATTATTAAAAGAATATTCTCATGGTATGAAAAATAAAATGCAAATGCTTATAAATATAATTTCATCTCCAAAAATAATACTTTTAGATGAACCTTTAACTTCTCTAGATGTAGTAGTACAAGAAGATATGAAGAAATTATTAAAAGGTATAAAAAAAGAACATATAATTATATTTTCTACACACATATTAGAAATAGCTCTAGATCTATGTGATGAAATAGTTATATTAAATAATAAAGAATTAGAACTTATAGAGAAGAAAAGTTTAAATACTAAGAAGTATAAAGATAAAATTATTAAGAATTTAAGGGATGAAGAAAATGTTTAATACATTAAGAATGTCTCTAAAAATAGATATTAATTATGCTATAAACTCTTTTATATATACTTTAAAGAAAGCTCCAATATTTAAAGATTTATTTGTAGATAATTCTATATATAAAAATAAAGTATTAAAAGGTTTTATTAGAGTATTAAGTTTAATTTTATCTACATTAAGAATAGTAGTATTTAAAGCATTATATATACTTGTTATTTATCTAATAGCTTATTATATAAATAAACATAGTAAAACAAATACATTTATACATATATATTTTATATTAGCTATACTAGGTATATATGTAAATAATAAATTATTATCTACTTCTACTAAGAAATACTTTTCTATAATTTTATTTAATATGGATGCTAAAAAGTATTTAAAATCTGACCTGTTTTTAAGTACAGTACCTAGTTTTATTGTTAATTTCTTAGTTTTATTATTAATAGTTAATATAAAAATAGCATTTACTCTAGCTTTATTTACATTATTATGTAGAATAATAGGAGAATCTATAAATATATGGTTTTATAAAAAATATAAGGTATTTATGGTTAGTAATTTAGTAATGTATTGGATAATATTATTACTATTTATTGGAATAACTTTATTACCTATAATACATATAAGTATTAGTTATTTATATGTATTAATAACTACTATAGTATTTATACCAATCGCAATACTTTCTTATATTTATTTAAGTAAAGTAAAAGATTATAAATTAATATATAAGAAATTAAATACTCTAAATAGAGTAATGAGTGAAAAAACTGATAAAGATTATAATAGACAAAGTGTAGTAGAAGTTAAATCTAAAGATATAGTTATTAATAGTAAGAAGACAAAAAATAAAAAAGGATATGATTTATTTAATACAATATTCTTTGAAAGACATAAAGAAATATTATTAAGAAGTGCAAAGAATTTTGCTTATGCAGTAGGGTTAATTACTATAGCATGTATAGTAATAGCAAAACTTGATCATAATAGTGGTAAGTTAATAAATGAATATATATTAACCAGATTATCATGGGCAGTTATAATAATGTATTTTATTAATAGAGGAGCAATTCTAACACAAGCTATGTTTTATAATTGTGATCATGCTATGTTAACATTTAACTTTTATAAAGAACCAAAAGTTATATTAAATTTATTTAAAAAGAGATTAATTACAATTACTAAGATAAATTTAATACCAGGATTAGTAATGGCTATTGGAGTAGTAGTAGTGTTATTTTTAACTGGAGGAACTACTAATATAATAAACTATATAACTATACCAATATTTATAATATCACTTAGTATATTCTTCTCAGTACATTACTTAGTTATTTATTATTTATTACAACCATATAATAAATATATGAAAGTAAAGAGTATAACTTATACTGTAGTAATATTTTTAACATACTTAGTTTCATACTTATTAACTAGAGTTATAACATCAGCTTTAATATTTTCTATAATTGGTGTTTTAACAACAACTATTTATATAGGAATAGCACTATTTGCAGTATATAAATTAGCTCCTTTAACATTTAGAATTAGATAGACAAATACCCAGAAAATTTGACATTATATTCTAAATGGTATAGAATTGATAATGTCGAACAAATGAGGTGAATTTATTTGAAAAAAGGTAAAGTCATTAGTTCCGTTCTTGCTACTGTAGCAGTAGGAATGATATCTATTGCTTTGACATTAGAAAGTAATAATTACTCAGGTAATGAAGATATACTAGTAACTAATTATAATGAAGTTAATATAAAAGATATGTCTACATCTACAAGTGGAATAATAAAGAAAACAGATAATAAAAAAGATGTAGTAAAAGATACAAACGTACAAGAAGTTAAAATGGAAATTGCACCATCATCAGTTACAGTACCCCCAAGGGTAGAGGTGTATGAAAAAATGACAATGGAAGAATTAGCTAATAAACTAAATCGTAGTTTAAGTAATGAATTAGCTGGAAAAGGTATGTTAATAGCTAAAAAATGTATAGAATTAGGTGTAGATCCTTATGTTGCGACAGCTATAATGTTACACGAAACTGGATGTTCACAAGGAGCTTGTAGTCATATAGCTCGTACTTGTCACAACTTTGGTGGACAAAAAGGATCAGGTTGTGGATCATATCAAGCATTCCCATCAGTAGATGCAGGTATAATTGGTATGATAACTAATTTATATAATAATTTCTATTCTAGAGGTCTAAAAACAATAGAAACAATTGGACCAAGATATGCAGAAAGTCCTGTATGGGCAACTAGAATAAATGGATATGTGTCTAGATTAAGAGCAGCTTAAGCTCTTTTTCTTTACATAAATTGTCACTTATAAACTATAATTTATATAATAAATATAAAAATATGATAAAATTATAATAGAAGTATATAAATAGGAGAGACTATTATGACAGTATCATTTAATAATAAAAAAGTAAATTTTAAAAATGTTAAATCAAAGAAAAGTGCAAAAAAAATAAAGGTTACATTAAAAGATAATTCAACAAAAAATACAGGAGTATATAAAATAATTAAGAAAAAAGATGGAACTATTGTAAAAATACCAGTTCAATCAAAAAAAGAATCACAACCAGAAACTTTCAATGTAAGTTCAACAAAAGAAGTAGATAGATCAGGCAATTATAAACTATTAACTAAAGAAGAACAAAAAGAATATGATCATACACAAATAGCTTTTGATGATAAAATTGAAGTAGCACAAAATAATATAAACAGTATAAAGGAGTATAAATACTCATTTAGTGACCCAAATACACAAGAAAACTTTTTTCAAGAATATACTAATAGCGATGCAGGAACAACTGTAGTGGGAGCATATTATTTTATACAAGGACATTTAGATGAAGTTAGAGATAAAATTCCTGAATTTGAAGCATATGAAAAGGCACTACAAAACAAAAACAATTCAGGAACATCAGTGTCAGGAAACAGTCAAAATACTAATAATGGAGTTGAACAAGAAGCAGGCACAGCACCAGCATATAGTTTTTCTACAATAGAAGCACCAAAAGGATATGCAGAATATAAATATTGGTCAAATGAATTAACAAAACTAAATAATTCTTGTTCTGGTTTAGAAAAGCTTTTTGCTAGTTATGTAGCTAACACAAAGAATATAACTACATACAAAAAATATAAATGTCAAGCATTATATGATATAATTGAAGATAGAGCAGACTATAAAGACTTTAAAGTAACTGATAAAATGTTAAAAAAATTAACGAAAGATGAAGAAAAATGGAATAAAGATCAATTTATATACGCTCAAATGGCCCAAGATGAAAGGGGTACAAACAATACTACTTGGACAGATGAACTTATTGCACGTAGTGTAGGAAAATCGATTGGAGAAGCTTCAGAAAAACATATCAGTAAAGAAGAAATCTATGAAGTAAGAAAACAACACCATAAGTATGTAAAAATGTATTTATATTTACTAGAAAAAGAAGGAAAAGATGCCGCAGAACAATATCTAAGTGAAATGGATTCAATAATTACCGAACAACTTGGAAGAGATAAAGCAAATGAATATGTAAAAAAGATGAAAAATGATGACGGTACATTCAAAAAATCATTGGATACATTTGTAAAGGGAACTTGGGATGGAATGGAGTCTTTTAGAGATCAAATAGGATACTGGGCTAGTGGTGGAAGACTTACAATTGATGATTATGAAAGAATGTATATTCTTGATGAGTTTCAAAAGGAAGATCCACACGGATATAAACAATTTTTCTACAAACATGGTGTAAATTTTGGTTACAGTTTACCTATAGTAGCAGCAAGTTCAGTCGATAGTTGGTGTGGTGTAGCAGTGGCAGCATTACCAAAAAGAGATAGAACAGCAAGTACAGGAAAAGCAATATTGCACTCATTGATAGCAGCTGGAGAAACTTATGCAGTTGCAAGATTTGCAGAAGCTTGTGCCGCTAGACATGGTGTACATTTAGAAGATGGAATGGGTGCTAGAATAGCTCAATATCTAGAAGAAAAAGCAATTAAAAAGACAACTGATCCAGAATTAGATGCAATAATTGATGGAATTTTTGATACAGAAGATTATGATGATCTTCGAAAAGCAGCGCAAGCAGCTGCAGTAGGAGAATAGTAAAATAGGGAGGTTTAATTATGAGTGATGAAGATTATAAAATCATATCTTTTAATGCAAAAAAGAATAGTATTGGAAAAGACAAAAAAGATGAAAATAAAAGAGAAGTAAAAAAAACATTAAAAAAAATTGGTGTAAGGCTTTTGATTTTTATGGCCACAGCAGCAGCAATAACGTTAATTAATTCTAAGTATGTGAGGAGAAGTTTTGAAGATATTAAAGAAAACTCAAATATAGAAGAAGAATCAGAATTTAGAAATTACCATCAAGGTAATTCTGAAGAAGAAATTGATGAGTATGGAAAAAACAAAACTAAAGAATTTTTAAAAGAAAAAGGCTTTATACCAAAAAATGGTGATGATGGTTCATATATTGAATATAATGAAGATGATTGGAAAAAATTGGGAAATTTGAATCCATATCAAGTATATGGTATAAAAAAAGTAGTAGATAGAGAATCATTTGATAAAATCATGAAATCAATGAATTATAAAGATTATGATGATTATTTACTAAAAAATAATTATGTAACTTCTAATGGTAATCCAGACTATGTATCACTGATGTTTGAATATCAAGATGCAACCTCTCAAGAAATGGCCAATGATAGTGAAAAAGGAGAAACAAAACAATGGAAGTAGAAATTGTAAAACTAGGAAATGATGAATATATAATAATAGACGAAATAGAAAAAGATGGAAATAAGTATGTATTCCTATCCAAGGAAGATGATGAAAAAGATCTTGCTATTAGAAAAGTACAAGGTGATTACTTAGTTGGATTAGATGATGAAGAAGAATTTGATAAAGCTATGATTCTTTTTGCAGATAAACACAAAGATTTATTAAGTGATTAATAAATCTTTTTTTTACTCATATATTAGTAGTGTAAACTTGACATTTTGCTAAAAAAGTGGTATAATTATACGCGTAATTGATGATGGCACACTATTCTAGTCAATTACTTTATTACGAGGATGGGAATAAACAACCATTAAAGAGCATATCTGTGAAACCTTTGGTGTTTGCTTCATACGCCCAGTTTGGGGTGAATGCTGAAGATGAGGATACTGGGCCCTCTGTAAAGGCATATAGAGAAGGACCCACTTCCGTGGAGACCTATTATTGTGGTAAGCCTATGACTTATTACGAAATAGGATTAAACCTGTATTGTGGCGAAAGTTATGTACAGCGTAGCTTGTCTTGAGTGAAAGTCTTGGGATTAACGATCTTTCTTATATGAGTAGGCCGACTTGTATAAGGACTGCGTTATGAAATCACTTTTGCAAAAAAGGATTAGTAATAAAGTTTGGTGGGGAAATCTCCTAGAGTGACGTCATTTGGGATTGCAGTGGGTACTAAGTGGTGATCAAGCCATACAGAATTTGTATTAACTTCTAGAAATGGGGAACCGCATAATTGGTAACGATTATGTAGAAGTTAGGGAAATCCTGCTTGACCTAAGGCCCAAAGTTTACCAAGTGATCGCCAATCAAATATATTAGACAAAGTTTGACTTTGTCTTTTTTTATTTTAAAAAAAGTGTGATATAATATTTACAAGGAGAGAGTATGAACAAAAAAAGAAAACCGAAGAATAATGAATTAAAAAAATTAAAATCTCAAACTAGAAAAAAAGAATTAATTAATTGGAGTTGGATTTTAACTATATTAATTATTTCATTTGTATTATCAGTTTCTCTATCTTTTATATCAGAAATAAGTATTAAAAACACTACATTACTTATTAGTATTATAGTAACTTTAATATTTATATTTTTAGGAATATTATTTGATATAATTGGAGTATCTGTTACTGCTAGTGATGAAAAGATATTTCATTCTATGAGTTCTAGAAAAGTAAGAGCTTCTAAAGTAGCAGTTAAGTTTAAAAAGAATGCTGATAAAGTATCTAGTTTCTGTTGTGATGTTATAGGTGATATATGTGGAGTAATATCTGGTGCTTCTGGAATTGCTATTGTAACTATATTAGTTAAAACATATTCATTTAGTGTTTTACTAACAACACTAATAGTAACAGGAATTATATCTAGTTTAACTATAGGAGGTAAAGCTTTAGGTAAAAGTTTTGCTATTAATAAAAGTAATATAATACTTTATGAATTTGCAAAAGTAGTATCTATATTTTATAAGGGAGAATAAAAGGGAGGAAATATGATAGTTTTTTTATTAATACTAGCTATATTACCAGTAATATTATTAGGTAGATATGTTTATAGTAAAGATAAAAATAAAGAACCAAAGAAACTATTATTAGGTTTTTTTATACTGGGAATTATGGCTGCTATAATAACAGTAGGAATTAGTTTAGTTATTGATAATTTTATTCCTATATTTGGAATAGATGAATCTAATTTAAATCCTATTAATCTATTTATACATGTTTTCTTCTGTATTGCACTTATAGAAGAATTAAGTAAATGGATTTTTACTTATCTAATTGGCTATAATCATAAAGAATTTGATGAAATGTATGATATGATAGTATATGCAGTATTTGTAGCACTAGGTTTTGCTTGTTTAGAAAACATATTATATATAATTGGTGATGGTACTGTAGCTGTTAGTATATATAGGGGATTATTATCAGTTCCTGGACATGTTTGTTATGGTATATTTATGGGTTATTATTTAGCAATGGCTAAATTCCATAATGTAGCTGGTAACAAACAATCAGAAAGAATTAATAAGATTAAAAGTTTATTAATACCAATAATCCTACATACTGTGTATGATTATTGTTGTTTTATAAAATCAAATATATTTATAATAATATTCTTTGTATTTATTATAAATTTATATATATTAGCTCATGGTAAATTAAAAACTACTGCTAATATGATGGCTAAATTAAAAAAATAATATAATTACATATTGGAGGAACATATGAAAGTATTACTTTATACAGAAGGAGAAAAATTATTTGCTAAGAGTGGTTTAGGTAAAGCTATAAAACATCAAAGAAAAGCTTTAAAATCTGTAGGTGTAGAATATACAAATGATATAAAAGATAATGACTATGATATAGTACATATAAACTATTATGGTCCTAAATCATATCATTTAGCTAAAAAAGCTAAACGTAATGGTAAAAAAGTAGTATATCATGCACATTCTACAGAAGAAGATTTTAAAGATGGATTTATTTTTAGTAGACAAATATCTCCAGCATTTAAAAAATGGATTATAAAGTGTTATAACTTAGGAGATGTAATTATAACACCAACTCCATATTCAAAGAAATTATTAAAAAGTTATGGAATAGAAAAACCAATATATGATATATCTAATGGTATAGAATTAGATTATTTTGAGAATGATAAAGGCTCTGAAAAAAGATTTAGAGAAAAATATAATTTAAAGAAAACAGATAAAGTAATAATAGGAATCGGTTTATACATAGAAAGAAAAGGTATAGTAGATTTTGTTAAATTAGCAGAAAAAATGCCTGAATATAAATTTATTTGGTTTGGACATAGTTCGCTAGCTATTGCTACTAATAAAGTAAAAAAAGCTGTTAAAACAAAACTACCTAATTTAATATTTGCAGGTTTTGTAAGTAGACAAACGATTAAGGATGCTTTACATACTTGTGATATATTTATGTTCCCAACTCATGAAGAAACAGAAGGAATACCAATATTAGAAGCTTGTGCTTGTAAGACTACATCTATAGTAAGAGATATTCCAGTATTTAGTGGTTGGTTAAAAGATGGAGTAAATGTTTATAAAGCAAAATCATTAAAAGAATTTGAAGAAAAAATAAAAAAAATAATGAATAAAGAGCTTCCTTCATTACATAAAGAAGCTTATAAAGTAGCAGAAGAAAGATCTTTAAATAATATAGGTAAAAAACTAAAAGAAGTATATGAAGAAGTGATGAAATAATCATTTCTTTTTTTTTATTTTTATGTTATTATATATATAGATAATAATAAAGGGTTGGAGCTTATGAGGATACAATTGTATTTACAAGGTAAAATATTAAATTTCTCACTACCTCAAGAAATTTCAGGTAGTTTTAGTTTTGACGAAAAAGAAGATGAAGAAGCTAAATTAATAAATGTAGAAGCTACTGATCAAGGATGGGTATTATATTCTACTGAATATGTTAAAATCATAAGTGACAATAATGAAGTAAAAGAAACTAAATTTGTACCAAATAGTTTTTATATTGTAAGAAGAGATAATAAAAACTATTTATTATATACTAGTGAAATATTTGACGATACTATTCAAACATATAGTTTTAATAATGATATTAATATGGTTATTAGTAATAGACAAACAGCCAATATTAATTATAATTGTGAATATCTTGGTAATATAGAAATAAAAGTATATAGTGAGAATAATAATTTAATATTAGAAACTAGTGAAGCAGGATTATTATATGTAAATGAGAGATCTTTAAGCACTCCTAAGTATTATTTAAGAAATGGAGATAAAATAGATCTATGTGGATTAAAAATAACTTTTTTACACAATTTAGTATTAATAAATAATCCTAATGGAAAAGTAAATGTTAGAGAAGACTCTGCTAATATATTTAGTTATAGTTTTCCAAAAGATGAAGAGCCAAAAGAAGTAGAATTTAAAGATGATGTTTTATATACAGAAGAAGATTATTTTTCTAAATCACCTAGAATTAGAAGAATAATAGAAACTAAAGAAATAGAATTTAGCCAACCACCAAATAGTAATAAAGAAAAAGAATTACCATTTATATTAACTATTGGTCCAATGATGACAATGGGTATTATGTCTGTTGTAACACTCGCTAGTACTTTTGGAAAAATCGCTTCAGGAGAATCATCATTTGGGGAAAGTTGGTCACAAATATTAATGGCAGGGGCTATGCTACTTTCTATGTTATTATGGCCAATTATAACCAATTGGTATAACAAAAGATTAAAAGAAAAACAAAGACGAGAACTTATAAAAAAATATAATGAGTATCTAAGAAAAAAAGAAAAAGAATTACAAGAAGAAACTAATTTACAAAAAGAAATAATTATAGAAAACATAATAACTACAGAAGAATGTAGTAAAATAATTTTAAATAGGACAACAAATTTCTGGAATAAAAGAGTAGACCAGAATGACTTTTTGGTTGTTAGAATTGGTATGGGTAATGAACTTCTAGATATAAATGTAAGATGGCCAGAAGAAGGTTTTACTACAGAAGAAGATATATTAAAAGATAATGCTTTAAAACTATTAAATAAATACAAATATATTCAAAATGTACCATTAAGATATTCTTTATTTGAAAATAGATTTACTGCAGTAATGGGTACTAAAATAAAGACTACTTATTTTGTAAATAATTTAATAACACAATTACTTGCTTTCTATAGTTATGAAGATTTAAAAATAGTAGTATTTACTAATGAAGAAAATGAATATAGATGGGATTATTTAAAATATACTAATCATAACTTTAGTAATGATAAAACTATTAGATTTTTCTCAAACAATCCAGAAAGTGCTAGTAATTTGTGTGCTTATTTATCTTATGTATTAAGTAATAAAGAACCTATAAAAGAAGAAACTGATATTCAAAAACCATATTATTTAATAATAACTGATGATTATTCTCAAATAAAACATTTTGATTTTATCAAAGAAGTAACAGAAACAGAAGATAATATGGGGTTCAGTATATTATTTATAGAAAACAAATTAAAGAATTTACCTAGTAGATGTAATGACTTTATATCATTAGGGGATAAAACATCTGGTATTTTAGAAAACTCTTATGAAAAACAAGAACAAAGATTATTCCATGATGAAATTAATTATACAATTAATATGATGGATTTAACTAGTAAAGTATCTAATATACCTATTGAATTTGATAATGAAGAAGGACAAGCTAACCTACCTGAATCAATTACATTCTTAGAAATGGAAAAGGTAGGTAAAGTAAAACAATTAAATATATTAAACAGATGGAATACATGCGATACAACACAAAGTTTAAAAGCAGAAATTGGTGTTGGTGAAGATGGTAATTATATGTATTTAGATTTACATGAAAAATTCCATGGACCACATGGTTTAATAGCTGGTATGACTGGTTCTGGTAAATCAGAATTTATTATTACATGGGTATTATCAATGTGTATTAATTATAGTCCTGATGAAGTAGCATTTATATTAATCGACTACAAAGGTGGAGGTTTAGCATATGCTTTTGAAAACCAAGCTACAGGTATAAGACTTCCTCATTTAGCAGGTACTATAACAAACTTAGATAAAGCTGAAATGGATAGAACTTTAGTTAGTATTGAAAGTGAAGCTCAAAGAAGACAAAAAATATTTAATAAAGTAAGAGATGAATTAGGTGAAAGTACACTTGATATTTATAAATATCAACAATTCTATAATGAAGGTAAAGTTGAAGAACCACTTCCTCATTTATTTATAATTTGTGATGAGTTTGCAGAGTTAAAATCACAACAACCTGACTTTATGGATAACTTAATAAGTATTGCACGTATTGGTCGTTCCTTAGGAGTACACTTGATACTTGCTACACAAAAACCAAGTGGTGTAGTAAATGATCAAATTTGGTCAAATGCTAAATTCCATGTATGTTTAAAAGTTCAAGATGCTAGTGATTCTAATGAAATGTTAAAGAAACCAGATGCTGCAGCTTTAAAAGAAGCAGGAAGATTCTACTTGCAAGTAGGATATGATGAATACTTTGCACTAGGACAATCAGCTTGGTGTGGAGCCAAATATTATCCTGCAGATCAAATAGTAAAACAAGTAGATAAGAGTGTTAACTTTATAGATGATATTGGAATGATTTATAAAAGTATTCAAGCAGGTAGTAGTAATACAAAAAAAGTAGAAGAACAAGGAGAACAAATATCTGCAGTTATGGATGAAATAATTAAAACTGCAAAACAACAAAATAAGATGACTAAGAGATTATGGTTAGAAAATATACCAGAAGTAATTTTAGTAGATGATCTTATTAAGAAATATAATTTAACATTTGATAACAATAATATAAAAGCAATCATAGGTGAATATGATGCTCCAGAAAAACAAGAACAAGGACTACTTGAGTATAATTACTTAAAACAAGGAAATACTATTATCTATAGTAGAGAAGGTGAAGAATCAGAACAATTCCTTGATAGTATAATATATTCAACTATTAAGAATTATAGTTCTGAATATATTAATTTCTATATTTTAGACTATGGTTCACAATCATCATATAAATTTATAGATGCTCCACATATAGGTGATATAGTAACATTAGGTGATGATGAAAAATATAATAATTTATTTAAAATGATTTCTGATGAAATCAAAGAAAGAAAAAAACTATTTGCTCAATATGGTGGTAGTTATGAAAATTACCAAAAAAATAGTGATAAAGTAGTACCATTAAAAATTATAATTTTAAATAACTATGATTCAATAAATGAAAATGATCAAAAACTTTTTGAAAACTTACCAAAATATGTCAGAGATTCAGAAAGATATGGAATTATATTTATTGCAACTGCAACAGGTGTTAATTCAATTACTAATAGAATTGCACAAAATTTTGGAAATATCTATGGAATGAGATTAAAAGATTCCTATGATTATGCATCAATATTACCAGCTAAGAAGAAAATAGTTCCTAGAGATATGATTGGAAGAGGATTATATAAGGATGAAGGTGTATTACATGAGTTCCAAACTGCATCTATAACTAATCCTGATCAAGAAACAAACAAATATATAATAGAAGAATGTAAAAAACTAAATAATAACACTAATCCAAAAGCTAAACATATTCCAACGTTACCAGAACAAGTTACTATAGATTATGTAGAAGATAAAATAACTGATATTAGTAAAATGCCTATTGGTATAAATCAAAAAACACTATCGGTAGTGACACATGATTTTACAATAACAAAAGGTACAACTGTTACATCTATCAATATAAATTATTTAAAGAATTTTGCAGTTAGTTTAGCTACAGAATTTAAAAAGTTACAAAATACAACATTAGTTATATTTGATCCAAAGAAAGAATTAGAAAAATTTGGTAAAAGTATTAATAATTATTACTATGGAGATTTTGACAACATAGTAGATAAATTAAACAATTATATAGATAAAACAATAAAAACTAAAAAGAATACTAATATAGTAATTATGATATATAGTGTTTCTAAATTTATAGATTCAATCAGTAGTATGGATAGAATTACAGATTTACTACAAAAATATGAAAATATATCATTAGTAGTATTTGATAGTGCATCTCAATTAAAAGGATACTTGTATGATGACTGGTATAAAAAATATTTTGATGCAAGTGGTATTTATGTAGGGCATGGAGTAAGTGATCAGAGTGTATTAAAAATTTCTAGTTATTCTAAAGAGTTAAGTAAAGAAGTTCCTACTAATATTGGTTTCTATATTAATGAAGGACAATATAAGATAATAAAATTAATTGAATTCGAAAAGATGAATTTAGGTGATGATGATGAATGACAAAGTATTAATAAAATTGATTGTCCCAGAAATAGATTTTGATTTTGATATGTTCATACCTATAAATGAACAAATATGGAAGATAAAAAAACTAGTAGTAAAATCTATAAGTGATTTAATTGGTATAGATGAAATATTAGATAAAGATGATCCAATATTAATAAATAAAACCACATCAGAAATTTATAAAAATAATATAGTGGTTAAAGATACAAATATTAGAAATTCTACTGAAATAGTTTTACTATTCAAATAATTGACACTATTTTACAATTTATATCACTTAATTGTTGACTATGACAAAACAATAAATTACAATTAAATTAGATAGGGTGCCACCTATTTGATAATTAAGGAGAGTGATAAAATGGCAGAAATAGATCCAAATGCAGTAAATCCAATGGCTAATAGAATTACACAAGACTTAGGAGATTTTGCATCAAAATTTAGTAACTCTTTAGGTACTTTTGCTACAGAAGCAGGAGATGCTTGGGGTTCAGTAGAAGCAAAAGAATTTAGTGGAAAGGCAAAAGAAGCTATAACAGAGTTGCAAAGAGATTATAATGCTCGCATGCAAGAAAAAATTTCAGCATTAAATACTAATATAGGAAATCATGCACAACGTAATCATGAGAGTTATTCAAAAATTGAATTTACACCTTTAAGTTTTAATGCAAATACTTTAGATCAAATTGATGAAGAAAATGGTAATGGTAAACATGGTATTAAAGAAGGAGTTAAGATTCAACCAATATATAACACATTTGCAACAGGTGCAAAAAGTGCAATTTCTGAACTTAATTCATTACCAGGAGCAGTTCAAGCACTAGATGTTTTTGGTGAAAATGAAACTTCAGCAGTAGTTGCTGCTATTAGAAAAGCTGTTACAAAGTTCTCAGAATATTATAATGAATTACATAACGGATTCGAAAAAGCAACTGGTATAGTTGATGAGAATGATAATAACTTAATTGATACTAATACTGGTAATTTAAATTAATAATTAATTCAGAAAACTATTTTTCTGAATCTATAGCAACTAAAGATATATTTAGTTGCTATATATTTATAAAAATGGTGATATTATGACTAAGATTAATGTAAAAGAAGCCAAAAAACATGTGGCAATATTATCAAAGTTATTAGATTCATATAAAGAAAATCACAAAACGATTGAGTATGGATATAATAATATGATGAAATACTGGAAAGATAATAAATATCCAGAATTTTTTGGTTTAGTTAATAATAATCAATTAGTTAATATATATAATATCGCTAGATTAGAAAATTCTATTAAAACATTATCAAGAGTAATAGAAAAGTATTCTGATATTGGAAATAATATTGAATATGATCCAAATAAAGAAGATTATATAATTCAAAAATTTGATAATTTATCTGATAAAATAAATAAAGCAATTATTAAATATAATGAATTTGGTAACACTTCTTCATATGATAAAAATAATAAAATAATTGATACAAAGAAAAATATAACAAAAGTAAAAACAAATATAGAAAATATTCAAGATAAAATAAAAGAAAAATATAAACAAACCGGTTTAATAGAAAAAGACTTAAATTCAATATTAACTAAAGAAGAATTTGATAATGTATTAACAAATCAATTAGATTATAATAGTAAATATAAGATAGGTGGGAGAATTATTTTTGATGAAATAGAAATTGCTATACTAAATAAAAAGAATAAAGTA
Source organism: uncultured Muribaculaceae bacterium (assembly GCA_964650315.1). Classification (GTDB taxonomy): domain Bacteria; phylum Bacillota_I; class Bacilli_A; order RF39; family UBA660; genus CAJMSU01. The sequence goes on from CAZYQE010000001.1 coordinate 66,644, forward strand.
TATTTTGATGATCAAAAAGAATTGATTAATAAATTAGAATTAAATTTTGATGAATTAATTAAGTATTGCATCTCTAATTTATTTACTAGTATAAATGAATATAATAATGGAATAATAAATCAATTGAAAACAGTAAATAAAACTAATGAAAATTTATATAATGATTTAAGTAATTACTGTGAAGAAACAACTAATATGGTTAGAGAAAATATTGAAAGATTAGAAGGTTAGTGATATATATGACAAAAGAAGAATATCAAAAATTATATGTAGATATTAAAGAATTAATAGATCGTATAAATATTTTTGTTAATTATAATGAATATGTTATAGGTGATATGAAAAATACATTTACTATTAATGAACATATCATATTTGAAGATAGATTTGTTGAATATAGTGATCTAATTGATTCAGTACAAAATGTACTATCTAACGAAATAATACCGGATTTAGAAAATAAATTATCTGAATAGGAGTTTTATTATGCCATCATTTAATAATAAAAGAATAAATTTTAAAACAGCTAAAAAATCAATGTTTGAAAAACCAAATACAAAAAATATGAATTTTTTTGAAAAAGTAACTAATGAGATAGAAACATTTGCAGTAGACCTATTAGAACCAACAGGTTTAATAGATGGAATGGAAGAAGACTTTAATGACAAAATAAATGATTACTTAGCTATTTTAGATCATAAAAAAACTTTGCCATCAAATTTAACAAATAAAGATATAAGAAATGAGTTAAAAGATATAGTTAAAAAATATGACGAAAATGATGGATATATGAATATCTCTAAAGAAAAAATAAATGAGATAAAAAGAAAGTTATTTATATTTTCTGGTAAAGGTTTTAAATATTATGGAGTTAATGAAGTTGAAATAGGTGATGGAAGTAAAGCAAAAACAATTGAATGTGATAGTTATATAGCAGATGATGGAAATATATACTTTTGCCAAACTGGTGGTCTTATTACATTAAATAATATGCGTATGGTAGCTGCAACTATGAGAAGAGTAAAAAAAGATATTCCAGATCATGATAATGGAAAATTAGATACAATTGTTATTTCATATAGTGATCATCCAAATAATAGCAAGAATAAACATATTGTAGGGGAAGCTACTGAAGATCTACAAAAGATAAGTCTATATGATGTAAGGGTAAGTAAACATAACAAAGTAAAAAGAACGATTTATCATGAAGTAGCTCATATTGTAGATCAAAAATATAAAAAATCTGATTCTAAAGAATGGAAAGAAGCTTGTGAAAAAGATCATAAGTGGAGTAGTAATTATGCATATAGATCTTTTAAAAAATTGAAACATCAATATAGTGAAGATTATGCTGAATCAGTTGCAAATTTAAAAATGATGGGTAGTGAAAAATATCAAAAAAAATATCCAAATAGATATAAAATATTAGAAAAACAATATCCGTATTTATGTTATGAAGGTGAAAATCATGGAGAATAAAAAAGAAATATATTATTATGATGCCGATGGTAATGCAACTGAAGATGAAAATGAAGCATTTAGAGGATACATATGTGAATATGACAATAATGGAAAACTGATTTCAGAAACCTCTTTTTTAACAGATAAAGGTTATGAAACAGAAGAAACAAACAAAGAAGATCAATTAACATATGATTATTAATATTTACAAAAGTTGTCACTTTATAGTGATAATTTTTTTTATTATATAAAATATATGATAAAATTATATTATAAAGATAGAATAGGAGGTTTTATTATGACATCATTTAATAATAAAAGAGTAAATTTTAAAAAAACAGATAAAAAGACTAAAAAAACGTCCTATAAACAAAAAGAATTTAAATTAGAAAATGATACTAAAAAAGATTATAAAAAAACTCCAACTAAAAGATTTACTGAATCAAGTGTTAATAGTAAAAGTTGGAATAAATTAAATATAAAACTAGAACAAGAAAGAAAAATTCCAATGACTGTAGATACTAATGTAAAATATGATGTATATGTTGATGGTAAAAAACTAGGGACTTTTAAAAGTGGAGAATATGAATTTGATGTAAGTAAATCTAAATTCCAAAAACATAAAATTAGTATAGTAAAAGCAGGAGAAGATAAATCCAAAGGTGATAATTATGAATACATGTTTGGATCAGAAAATGGATTAGAAGAAGCCTCTCTTTCTATTGGACTAATGGATTTTATTACAAGACCAGTTCTTGAAGCTGTTGAGAATCTAGGTGATGGTGTAGTTACATTAGGTGGAGGATTAGTTTCTGGTATTGCATCACTTTTTAGTGAAGAAGCAGCAGAAAGCATAGATCAAGGTGTAAAAGATTGGGTAACAGCCGATTCAACAGGTGATTTACTTAATCAATCAGCTTTAAAAAAATATACTAAACCTATGTCAAAAGCTATTCAAAGACCTATAGAAGGTGTAGAAATTGCAGTAGGAGGACCTGTTGGTTTTGCTTTGGTTGGTGTTCAAGAAGCAGGTTCAGAAACAGTAAAACATAATGGAGAGTTTAATGATGAAGCTGCAATAGATGCTTTTGGAGGAACAATAACATCATATTTTTATAGTGAACTTTATGCAGCAGGAGCAGAAGTAGCTTTAAATAATGGTAAAGGTTCTATTGGTGATATAGTGTCTACTAGTGCTAAAAAAGTATATAATTTAAGAACTGCAGAAGGTAGATATCAATTTGAACAAGGTTTTAAAGAAACACTTGCTAATCCATATTCATGGAGAAATGCAGTAGGTTTAGAAGCATACAGTTTTATAAAATATGCTAACAATAGTTACAAAGCAGGTTCTCTTAGTTGGGAAAACTTCGAAAAAATAGTAAATAAAATATGGATTAATAAAGGTGTTATAAGTACATTTGGTGGACTTGGTAGTGTAGAAGTTAGTGGTGATGTAACTGTTAAAAGTATTGTAGGTGAAGAAGGATCAGCTCTATATGAAGAATTTGAGATAGAACAAAAAATAGCTAAAAAACATCCAGAAGTTGAAAATATGAGTATGGAAGAAATATTAGATAAATATCCAGATGAGGTTATTAAATATGATAAAAGCATATCAGAAAAAGAAGTGATAGGTAATACTAAACAATTTAAAAATAGAAAAGAACTTGCTACATATGAAGCAAGAAGAAAATATATAAGAAAAAATGGTAATGATGCATGGAATAATTTATCTCAAGGTAAGCAAAAAGAATTAATAAAAACAGAAATAAATCAAATAAAACAATTAACATATGATAAGTATGAAAAGGTCAAAGAAAAAATTGGGTACCTAATAGCACAAAATAGTTTAGATACAGCCACAGAAGGGTATGCAGAATAATATATAAGGAGGAATTATTATGAATAGTTTATTTCGTGCAAGTCTTTTAGCGACTAAAAAATTAGACTTAGCACTTGATCATAATCAATTAGATGAGTTTTTATGTGGATATCCAGTATATCAAATGGATGAAGTAGATGAAAAAGGAAATGAAATTCCAAATTCAAAATTAATTATGGAAGCAATTTATAGAATACATAATTCACGTCCAGAAATAGAATTAGATAAAATGACTTTTGATACAATAAAAGAGCTTTTGAAAACTGATAAATCATCAGAAGATATATTAAATATTTTAGATAATATAGAATATCAAATAGAAGCTGAAAAATCAGGAACAGCAACTTTTAAAATGAATTGTGAAGAATTATTAAAAGCTTTAAAAGAAAATCTTATAGAGAATAAAGAATTATATGAATCAGGTTCTTATAAAGATATGGAATTTATAAGAATGTTAAATGAGAAACAAGAAAAAATAAAAGAATCTATGAATGGAAAAAGTATATAAAAGGGAGATATATTTATGGAAGATAAATTTTTACCAATTGGAACAGTATGTTTATTAAAGGGTGGATCTAAAAAAATAATGATAACAGGTTATTTAATTAAATCTATAGAACATCCAAATAATACATATGATTATTCTGGTTGTATGTATCCAGAAGGGATTATAAGTAGTAGGGAATCAATAGTATTTAATCATGATCAAATTAATGAAATAGTATATAAAGGATTTGATCAAGAAGAATATAAAGAGTTTAATGATAAAGTTAAAAAGTTATTAGAAAAAGAAAAAAAACTATCTGAAGAAGAAAACAATGAAAAAGAGGAAACTAATAAAGTATTAGCTACTGATATAAATGGTAATCAAGTGGAAGTAGAAGTATTAGATTTAGATCTAAATTAAAAAGACATGTAAATGTCTTTTTTATTTATATTTATATCTTCTAGATTTTTCCATAGATATATTTAGTATTATCCCAACTATTAACATATATGAAAGTAAACTACTTCCTCCATAACTTATAAATGGAAGAGTAATACCAGTTATTGGAAATAATCCAATAGTCATACCTATATTTTGTATTTGTTGAAATAATAACATAGAAACAATTCCTATCAATATATATTTATCTGTATCATTAATTTTTCGTTTAGCCAGATTAATTATATTAACATCTAAATATGCAGTAATACCTAATAATATAATTACACCAAGTAAACCAAAATTAGAAGCTAATATAGCAAATATAAAGTCTGTTGCTGCTTCTGGAAAATATATAGGTGTTTTATTAAAACCATGTCCAAAAAGTCCTGCCGAACCAATTGCCGCTTTTGCATTCTCTAACTGCAATCCAGATCCACTATGCCAATCGAATATTCTATCTAATCTATAATATAAGTCAGTACCAAATATATTTATAAATAACTTTTCATTAAAGAAATATAACCCTAAAACTATACCAAGAATTAAACCAATAATTAAAAAAGCAAATATAAACCATCTTAATCTAATACCAGATACAAACATCATAGATAAATATATAATAAAATATATAATAACAGATCCAGTATCAGGTTCTAAAAAAGTAAGTATAGAAGGTATTAATACAATACCTAAAGTTTTTAATATAAACATTCCTTCTTCTTTAATAGTAGGATTAGTATAATCACTTCTAAAATCATGTATTACTTTAGCTAACATTAACATAATAAATATTTTCATAAATTCACTAGGTTGAAAACTACCAATACCAGGAATAGTATACCAACATCTACTATTATTAATAGGTTCTGCAAAGAACAATAATCCTAGTAACAATATATTACCTAATATATATAAGAATGTAGTATGTCTATATAAATACTCATTCTTCATTTTCATTAAAAATACTACTAAACCAATCCCAACTATATACCATAAAGCTTGTTTTATAGCTAAATTCCCTAAACTCTTAGATGTATATGGTAGTGCACAATATATAGTAATTATACTAATAAGTGCAAGTAAACATATTGGAATTAATATTTTTAAGTTTATCTTTTTAATCATAAGTATCTCCTCGTTATTTATTATACCAAAAATAGTAAATTTTTATATCTAAAAATCATAAAATATTTTAAGGAGAGATAGTTTATGAAAAAATTACCTAAAATATATCAGAATAAAATAGATAAAAATATACATAATAATAAAGAAATGGATTATGTAAAAAAATCTAATAAAAATATAAAAGAAATATTAAATATAATATTTAATGGAGAAGGTTATTCTTATAATAAAGAAGTAATAATAGAGACTAATAATAAAGTATATGATACTTATATAATAACTAGAACTAAAAATAATATAGTAACTTTAGAAGATAAAATTATAAATATTAATGATATTAAAGATATTAAAATAAAATAAAAATCCACCATAGGTGGATTATTTTTATCCTAATTCAACAAATGTATCAGTAAAACATCTAATAGCACCACAACAATTTAGATTTATTGTTACAAATTGATTAGTATTAAGATATGTTCCATCTTCTCCTGTGTATAATAATCTACATGTACAACAACAATCATCTAAAGATTCAACTCTAAATACAGTAGATTCTCCTGTAACTTCTCCTACAGTATATTCAAAAGACCAAGGTGTACCAGTAGAACAATTAAATAATGTTATAGGTCTAGTATTAAAAGTAGAATTATTAGTAGGTCCTAAATAAGGTTTATCACAACCAGTATTATTATCTATAAAAGAACTCTTTTTTTGTAAAATTAATATAGTTTTTAATATATCAGAAAAACAACAATTATTCTCATTACAATCCATATCTATCCTCCTTTCTATAAACAACTAATAAATCTATCTAATATAAAATATTCAAACTATTAAAATATGTGTTTATATATACCTATAAAATTATATGTAAAAGATAGATAAACTTTACAGTCATTGGCATGTCTTTTGTTGACAACCAAATATAAATACAATATAATTATTTTATAAGAATATAAAGAGGTATCATGTGTTATATTCGGAAAAAATAGGAGGTGAATGATAATGGGTGATACAATTAAAGTGAGTTCAGAAGCATTAAAGAAATTTAAAAACACATTTGGAAATGCAGGAGAAAGTTATAAAGCAAATTTAGCAAAATTAACAAGAATTATGGATGAAATCACAAGTGGTGATATTCAAGGAACATTAGCAACCGAATTAAAAACTAAATTTGAAGACAAAAAAGCAACTTATAATAAGATTGCTAGTTTAATTGATGAAGGAGAACAATATTTAGGAATTAAAGGAACTAAATTTACAAATATGTTAGATTCTCTTAGAAGTAGTATGAAATAATAGAGGAGGGAAAATTATGAACGGAAATGAAAAATTAAGTATTAGAACTGAAGCAGCTAGACAAGATGCTGCGCAGTTAACAAGTATAATAAATACAATACAATCTGAGTTAGAAAACTTGGAAGTAGCTATAAAGAAAAATATTCCAGATGAAATAGAAACTGATTGGGCAATAGATTTAAGAAGAGAATGGGAAACTTATTATAATAGAGAAATCCCAGAAGCAATAGAACAAATGAAGTTAAGCGCTACAAATCTAGAAACAGTTATTGCTAACGCAGAAACATTCAGTAAACAATCATAATAATAACCTATGTAATAGTATAACGCTATGCATAGTAAACGGAAGAAATTCTTCTTTCTTTTACTATGTATAACAAAAAAAGGAGGAAATCATATGTCTAATCATTGGTCATATAAGAAAGAATTAAGTTTTAATATAAAGGTTGCAGTAGGATATATAGATCAAGTTTATAAAAATGTTGAAAACAGAACAATTCTCTCTGGTAAAGGAACTAGTAAAAGTTGGTCAGCAGCTGAAAAAGATATGTATAAGAAATGTAAGACATTAAAAAAGAAAATCAAAAAAATAGATGATGGGGCTAATACAGTTAATAATAAAGTAAAAGAATTAAAAGCGTCAATTTCTAAACAAGATTGGGGAACAGAAATTAATAGATGGCTTAAAGCCAAGGTAAATGATTTTGGATCAGAGACTGCAAGTTATAAAAATACTAGACAATCAAAACCAATAGGTTTACCATCAAGCAAAAAAATAAAAAGGCTTAATGTAAAACTTAAGGATGTACAGGATTGTATTAGTTTAACTAATGCTATACAACAACCTAGGTTAAATAATCGTAATGCATACAAAGCTGCACAAAAATATTTTGATGGCCCTTATAAAAAGACTTGTAAAAAATGGAAAAGTAAAGCAGGATGGCCATTTAACTATGCAAATGATTATAAACTTCAAAATGATAATAGCCATTTGGGTGCATCCTTTGCAATTTTTGATAAAGTTACTTATGTTGCAGGAGTAAGTGCTCTTATGATTCATAACTTTATGGTTAATGCTGAAAGTGTTTTGAAAAAATATAATAAAAAAGATAAAAGTATAACAAAGAAGCAGTATAAAAAAGCATGTACGCAAGCTGCCACTCTATATTCAGAAATAAATGCATTATATAAAAAGATTCAAAATGCGAAAACAAAAAAAGAAGCTGAAGGATATTTAAAAACATTAAAGCTTAAACAAGCTGCTTTTAAAAAGAAAAGAAAAACTATCAACAACTATAAAAATGCTTCAGCTAAAAAGAAAAATGAAATAAAGAGTCAGTGGTCAAGAATAAAATCTTTAATGGCAAGTGCTAAAACTATTGTTGCAGGGAAATCTTCTGGAAGTAGTTCTAGTAGTGGATCAAACAATGATTCAAAAGATACTAAGAAAAAGTCTACAAAAAAGAAAGCGAAGAAGAAAACAAAGAAAACAAAGAAAGCATCTTCTACTAAGAAGAAATTAAATAAACTTTCAAAACAAGTTAAAAAACAACAAAAAGAAATTAAAAAGATGAAAAAGGATGCTGAAACTAAAGCAAAACAAGTAGAAGCTGATAAGAAAGCAGCTGAAGAAGCAAAAACACAAGAAATCAATCAAATGAAAGAAGATTATCAAAAGGAAATGACAGATTTAAAAGAGGATTTAACAAAACAATCTGAAGAAAAACTTACAGAAGTAAAAGAAGAATATGATAAAAATATAGATACTAAAAATGATGAAATCAGTGACTTAAAGAAAGAAGTTTCAGATTTAAAATCAGATTTAAATGAAGCAAATCAAAGAAGTGAAAGTAGTGGATCAAGTAGTTCAGGTGGAGGATCTGACTATAGTGCTCCAGAAATAGATGATACACCTTCAACTAGTACTTCTAGTGATAGTTCAAGTAGTAGCTCATCTTCTGGAGATAATTCAGGGGTTAGTGATCCAACAGGAGCAACATTAGGAGCACCTAGTGGAAGTCAAACTGATCCAATTACTGGTAGTGGAAGTGATTCAGGTAGTGAGACTGATACAGGTGATACTACTAGTGCAGATGATGTTTCAGTAATAGATGAAAATGCAGAACCAACACCTACAAAATCTAGTTCAGGTGGAGGAAGTGTTATTCCAGGAGTACTTGGAGTAGCAGCAGCAGGAGCCGCAGGTTTTGCCGGAGTTAGATATATTAAGAATAAGAATAAAGATAAATTTATAGTTGATGAATATGATGATTCAGATGAGGATGAAGAAGATTATTCATACAATGATAAATCAGAAGCATCAGGAGAAAAATATAAAGCTGGTAGTGACAAAGTAAATAATCTATCACTTGATGAAGAACAAGATATCAAAATAGGTGAAGATTATGATGAAGATGATGATGTTAATGAGGAATTAGAATAGAGGGGAGAAACATATGGATGATTTTAAAATGTCAATAGACTATTTACCAATAGGAACAGCAGTAAAACTAAAAGAAGGTAAAACAGTAGTAATAATGGGATATTTTGTAACAGATGAAGATGTTACAGATGTATATGACTATTGTGGATGTTTATACCCTGAAGGATTTGATGAAGTATCAGATATGTTCTTATTTGATGAAGATCAAATTGATGAAGTATTATATGTTGGATATGATAATGAAGAAGGTCAAAAGTATAGAGCAGATATGGCTAAGGAAATAGATGATGCTTATAGTGATTTAGATGATGAAGAAGATGATGGTTCTGATACAGAAGAAGAAACTGAAGAAGAAAGTAAAGATGATAATGAAATAAATTTAGTATCGCTTGATAAAATAGAAAGATTATAGTATTAATCTTTCTTTTTTTCTAAAAATATAGTATAATTATAATGGTGATGCAAATGGAATATTTAATTATAATAGCAGTATTAATTATTATCTTACTCGCAATCTTAAAAGCAAATAAAAAAGAAGCTAAGATAGATTTTAATAAATTAGTAGAATTACTAGGTGGAAAAGATAATATTATAGATACAGAAATTAATTTATCTAGATTTAAAGCTAATTTAAAAGATGTATCTAAAGCTAATAAAGAAGGTATACAAAAATTAGGTGCTAAAGGTGTAGTTGAAATTGATAATCAATTAAAAATTATTTTAGGGCCTGATTCTAAACAATTAAAAAAATATATTGATGGATTAAAATAATGATTTAAAATCATTATTTTTTTATACAAAATTCGACATAATACGACAAATGATATAGGTAATATTAATTTAGGTGATATTATGTCGATAATTGTAATAGTTAGTTTATTATTAGTTTTATTACTAGTTTATAGAGATTACCATAATAAAATACAAAAGGAAAAAGATTTAAAAATTGCTTTATTTAAATTAACTCATGAAATAAAAAATCCTCTTACTGTATGTAAGGGATATTTAGATATGATGGATTATAATAATAAAGATAATATTATTAATTATTTAAATATTATTAAGAGTGAATTAGATAGAACAGTTTTAATTATTAATGAATTTTCTGATTATGGTAAATTAACTATAAATAAAGATATAGTAGAATTATCTTTATTATTAGATGAAATATATAAGACTATTACTCCTTTAGTAGAAAAATATAATATTAAAACTAATTTTGATATTATAGATGATGAAATATATGTAGAAATTGATTATTTAAAGATTAAACAAGTATTAATAAATATATTAAAGAATTCTATTGAAGCTAGAAAGAAAGATCAAAATATGAAGTTAGAAATAAAAGTATTTATAGATGATAATTATTTAAATATGGAAATTATTGATAATGGAATAGGTATGAATAAAGAGACTTTATCTAAGATATCTGAAATATTTTATACTACTAAACAGAATGGTACTGGTTTAGGAGTAGGTTTATCTAAAGAAATAATTAAATTACATAATGGTAGTTTGAAATATAAATCTAAGTTAGGTATTGGTACTACTGTAATGATTAAATTACCTGTTAAATAAAAAAAGTCTTAAGACTTTTAATAGTAATAATTATTACTTGTAGATATAGGATATGGATAAGGATATATTGGTTGATAATAATTAGGACAACAACCACCATTCATTTGATTGTTATTTGCTATTCCATAACCTAATGCAGTACCTGCAAGTCCACCAAATAAAAATGGTGCTAATAAGAATCTATCTTCTTCTGTTTGAGTATATGGATACATATTATAAGTAGAATCATTACTTCTATAAACATTATTACTAGGCACAACATAACTGTGAGAATACATCAGAATTCACCCCTTTGTTGTATATTATGAATACTTATATAATTAGTGACAAAAATATGTTATAATTTGAATGAATGGGTGATAATATGGAAAGATTACAAAAAGTTATTGCGGAGTCTGGAATTACATCTAGAAGAAAAGCAGAAGAGTTAATTGTAGATGGTAAAGTAAGAGTTAATGGAGAAATAGTTACTACTTTAGGAACCAAAGTATCTTCTAGTGATGAAATATTAGTTAATAATAAAATGATTTCTAAAGAGTCTAAAGAATATTATTTATTAAATAAACCTAGAGGAGTAGTTACTACTACTAGAGATGATAAAAATAGAAAAACAGTAGTAGATTTAATTAAAACTAATACTAGGATATATCCAGTAGGAAGATTAGATTATGATACTACAGGTTTATTACTATTAACTAATGATGGAGAGTTTGCTAATTTATTAACTCATCCTAGTAAAAAAGTTGAAAAAGTATATGTTGCGAAATTAAAAGGTATAATTACTGGAGAAGCTATTAATAAATTAAAAAGTGGAGTAGTTATTGATAATATTAAATTATCTTCTCCTAGAGTAAAATTAAAGAAAATAAATAAATCTTCTAATACATGTATAGTAGAAATTACTATTACTGAGGGTAAAAATCATCAAGTAAAAAATATGTTTAAAGAAGTTGGTTATGAAGTATTAAAATTAAAAAGAGAAAAACTATATTTCTTTACTATAGATAATTTAAAATCAGGTGATTATAGAAAATTAACACCTAAAGAAGTAAGTAGAGTTTATAATATAAAAAACAAATGATTTAATCATTTGTTTTTTATTCTTCTTCAATTGCAGCTGTTGGACAAGATTCTACTGCTTCTTTAACATCTGCTTCTAGATCACTTGGAACATCACTATTAACTACTTTAGACATTCCTTCATCATCAAATTCAAATACTTTATCACAGATAGAAACACAAGCTCCACATCCAATACAAGCATCCTTATTTACGTTTACTTTCATTTCAAATCTCCTTTACTCTTTTATTATACCTAATTTTATTATTTACGTAAAGAAGTAATTGAGTAATTGTTTATATTTAATTTTCATAGATTATATGTTAGAATTATAATAGGAAGGTGAAGTAGTATGAGAAGTAGAATGGAACGTTATCATAATGAAGAAAACCATGATACATATTCTAGGTCAAATAAAAATCAAGACTTATATGAAAATCTTGGTAAAAATACTAGATATACTAGTTTCAGTGATATTACTAGTTCTAATGTATTTGATATAGATGAAGCAAAACAAAATATTACTACTAGACAAGGTTATCAACAAATGAAAGAATATGATGACATGATTGCTCCACCTAAAATAAAAAAAGAATTAGATGAGTTCAATTACTTATATCAAGATAGAGAAAATAGAGTTTATGATATAAATAGTGCTTTAAAAGAAGCTAGAGAAAATAGAATAGAACGTGATGAATTAGAAGAAAAAAGAAAATTAAAAAATACTAATTATAATATTTTAGCTAGTCTTAATAAAGAAGAATTAGAAAAATATAGAAAAGAAAAAGTAGAAAGAACTAAACCAGACGAAGAAGAGTTGCAAGAATTAATTAATACTATAACTTCTAAGACATTAGCTGGTGAAATAGATAAAAAAGCTTCTCTAGATTTACTAAGTGATTTAATGGCTACTGATAAAGATGATGAAGTAGAAGGACAAAAACCTAAAGAAGATGATTTAGAATTATCTAAAGAAATATTAGATAAAGACCAATTAGATAAAGTAAAAGAAATAAAAGATAATAAAGAAGAAACAGATAAAAAAAGTATAATGGAAAATGCTGATGAAGATTTCTATACTAGAAGTATGGATTTATCAGATAAAGATTTTGATTTAGGTGATATAGGAGAGAAAAAAATGCCTGTAATAATAAAGATATTATTATTCTTAATAATAGTAGCTGTTTTAGCAGGTGTAGGATTTTTTGTATATAAGAACTTTATGTAAGCACAAAATGTGCTTTTTTTTGTGGAATATTATTTAAAACTTTTTAAGTTTATGATATGATTATATAAGAAGATGTAGGAGGACTAACTCATGAACTTAAAATTTTTAGTAAACGATTATGTATTAATATGGAATCTATTATTTCAGGCTTCTGTTTCTGAAAAGATTCATAAATTAAAACAAAAACTTTGGGATAATTATAAAATAGAATATAATAAAACTTATTATGATAAGGATTATATTTTGCAAGATTATAAGAACTTTATTCCTAATGATGATACTGTATATAATATGGTATTAGAAACTAAGGAATATGAAAGAATAAAAAAAGATACTGAAAAATATCGTAATATGTTATTAAAAAAATGGGATGAAAATAAAAGAAAAGTAAAAGCAGAATTAAAAGACATATTAAGATTTAATGTAGAAGATTATAAAGTACTAGTTGTTAGTAATTTAATGAATACAGTAGATACTACTATTATTAAAGATCAAAAAGAAAATGTAATAGTATTTGGTTTACCATCAGATGGTACTAATAAGATAATTATAGATTTATTATATGAAATATTAAAAAGAGAAACTAGAAATTATAATAGTAAACATAGAAATATAGTTAAAGCTGTTATTGAGTTAGCTATATTAAATGAACTTCCTACAAGACTTAATAAAAGAAGTCACTATCTAACAGGAAGTGTAGCTCGTGATAATATTAAAAGACAAATATATCCATATTGGTTAATGTATTTAGGGGCTACAAAAGAAGAAATGTTAGAATATATGATGAGAGATAAAATAGCTTTCAATATAGATGATTTTACATATGAAAGACAATTAAAAAATGTAGATTTATTAAAATTTATAGATTTTTGCATAAGAAATAAAAAACATATTATTAAAAGTAATGACTTAGAAGTTATATAACACCATAGATGGGGGGATTATAATGGATGATAAATTAAAATTATTATTAGATAAAATTAATTTAGATAAAGAAAATTATAAATATTTTTCTAATGCCAAACTTACTAAGATAAAAGTAAGTTCAAAAGATAATAGTTGGAATGTATTTATAAAAAATGATAATCCCTTACCAGTAGATATAATAGAAGAATTAGAAGATAAGAAGACTAATTTAGATGAGAATATCTCATCTATTACTTTTGTATTTGATATAGAAAATATAGATATAAATATATATTATAGTTATTATAAATATGTATTAAATAAATTAAAAGATGAATTAAAAATATTAGGTGTATTTGAAAATAGTTTAAAGATAGAAGATGGTTTCTTAAAATTAGAAGTAACTAATGAAGTAGAAAAAGAAAAATTTGAAAACTGTATAGATAAGTTTAATAAAATATATAAGTCTTTAGGTTATACTTTTAATATAGATATTTCTATTAAAGAAGAAAAAACTATATTACATGATATAGAAGAAGAATTAGAAGAAGAAGTAAATACTATTAAGAGAAAAGTTAAAGAGAAGAAGAAAAAGATTGATAATATAGTTTTGGGAAAAAGTATAAGAAATAGACCTATAAAAATAAAAACTTTAGTTGGAGAAGATAATGACGTTACTGTAGAAGGTCATGTTTTTGCGGTTGATTTATTTGAATCTAATAGATCCGATTTTAAGATAATTACTTTAAAGATTACCGATTATTCAGATAGTATATACTGTAAAGTATTTGTTAGAGATAAAGAAGAATATAAAAGATTATCTAAAGAATTAAAGAAGGGTAAATGGTATAAAATTAAAGGTTATACTAAAAATGATAGTTTCGCTCGTGAATTAGTATTAAATGCTAGAGATATAGTTGAAGTAGAAAAAGAAGAAGAAGTAATAACTGATAAAGAAAAAGTTAAAAGAGTTGAACTTCATACTCATACTAAAATGAGTCAAATGGATGGTATATGTGGTGATGTAGAAGTAGTTAAAAGGGCTATTGACCTAGGACATAAAGCGATTGCAATTACTGATCATAATGGAGTACAAGCTTTTCCACATGTATTTAATTATGTTACTAATTATAATAAGAATTTAACTGAAGGAGAAGAACCTTTTAAAGCAATTTATGGTACAGAACTTACTTTAATAGATGATACTGTTGATATAGTAATAAGACCTAATAATAAAAATATGTTAGAAGAAACTTATGTAGTATTTGACTTTGAAACTACTGGTTTTAATGCTGGTGGAGCAGATTCTATTATTGAAATAGGTGCTGTTAAAATATGCAATGGTGAAATAATAGATAGATATGATGAATTAATTAATCCAGGTAGAAAACTACCTCAAAAGATTATAGATTTAACTAATATTACAGATGATATGTTAAAAGATAAACCTAGTGAAGAAGAAGCAGTTAAAGACTTTATAGAATGGTTTGGAGATCTTCCTATGGTTGCTCATAATGCTAAGTTTGATGTCTCATTCTTAGAAATGGCATATCAAAAATACAATCTAGGTGAATTTAAAAATACAGTAATAGATACATTAGAATTATCTCGTACTATGGATAATAATTATGCTAGACATTCTTTATCTGCACTTGTTAAAAGATATGATGTTCCTTGGGATGAATCTGCTCATCATAGAGGAGATTATGATGCAGAAGGAACTGCTTTAGTATTTCATAAAATGTTAAAGAAATTATCTAACAGAAATATAGATAATATGGATGAGTTAGATAAACTAGTAAGTAAAGATGAGATACATAAATATGGAACAGCTTATCATGTAAATTTACTAGTAAAGAATAAAACTGGTCTAAAGAACTTATTTAAAATAGTATCTTTAGCTAATACTAAATATTTATATAAAACCCCTAGAATATTAAGAAGTGAAATAGAAAAATATAGAGATGGATTATTAGTTGGTAGTGGTTGTTATGAAAGCGAAGTATTTAGACTTGCTAAAGCTAAGAGTGAAGATGAACTTTCTAATATTATAAGATTCTATGATTATGTAGAAGTACAACCCCTAGAATGTTATAATCATTTAATTCAAACAGGAGACTTTGCTACTGAAGTAGAACTTGCTTCTCATATAGAAAAAATAATTAGAGTGACAGAAGAAGCAGGTAAGATTATAGTTGCTACTGGTGATGTTCATCATATAAAACGTGATGATAAAATCTATAGAGAAATAATTGTTAATCAAAAAGTACCTGGTGGAGGAAGACATCCACTTGCTAGAAATAATATTAAAGAAATACCATCTAATCATTTTAGAACTACTACTGAAATGTTAAATGATTTTAAATTTTTAGGTAAAGAAAAAGCTTATGAATTAGTAGTAGAAAACACTAATAAAATTTCTGATTTATGTGAAATAGTAGAAGTAATTATAGATACTAAGGGTATTCCATTCTCACCTAGAGTAAAAGGTGATGATGGAGAATATTTAGATTGTCCTGTTGTTGTTACTGATTTAGTTTATACTAAAGCTAAAGATTGGTATGGAGAAACTCTACCATATATGATTGAAGAGCGAATTGCTACAGAACTTTATGGAGATATTTTATATAAAATAATTACTGAAAGATTAGATAAGAAGAAATTATCAGAAGAAGAAAAAGAAGTTAAAGCCCATGAAGAATTACATGACTTAGTTATTTCTGGTAAAGATAATGTTATTAAGTTTATAGAAGATTATATAAAAGAAACTACTGATGAAGAATTAACTGATAGAAAATTAAATAATAGAGTTAAAAAATCTTTAGGAGGTATTATTGGTGGAGGATTTGATCCAATATACTTAATATCTGAAAGATTAGTTAAACATTCTAATGAAGAAGGTTATTTAGTTGGTTCACGTGGATCAGTTGGTTCAAGTTTCGTTGCGACTATGATGGGTATAACTGAAGTTAATCCACTTCCTGCTCATTATAGATGCAAACATTGTAAAACTAGTATATTTGAAGATGAAACTGGAGAGTCACTTGGTGCAACTTATTCATCAGGATTTGACTTACCAGATAAGAAATGTCCTAATTGTAAGAAAGATATGTTAAAAGATGGACAAGATATGCCATTCGCAACATTCTTAGGATTTAATGCAGATAAAGTACCAGATATAGATCTTAATTTCTCAGATTTAAATCAAGCTAGTGCTCATGCTTATACAAAAGTATTATTTGGGGAAGATAATGTATATCGTGCCGGTACTATTGGTACGGTTGCTGATAAAACAGCTTTTGGATTTGTAAAAGGTTATTTAGAAGAAAAAGAAATTACTGATATGCGTAATGCTGAAATAGAAAGACTTGCTCTAGGGTGTACAGGAGTTAAAAGAACTACTGGACAACATCCAGGAGGAATAGTTGTTATTCCAGATTATATGGAAGTATCAGACTTTACACCATTCCAGTATCCTGCAGATGATATAAAAGCAGAGTGGAGAACTACTCACTTTGATTATCACTCAATTGATCAATGTTTATTAAAACTAGATATTCTAGGTCATTCAGATCCAACACAATTAAGATTAATTGCTAAACAATCTAATACTGATGTATTAAAAGTACCAATGGATGATAAAGAAACAATGTCTTTATTTACATCCACTAAAGCATTAGGAGTTACTACTAAAGAAATAATGTGTAATACAGGTACTTTAGGTATCCCAGAGTTTGGAACACCATTTACAATAAAATTAGTAGAAGACACTAAACCAACTACCTTTGGAGAACTTGTTAAAATATCAGGTCTTTCTCATGGTACTGATGTATGGCTTGGTAATGCCCAAAAATTAATAGAGAAAAAAGTTGTTCCATTTAAAGAAACAATTGGCTGTCGTGACGATATTATGGTTAATCTTATGTATAATGGAATAGAACCTATAGAAGCATTCCAAATAATGGAGTTTGTTCGTAAAGGTAGAGCATCTAAAGATCCAGATGTATGGAAAAAATATGTCAAGATAATGGAAGAAGGAAACATACCTAAATGGTTTATAAAATCTTGTCAAAAGATTAAATACATGTTCCCTAAAGCACATGCAGCTGCTTATGTTATCTCAGCTTTTAGAATAGCTTGGTATAAAGTACATATGCCAGTATACTTCTATAGTTCTTGGTATTCATCAAAAGCAGTAGATGTAGAAATTAATTCTATGATTAGTGGATATGACTCTATTAAGAAAAAAATAGAAGAAATAGAAGAAAAAGGATATGAAGCATCTAATAAAGAGATGAATCAATTAGAAAGTTTAAGAATAGCTTTAGAAGCAACTGCTCGTGGAATAAAATTCTTAAATGTAGACCTATACAATAGTGAAGCCACTGACTGGGTAGTTAAAAATGATAATGAGATATATCCACCATTCAATTCTATAGATGGATTAGGTGATACAGTTGCCCATAACATAGTAAGAGAAAGAAAAAAGAAACCATTTATTAGTATAGAAGATATCCAACATCGTGCAAAAATATCTCAAACACTAATAGAAAAAATGAAAGAAATGGATATATTAAAAGATTTACCAGACTCTAATCAATTATCACTATTTTAAAGTGTAAAGTAATAGACAAAAATAAGTGTCTATTACTTTTATTATGATATAATTAATATGATAGAGGTGTTTATATGGATAATGAAGATTATAAGTTTTTAGAAAGAGAAACAAATATACCAGATGAAGATAATTTAGAGGATACAGTTGATTTAAAAGACCAATTAAAAATAGTAAAAGAAGTATTATCTGATACTATTATTGCGGATGAGGATGATTTATATGGACAAGATTAAATCACAAACTGAATTCTTTGATAGAATGAAATATGAATTAGGAAAAAGTAATAACCCTAGTAAACAAAGATTTGATAGTTATGTATATTCTGAATTAATAAGAATTGGTGTTACAGAAGAAGAACAAGCTCAAGATGTAAGAAACGAATTATTTGAATTAACAAATCTTAAACTTAAAAACCTTAGGAACATAAAAACATTTTTTACAAAAGGATTTCAATGGTTTATAAACCAAAAGAACTTTCCTAATATAGGTAATGCTATTAAACTATATATTCCTCTAGATGCAAAACATTTATGTCCAGGAGCAGAACAATTATTTACATACATGGATAAAGAAAATATTCCTACTCAATCTAAAATAAGACCAGATATAACTTTTGACAATGTAGTAGTAAGAGTTAAAGATATAAAAGATGCTGAAAAAGTGATAGAGTATGTAAAAAATAATTCATATATACAAGAAGGTTTACTTACTCCAAATCCATTCGCAATAAATAAAGATAATATTGTCATAACTATGGATGGATTAGAAAGTTATAATTCTAGAACATCTGATTATATATCTAATTATATTTGGAATAATAAAGATAATTTAAATAATATAAATATGGATACATTTAAAGAATATTTAAAAAAACAACAAGAAAAATTAAGTATAGATTCATCTAAAGATAGAAACTTTGATCTTAAAAATATTACAGATATATTATTAATGTCTGTTAATGATAATACAAATGATTATGAGAAATTTAGAATATTATCTGATAGAATACAAAAAGGAGCACCAACAGCTAAAGAAGTATTAGATTTCGCTATTAATTTATTAATTAGTAAATATGGTATTAATATAGCTAAAAGAAATCTAGTGAAGTATATAGAAACAGGAAATAGTAATATGTTTTCTAGAGATCATAAAAGTAGAGAGAAAATTAAAATTAATTTAACCCCAGAAATAGCTAAAGGTGTTGTAGAAGCTAATATTAATAGTGATAAATATGAAGATTATATTGAATATTTATTAAATGTTGCTAAAGATGAAAGAGTTAAAATATTAAATGCAGCAGCATCAGAGACTTTACATAATTATGGTAAAGAAAATCCTAATCAATTAATTTTTGCTATTAAAAGAGCTATGTCAACTGGAGATTATACAGGATTTACTAAATATAGAAAAGAGGATATTGAAAAGAAACATAATTATAGATTAGATTTAATTGCTAATGTAGATCCAAATGAAATATTAGATTTAGTAAAAAGGCATTTACAAAATAATGGTATTGATTATAATAATATGAGTACTGACCAAATATTAGGGGAGTATAATACTATAATTGGTCAAGATAATACATTAGAATTAAATACAGAAGAATTTACCCAAGGTGTAAAATAATATGAAAGAAAATATAAATGGCGTATTAGTTGTTAATAAAGAAAAAGGTATGACCTCCAGGGATGTAGTAAATGAAATATGTAAGATATTTAATACTAAAAAGGTTGGTCATACTGGAACACTTGATCCTTTAGCAGAAGGTGTTTTAGTTGTGACTATTGGTAATGCTACTAAGATAAGTGAATTATTAACTTCAGAATATAAAGAATATATTGCAGAAGCTATCCTAGGTATTAAAACAGATACTTATGATATAGAAGGTAAAGTAATAGATAAAAAAGATATAAATAATGATATTAATTTAAAAGATACTATTTCTAGTTATAAAAAAACTTATATGCAAGAAGTACCAATCTATTCTGCAGTAAAAGTAAATGGTAAAAAATTATATGAATATGCTAGAAATAATGAAGAAGTTAAATTACCTAAAAAGAAAGTAACTATTAAAGAAATAGAATTGTTAAGTATTAATAAAAATAAATTTGTATTTAAAGCACTAGTATCTAAAGGTTGTTATATAAGAAGTTTAATTAATGATATTGGAGAAAGTCTAAATACATATGCTACTATGACTAAACTTATTAGAACTAAACTAGGTAAGTTTAGAATAGAAGATTCATATACTTTAGATGATATAAGAAATAATAATTATAAATTATATTCTATAGATGAAGCACTAGATTATCCTGTAATAGAAATAGAAGATGATTTATATAAAAAAATATCTAATGGAGTAAAAATAGATAATAAATATAACATAAAAGATAAAGTAATATTTAAATATAAAGATAAATTACTTGGAATATATGAAAAAGATAATAATATATTAAAGACATGGAAGAATTTTAATACTAAGTAAGGTGATAATATGAGTATCAAAAACTTAAATATAGAAAAGAACAAAATAAGTACTAAATCTCCTATGAAATTAGCAAAAGAAAAATCAAGAATGTTTGTATTTAGTACAATTTTATGGATTTCATCTGCTACCTTAATAGGTGTATCTATAAATAATATGAATAGATATACAAAAGATACTTATAATATTTATTCTGGAAGAAAACTTACTATAAGTAAAAAAGATCAAGAAAATATAATTAAAAATATAGAAAAGAAATATAATACAAAAGTAAAAGAAAAACAAAAAAGTAGTGTATTATTTTTTGATTCAATAGAAAGAAATAAAAATCTAAATAAAGAAGAAAAAAGAGAGTTTTATGGATTAGTAGATTTAATAGAAGATAATCCATATATAGATAAAGAAACTGCATATACTAATTTATTAAATCTAGATATAAAGCATAAAGATAATCTTGGTGAAGAAGGACTCTCTGGTTACTGGGATGAAAATGACATATATATAGAAAATTCAAATCCATACTGGGAACATCATGTCTTTTTTCATGAAGCAATTCATGCTATACATAATAATAGTGCAGTTAGACCTAATTTTATATATGAAGGAATGACAGAGTTATTAGCGTCAGAATATATGTCTAAGCCAAATATGACATATGATGAATATATAAATTTAGTTAAAATGTTATGTGAAATAGTTGGAAGTGATACAGTATTAAAAGCATATTCAACTAATGATATGACATGTATTTATGAAGAAATGGCAAAAATAGGTGGAGAGGCTATAGATTCACAAGAATTAATTTTTGATATTGATTATTTAACAGAAGATATAACACAAAAAGAATTATCATCTAAAAAGAAAGCTAATTTAAAAGCTAAATTATATGAACTTAGAAAATATTATTTAAAAAAACATAATAAAGATTATGTAGAAGTAGATGAAGATAAAGATTTATTTGATAATTATTATATGAGTTTAATAAAAAGTATAGATGGAAATTATAGTTATGTATATCCTAGAGAGGATAAAATATATTTTAATAGTGAATATAAAAACAGAAAAAGTAAGTAAAAGACTTTACAAATTAGTAAAAATTTAGTATATTATATGTGCTTACCAATTCCAGGTTTAAAGAATTTCCGACTTTATACTTAGTATTGGTGAATTCTAAAGAAAGGAAGTTTTATTATGGCATTAAGTAAAGATGAAAAAGCAAAGATCATTAAAGATTTTGCTAAGAGTAAGAATGATACTGGTTCAACAGAAGTACAAATCGCTATTTTAACAAAAGAAATTAACGATTTAACTGAACATTTAAAAGTACACATTCATGACTATCATTCACGTAGAGGTCTTCTTAAGAAAGTTGGACAACGTAAGAATTTACTACAATATTTAGCTAAGAAAGATATTCAAAGTTATCGTGAAGTAATTAAAAAATTAGGATTAAGAAAGTAGACACGTTTTTTCAGTGTCTATTTTTTTAGAAATAAAGTAGACAAATATTATATAAAAGAGGTAGAAGTATGAAGAAGAAAAAGACATATGAATTAAAATTTCATGGAAGAAAAATAGTAGTAGAAACAGGAGAATTAGCTAAACAAGCAGATGGTGCAGTATTAGTAAGATATAATGATACAGTTGTATTAACTGCTGCAGTAGTATCTAAGAATGTTAACTTATTATCTGATTTCTTTCCACTAACAGTAAATTATCAAGAAAAATTATATTCAGTAGGTAAAATACCTGGTGGATTTATTAAAAGGGAAGGACGTCCTAGTGAAGCAGCTACACTTGCAGCTAGAATGATTGATCGTCCAATGAGACCATTATTCCCAGAAGGATTTAAAAATGAAGTACAAATTATTTCAACAGTATTATCAGTTGATCAAGATTGTTCACCTGAATTAACTGCAATGTTTGCTTCATCTTTAGCAACTTCAATTTCAAAGATTCCATTTAATGGACCAATTGCTGGAGTTAAAGTTGGACGTGTAAATGGTAAATTTGTAATTAATCCAACTCCAGAAGAATTAGAAAAATCTGAATTAGAATTAACAGTTGCTGGTACTAAAGATGCTATTAACATGGTTGAATCTAGTGCTAAAGAAGTTCCAGAAGATATTATGTTAGAAGCATTAATGGTTGGACATGATGCAATTAAAGAATTAATTAAGTTTGAAGAAAAAATCATTAAAGATATTGGGGAAGAAAAAATGGAATATGAAACATTAACTCCTGATACTGAAATGATTGAACGTATAGAAAAACTTGCTACTAAGAAAATGGATAAAGCTTTACGTATTAAAGATAAGTTAGAAAAATATGCTGCTATAGATGCAGTTAAAGAAGAAATAATTGAAATTTATACAGAAGAAAATGAAGAATATTTAAAAGACATTGAATTAAAAGAATTACTTGCTAAAGTAAATATGGTTTTATCTGATATTGAATATAAATTATTTAGAAGTATTGTAGTTAAGGAAAAGAAACGTGCAGATGGACGTAAGATGGATGAGATAAGAAAATTATCTACTGATATTGATATGTTACCTAGAACTCATGGTTCTGCATTATTCACAAGAGGTGAGACTCAAAGTTTATCAGTAACTACATTAGGTGCTTTAGGAGAACATCAAATCCTAGATGGTCTTGGATTAGAAGATCAAAAAAGATTTATGTTACACTATAACTTCCCACAATTTTCAGTAGGTGAAACTGGAAGATATGGTGCTCCTGGAAGAAGAGAAGTAGGACATGGAGCTTTAGGAGAAAAAGCTTTACTACAAGTTATTCCAAGTGAAGAAGAATTCCCATATACAATTAGAATTGTTTCTGAAATATTAGAATCAAATGGATCATCATCACAAGCAAGTATTTGTGCTGGATGTATGTCATTAATGGCTGCAGGAGTTCCAATTAAAGCTCCAGTTGCAGGAATCGCTATGGGATTAATTACTCATGAAGATGATTATACTATTTTAACTGATATCCAAGGTATGGAAGATCACTTAGGTGATATGGACTTTAAAGTTGCTGGTACTAAAGATGGTATTACTGCTTTACAAATGGATATTAAGATTAGTGGTATTACAAAAGATATTTTAAAAGAAGCTTTAGCGCAAGCTAAAAAAGCAAGATTAGAAATATTAAAAGTAATTGCTAAACAAATTAAAGAACCTAGAAAAGAAGTATCTAAATATGCTCCTAAGATGGAAACATTTAAAATTGATCCTAATAAGATAAAAGAAGTAATCGGTCGTGGTGGAGAAATGATTACTAAGATTATTTGTGAAGCTTCTAATGTTACAGAAGTTACTAATGTAAATGCTGTTAAAGTAGATTTAGAAGAAGATGGAAGAGTAATTATCTATCATACAGATAAAGATGTAATTGAAAAAACAAAAGCTATGATTGAAGATGTAATTAAAGAAGTAGAAGTAGGAGAGATTTATGATGCTAAAGTTGTTAAAGTAGAAGACTTTGGATGTTTCGTAGAAATATGGCCTGGTTGTGAAGGTTTAGTTCATATATCTCAACTAGCTCATGAAAGAGTAAATAAAGTTACAGATATAGTTAAAGAAGGAGACGAAATTATAGTTAAAGCTCTAGGAGCAGATAAACGTGGTCGTCTAAACTTCTCAAGAAAAGATGCTCTACCTAAACCAAAACCTAAAAAAGATAAAAAAGAAAAAAAATAAAAGACTTTTAAAAAGTCTTTTTTTATTTAGTAAATCTATTACCATCATCATAACTATCTTCAATATCTTCTACAACATCATTTTTACCCAATTTATCAATAGTTAAATTAATATACTTAGAAACAAAATTTTTAGGTCTAGGTCTTTTTTTACCAGTAGACTGATTATAATCAAAAGATGTTACCATAATCATAGTATCTTTATATATTTCTTTCCATTCCTCTAAAGATAAAATTTTCCCCTTTTCATCAAAATCAATAGATTTTTCTATTATACCTTTTATTAATTTTGATTTATCATTGTCTGATAATTCATATTGTTCTTGCATATTCTTAATTTCATCATCATCATCTAAAGAATTAACAAAATCTTTCATGATTTCAAAATTAGTCATAATATTCCCCCTCACAAAAATCAGGATTATTATACATCAAAACTTAATAAAAGTCAATAAATACTCATATAATCTATTAGGTGATTTAATGAAGAATAATATCTATAAAATAGTATCTGTAATAATACTAACTATCTTTAGTTTTTACTATACAAATAAAACAATTGATATTATAAGAGAAACAGATCCGATTATGAAGGAGATTAGAAAATCTAATGATAAGTATTATAAAAAAGCTATAAATGCTAAAGTAGTAAACAATACTATAATACCTGGTATTAATGGTAAAAAAATAGATTATAAAAAAAGTTATAGAAAAATGAAAAAATACGGTAATTATAATGAAGTATTAACAGTCTTTAAAGAAACAAAACCAAGTATTTCTATAAATAATATTTATGATAAATATATAACAGTAGGTAATAATGAAAAGAAATCGGTAGCTTTAGTATTTAAAATAGAAAATAATACTAATATAGATAATATTAAAAATATTAATAATATTCTAGTAAATAAAAATATTAAATCTACTATATTTATAGATGGATTATTTTTAGAAAATAATTTAGATTTAGTTAATAATTTTAAACTTTCTGAATTAGAAATATTAAATTATGATAATTCTTATAAAGAAATATATTTTTCTTCAGCTATTAATTATTTAAATAATATTACAGGGAAAGAAGCTAAATATTGTTATGCTGATTATGATAATAAAGAATTAATAGAATTATGTTCTAGATTAAAACTACATACAATACTACCTACTATTAAAGTAGGAAACTATCCATATAAAGAAATAAAAAACAAACTACAAAATGCATCTATTATATCTATACCAATTAATTCATCTACTGAAATAGAATTATCTACAGTAATAGATTATATTAAATCACGTGGTTATAATTTTTTAACTTTAGATGAATTAATAAATGAAAGTTATGATAAATGATTGTATTTTTTAAATAAAATGTTATAATAGTGTGTCGAAAGAGGGATTTATTATGGAAAAAGAATATAAAATAATGAATTTAATAGAAAGATTAAAAGAAGAATATGGAGATAAATATGTAGTTGATAGTCTAGAACAGAGCGTTCTAAATACTAAAAATGATTATTTATCATATAATTTTTTAAAGAAGATTAAAGGAGCTAATTTTAAAGAACATGAAAAAGTAATATTAGAAAATGGGAATCCTGCATATAATTATTATGTTATGGAAGATTTTGAAGAAGCAGATACTAACAAACATGCACAAATAATAATAGATAGTAAAAATCCTAGATATAATTATCATTGTGCAAAAGATATTGAAGGTGTAGATGTTGGTGCCCATGAACAAGCAGTAATTGAAAGTAAAAATATTAAATATGCATATTTCTTTGCTAAAGATGTAAAAGGAGCTAATAAAGATAGATTAGGACAAATTGTAATTAAAAGTAAGGATCCAAAGTATAACTATTTATTTGCTAGAAGTATTAAATATTCAAATGTTAAAAGACATGGTAATGCAGTTATAGAAAGTAAAGATCCAAAGTATAATTATTTGTTCGCTGCTAGTGTTTTAGGTGCAGATATAGATTCTCATGAAAAAGTAGTTATGGAAAGTCTTGATCCAGAATACTGTTATAAATTTGCTAGGGGTATACCTGAATCTGATATAAATAAATTTAAAAAAGTAGTTGTAGAATCTAAGGATCCAGAATATTGCTATAGATATGCTAAAGATGTTCCTGGAATTGATAGAAAAGATTTAGAAGAAGCAGTTGTAGAAAGTGAAAATTTACCATATAACTATTTATATGCTAAAGAAATAGAAGATGCTGATCTTAAATGTCATTATCAAGTATTCCTAGAAAATGGTAATGTTGCTGATTTAAATCAATTTGAAACATATATAGGTCTACCTATGGATTATGGATTAAGTCCAAAAAGAGTAAAAACTTTAATAAAAGAAATTAATGGTGAAATAAAAAGATAATTATATCTTTTTATTTTGTTTTTATATAAAGAAATGTTTGGAAAATAAGGATATTTATAGTATAATTGATAATAGGTGAGGCATATGTATTTAAAACAAATAATAACAAGTGGATTTAAATCTTTTGCAGATAAATTAGAGTTAAATCTTGATGATAAGATAACTTGTATAGTTGGACCTAATGGATCTGGTAAAAGTAATGTAGTAGATGCTGTTAGATGGGTATTAGGAGAACAATCAGTTAAATCCTTACGTGGTGAAGGATCAATGAGTGATGTTATTTTCTCTGGAAGTAAATCAAGAAATCCTCTAAATGTTGCCTCAGTAGAATTAATATTTGATAATAGTGATAAATATATAAATATTCCATATACAGATATATCTATTAAAAGAAAAATATATCGCAGTGGAGAAAATGAATATTATTTAAATGGAGAAAAATGTAGATTAAAAGATATAACTAATTTATTATTGGATTCAGGTATGGGAAAAGAATCTTTTAATATTATATCTCAAGGAGAAGTATCTAAAATACTTAGTAATTCACCTAGTGATAGAAGAATTATATTTGAAGAAGCATCAGGTATATTAAAATATAAAAAACGTAAAGAAGAAGCTTTAAGAAAACTAGATAGAACTCATAATAACTTAGATAGAGTAAATGATATTATTACTGAGTTAGATATGCAAGTAGGTCCCCTAAAAGAACAAAGTAGAAAAGCTAAAATATATTTAGAGAATAAAGAAGGATTAGATAAATATGAAATAGCTTTACTTGCATATGATATAGAAAATCAAACACAAGAATTAGAAAATGCTAAAAAAGAAAAAGAAAAAGTAGATAGTGAAATACTAAATATAAATACAACTACTTCTAAAAATGATGCATCTACTATAGATGATACTAATAAATTAGAAAAACTAGAAAAGAAAAGAATTGATCTTTCAAAAACATTAGTAAATACTACTGCAGAAGTAGAAAAGATTAATGGAGAAAGAAAATTACTTGCTTTAAGAAATAAAACTAAAGATAAAGAAGATAAAAATAAAGAAGAATTAAAAGAAAAATTAGAATCTAAAAATGAATTAGAATCTAAACTTACTATATTAAAAGATGAATTAGATATAATTATTAAAAAATCTAAGAATGAAGATAAAGAATATGATGGATTAAAAGAAGAAATTAATAATTTAAAAACAAAGAAGAATATGTTAAATAATGAATATTCTAATCATGAAAAAGAATTAATTTCTACTAATCATAAAATAAGTTCATTACAAAGAGAAATAGATGAGAACTTAGATTTACCTCATTCAGTTAGAAGTATATTAAAAGAAAATTCTTTAAAAGGAATTCATAATACTATAGGTAATTTATTAAGTGTAGAGAGTAAATTTACTAAAGCTTTAAATATTGCTATATCTGCATCTAAAAACTTTGTAGTAACAGAAGATGAGAATTCATCTAAAAATGCAATTAATTACTTAAAAGATAATCATTTAGGAAGAGCGACTTTCTTCCCAATCTCAGTAATTAAAGAGCGTTATATTGATAATAATACATTAGATTTAATTACTAATAATGAAGATTTTATTGGTGTATTAAGTGATTTAGTAGATTATGATACTACATATCAAAATATTATTAAAAATCAATTAGGTAATGTTTTAGTATCTACTGATATAGATAGTGCTAATAGATTATCTAGATTAGTAAATAGACGTTATAGAATAGTTACTTTAGATGGAGATGTTATTAATGTAGGTGGGTCTATGTCAGGAGGATCTACTTCTAAAGTAAAAAGTGTAGTACTAATAAAACAAGAATTAAATAACTTTAAAAACAAATTAGAATTACTAAATAAAGAAAAAGAAGATATATCTACTGAAGTAAAAGAAATAGATGAATCTATTGCTAATTTAGAAGATAAATTATTTAAATCATCTAGAAAGAAAGTATCTTATAAAGAACAATATAATTCTAAGAAAGAAGAAGTAGAAAAAGTAGATAAATCTTTAGATGAAGTAAATAAAGATTTAGAAGGATTAGATTCAGTAATAAATAATTCTATTGATGAAAAAGAAAAAGAATTAATAGAGAAATACTATGAAGCTAATACTATTAAAGAAACTGTTTCTAATAAACTTAGTAATTTAGCTAAAGAAATAGATAAATTAAAAGAAAAGATAGAAGAGAAGACTGCTTCATTAAAATTAGAAAATTCTAAATTACGTAATTTAGAAAAAGTATCTAGAGAAAAAGAAATATTAATAAATAGATTAGATGTAAAAATAGATAATATGTTAACTACTCTAAGTGAAGAATATGAAATGACTTTTGAGAAAGCTAAAGCTAATTATAAATTAGATATAGATCCTGAAGAAGCTAGAGTAAAAGTTAATGGTTATAGAGCAAATATTAAAAGAATTGGTATGGTTAACTTAGATGCTATAGAAGAGTATGAGAAAGTTAATACTAGATATGAGTTCTTAACTAATCAAAGAGAAGATCTATTAAATGCAGAAAATACATTACTTGATATAATGAATGAAATGGATTCTGTAATGAGAGATGAGTTTAAAAATACATTTGTAGAAATAAGAAGTGAATTTAAAGGTGTATTTAGAGAATTATTTGGTGGAGGTAGTGCTGATTTAAAACTAACTGATCCAGATAACTTACTTACTACAGGAGTAGAAATAGTTGCTTCACCTCCAGGTAAGAAACTAACTACTATTTCATTATTATCAGGAGGAGAAAAAACATTAACAGCAATATCTTTATTATTCGCAATACTTAATGTTAGAAGTACACCATTCTGTTTATTCGATGAAGTAGAAGCTGCTCTAGATGAAGCAAATGTTTCACAATTTGGAACATACCTAGATCATTATAAAAATAAAACACAATTCTTAATAATTACACATAAAAAGAAAACTATGGAATATGCTAATACACTTTATGGTATAACTATGCAAGAATCAGGTGTATCAAAACTTGTAAGTGTAAAAATGCAATAAAAAAAGACTAGATGGCTCTCATCTGGTCTTTATCTTTATATGGATTCTTTTTATCTATATGATCAGTAAACATAATACCATTTAAATGATCAAGTTCATGTTGGAAGGCAATAGCTAATTCTTCACGTCCTCTAACATGAATTTTTTTACCATCCATATCATAAGCTTCCATTGTAACTCTAGCATATCTAGGAACAATTCCTTCAACTTCACGATTAACACTTAGGCAACCTTCACCCATTTCAACATATATCTTTTCCACAGAATTACTAATAATCTTAGGATTAATTAAAACATATTCTTCAAATTCACCTTCATCAATTTCATTAACAACAACAAAATATCTTTTAGGAACACCTAACTGTATAGCGGCCATTCCCATACCAGGTCTTAAATCATACTTTTCAGATAATTCTTCAATTTGAGAATTACGTAAATATTCCATCATAGTATTAATTAATTCCTTATCCTTTTTAGTAAGAGGAAATTCAACTTCTTTACTAATTTTTCTTAATCTTTTATCTTTTTCATCTAATATATCCTTGGTTTTTAACATACTACCACCAGCCCTCAATCAAAGCATATTATAGCACACATAAAAAACTTAGTCAAAAAAAGTGTATAGATATCTATACACAAATTAATCATTAAAACGAGTACCAACTATAATAACTAATAATATAAATAATACTAAGATAATGGCATAGTTATTATTGTTTCCACAAGTAGTGTAGTATGGCATACTATTACCACAACAACTACTTCCTCCACCATAATAATACATAATAGATAGCCTCCTTTACATAATCTACTATAAAATATGTAAAGATATAAATATTGTTAATTAAAACTACCTATAAAAAAATATAAAAATATGATATTATTATATTAGAATGGAGTGATATAGTGAAGAAAGTATTTAAGAACTTAGATAAACCTTTATTATTAGTAACTATATTACTTTTTGTCGTGGGATTAATTGCAGTATTCTCATCATCTAATGTTACTGCTTATATGTCACATGCAGTTAGTCCATATAATTATTTTTTAAAACAATTATTTTTCCTAATAGCAGGATTAATATTATTCTTTTTAATGATAGGAATGTCCACCAAAACATATGGAAAACTATCCTGGGCACTATTATTAATAGTAATTGCATCATTAGTATGTCTACTTGTAATAGGAAGAGCTAAAAACCAAGCAATATCTTGGTTTGATTTAGGAATTATTAGTATTCAACCTAGTGAGTTTGCTAAAGTGATAACGATTATTTGGTTAGCTAGATATTATGATTTAAATTCTAAAAACTTAAACACATATATGAAAAGTTTATTTCCAATAGGAATATGTATGATTATATGTTTATTAATTTTTATTCAACCAGATTTAGGTACCACTATAATATATAGTGCAATAGTAGGCGCAATTTTCTTCTCATCACCAGTACCTAAATCCATAAAATTTAAAATAATGTTTTTAGGAATAGGTTTAATAATATTCGCAGCTTTAGGTTATAAAACAATAGGTAGTGGAGTATTACAAGATAGACAAAATGAAAGATTTAATTATAGGAATCCATGTAAGAGATTACTATCTACAGGTAACCAAGTATGTAATGGATATATTGCGATTAATAATGGAGGACTTACTGGAGTAGGTCTAGGTAATTCAACTCAAAAGTATTTATATTTACCAGAACCATATACAGATTTTATATTCGCAATTATAGTAGAAGAAATGGGAGTATTATTTGGAATCTTTATACTTCTGGCATATATGTTTTTATTATATAGAATACTTGCGATTGGTAGAAAAAGTAAAAGTAATAGTGGAGCTATGATGTGTTATGGAATAGCTGTTTATATATTCTTACATATCGCAGTAAACTTATTAGGTTTATTTGGATTAATGCCAATGACAGGGGTACCATTACCATTTATGAGTTATGGAGGAAGTTTTACTATTTGTTTAATAGCTGCTTTAACAGTAGTACAACAAGTAAATATAGAAAACAAAAAAGGAACAGAAAAAACAAGAAGAAGAAAAAGAAGAGCTTAATAGTTCTTTTTTTGTTTTACGTAAATAGAATATTAATATAAGTAAAACAATTGACTATAATATTAAGTAATTATATATTATATATAATAGGAGGAAAATATATGGAAGAAGAAAATAAAGTATTAGAAGATGATACTGAAATATTAGATGATAATGTTCCAACAGAAAATAATGAAGGATTAAATGAAAATGTGGAAGAACCACTTCCAGAAATAAATAATAATGAAGGGATGGAAGAACCATTACCAGAAGTAAACAATCAAGAAACACCAGTAGAGACTCCGATAGAGGAACCTATTGAAACTCCAGTAGAACCAACTCCAATAGAGGATAATTCTGCAGTTATGGAAGAAACTCCAATAGAAGATAATTCTACTATGATGCAAGATAATCCAATGGATATGAATGAAACAAATACAACACCTGTTTCTCCAATAGAAGAACCAAGTGATAAAAAAGAAAAGAAAAAAGGTAAAAAGGCACCAGTAATTATAATTCTTTTATTACTTATTGCTATTGGTGTAGGAGTTTATTTCTATTTAACTAATTCAAAATCAGAAAAGGTTAAATCTCCAGAAAAACAATCTGCCTATAGAATATCTGGAAATGATTTAACAGATTTTGACTTAAGATTTATGCAATTAGAAAATAATAACAAAAATAAAATATATAGTCCACTTTCTATTAAATATGCCCTAGCTATGTTAAAAGAAGGTGCTAAAGGAGATACTAAAGATCAAATTACTGATATCATAGGTGACTATAAAGCTAGAAAATATGTAAATAATAAAAATATGTCATTTGCAAATGGAATGTTTATAAAAGATACTTATAAAGATTCAGTAAAACAAACATATGTAGATAATTTAAAAGAAAACTATAATGCAGAAGTTATATATGATACATTCAAAACACCAGATAATCTAAACAAATGGGTTAGTGATAAAACATTTGGATTAATAAAAGATTTATTTGATAATGTATCAGATAAAAATTATGAACTTGTTAATGCATTAGCTATTGATATGAATTGGAATAATTTAATTCAAAATGAAGAGGGTAGAACTATCCCAGGAAAATGGTATAATGTTTCATATGCTCATGAAGATTACGAAGATCATGTTGATCTTCTAGGATATAATCAATATAAATCAATGACATTTAATAATAAAAATAATATTAAATCAGTTGAAGTAAGAGCTAGTATTAATAATTATAATATTGTAAAAGAATTAGGAAAAGATAAAATAAAAGAAACAGTAAAAAAAGAATATGATAAATTTGTTAAAGAAAAACCATGTGGTAATGATTATGATTATTCACCATTAACTGATCAATATTTTAATGAATATATTAAGGATATAGATGCAAATTATAAAAAAGTAGATGAATCAACAGATTTCTTAATGCATGATGATAAAAATGTAAAAGTTTTTGCAAAAAATTTAAAAGAATATGATGGCACAACTTTACAATATGTTGGTATTATGCCTAAAAATGAAGATTTAGATAAATATGTTAAAAATATGAATGCTAAAAAGATTAATAAGATAATGGGTAACTTAAAAGAAATAAAATCAGAAAACTTTAAAGAAGGTAAAGTAACTAAGATAAAAGCTACAATACCATTATTTAAATTTGATTATAAATTAGAATTAAAAGCAGATTTAAATAAGATGGGAATTAAAAATGTATTTAATAAAGATAAAGCAGATTTATCAAATTTAACTAGTGAAAAAACATATATAGATAGTGCTTCACATAAAGCTAATATAGAATTTTCTAATGAAGGAATTAAAGCTGCTGCTGCTACAGAAGTTGGTGGAGCTGGATCTACTTCAGGTTGCGGATTTGATTATCAATTTAAAATTCCAGTAGAAGAAATAGATCTAACTTTTGATAAACCATATATGTTTATTATTAGAGATAAAAGCACTGGTGAAGTATGGTTTGCTGGTACAGTATATGAACCAAGTACTAATTAATAAAAAGTAAAGAGAAAATACAAATAATTTGTATTTTCTTTTTTATTTGGTAAAATATGATATAATTTAGGAGAAAAAGTGGTGATATTATGGATAAAATAGTTATTATTGGTGGAGGAGCTTCAGGTCTAGTAAGTTCTATTATTAGTAAGAATGAAAATAATAAAGTAATCATATTAGAAAGAAATAAAGATTGTGGTAAGAAATTACTAATGACTGGTAATGGTAGATGTAATTACTTTAATAGTAATCAAGATTTAAGTAATTATTATAGTAATGATAATAATCTAATAAAAGAATTTATTAATACTAAAAATATATACAAAGTATTAAAGTTTTTTGATGGGTTAGAAATTACTCCTAAAATAAAAGATAACTTATATTATCCATTTTCTAATCAAGCAGTAACTATAAAAAATGCATTAGTAGAAGAAGTAAAAAGAAGTGGAGTTATTATAAAAAATAACTTCTTAGTAAAAAGTATTACTAAAGAAAATAATAAATTTATAATAAAATCAGATAAAGAAACTATTACTTGTGATAAAGTAATAATCTCTACTGGATCATACTCATATCCTAAAACAGGTAGTACAGGTATGGGTTATAAATTCTTAGAAAAATTTGGTCATAAAATAGAAAAAGTATATCCAAATCTTATGGGTGTTAAAAGTGATGCTAAATTTTTAAAAGAATGGACTGGTGTAAGAAGTGAAGTAAAACTATCTTTATTTGAAGATAATAAATTATCAAAAGAAGAGTATGGTGAAGCTCAATTTACTAAATATGGTATTAGTGGTATATGTACTTTTAATTTATCAGGGTCAATAGTAAAAGGATTAGATAATAAAAAACAAGAAGTAATAAAAATAAACTTTATACCATTCTTAGATTACATAGAAAAAGAAGAGTATATAGAATGGTTAATATATAAGACTAAGAAACTAGATTTATCTATATCTAAAGTATTAGAAAGAATACTTAATTATAAATTAGTAAATATTATTTTAAAAGAATCTAATATAGATAGTAACAAATTATTTACAGAGTTATCAAAAGAAGAACAAAAAACTTTAATAGATAATCTAATATCATTTAAATTAAATATAATTGATACAAATAGTTTTGAAGAAGCTCAAACTTGTAGTGGAGGAGTTTCATTAAAAGAAGTTAATTTAGAAACAATGGAGTCACAAATAGTAAGTAATTTATATATAACAGGTGAACTACTAGATATAGTAGGTTTATGTGGTGGTTATAATTTAACTATTGCTTGGTTAAGTGGAATACTTGCAGGAAGAAGTGTTAATAATGATTAGATTAAGACAAGTAAGAGTTCCAATAGATAAAGAAATAGATTTAAAAAAGAAAGTATCTAAATTATTAAAAACAAAAGAATCTAATATAAAGAATATTAAGTGTATAAAAAAATCTATTGATGCAAGAGATAAAAATAATATTTTATATGTATATGAATTAGATGTAGAAGTTTTGAGTGAAGATATTGTTTTAAAGAAAATAAATTCTAAAGATATATTTAAAAGTATAAGTAAAAAGTATTCTTTTCCTAAAATAAACAATAAAGATAAAAAGATAGTTATAGTAGGAAGTGGGCCTGCTGGACTATTTTGTGGATACGTTCTTGCTGAAAATGGATACAAACCTATAGTTATAGAACGTGGAGAAAAAATAGAAGACAGAGTAAAAACTGTAGAAGAATTTTGGAAAAATAATAACTTAAATATAAATAATAATGTCTGTTTTGGAGAAGGCGGAGCAGGTACTTTTTCTGATGGAAAATTAAATACTTTAACAAAAGATAAAGAATCTAGAGGTAATAAAGTATTTTCCATATTTATAGAAAATGGTGCACCTGGTGAAATAGCTTATGATTCCCTTCCTCATATTGGAACAGACAAATTAAGAGAAGTAGTTAAAAATATTAGAAATAAGATAATAGATATGGGTGGAGAATTTTTATTTAATAGTTTAGTTACTGATATTAATATAAAGAATAATAAAGTATGTAGTGTAATTGTAAATGACAAAGAAATAGAATGTGATAACTTAGTTCTTGCAATTGGTCATAGTGCAAGAGACACTTTTGAAATGTTGCATAAAAAAGGTGTTTGTATGGAATCCAAACCATTCGCAATAGGACTTCGTGTAGAACATCCTCAATCTATGATAAATAAATCTCAATATGGAGATTCATATAAAAAACTAAATCCCGCTAGTTATAAACTAACATATAATACTAAAAAAGGTAGAGGAGTATATTCATTCTGTATGTGTCCAGGTGGATATGTAGTAAACTCATCTACTGAAAAAGATGGATTAGTAATCAATGGTATGAGTGATTATAAACGTGATAGTAAAAATTCTAATAGCGCTATTGTCGTAACAGTTAATAAAAATGACTATGGAAAAGAATTATTTGATGGAGTAAAATTCCAAAGAGAATTAGAAAGACAAGCTTATAAATTAGGGGAAGGTAATATACCAGTACAATTATATAAAGATTTTATAGATAAAAAAGTTAGCACTAAATTTAGCTATGATCCTTGTATTAAAGGCAATTATAAATTTAGTGACTTAAACAAGTTATTGCCAGACTATGTATCTGATTCTATAAAGGAAGCTTTGCCAATGTTTGGGAAAAAGATTAAAGGTTTTGATAGGGATGATATTATTATGTTAGGTATTGAATCTAGGACTTCATCACCTATAAAGATTAAACGTAATGAAAAAGGTATTTCTAATATAGAAGGAATATATCCATGTGGAGAAGGTGCTGGATATTCTGGAGGTATTACTACTTCTGCAATTGATGGTATAAAACAAGCTGAGAATATTGCTAGAAATTGATTTTTTAGTAATTTTATGGTATAATATGAAGCCATATAAGGGGGATTATTATGGGAAAGTCAATAAAGTCCTTGAAAGATATGTTTGTAGATATTTCTACTACATCTTCTAAGATATTTATTGTAGGTCATGATGAACCAGATTATGATGCTATTGCGTCTGCAATAGGTCTTAGTGAATTGTGCCAAAATTATGGTATAGATTCGTATTTAATTGTTGATGATAATGATATAGAATTAGAACCCGGTGTTAAGCAAATTATCGATAAAGAAAAAGAAAGATGTAATATTATTAATATAGAAGAATTTGAAGAATTAAAAGATAATATGTCGTCTTTAATAGTAACTGATACTAATAACCAATCTTTAGTATCTGTAAGAGATTACTTAGAAGATTTTAAAGATATTTTAATAATAGACCATCATGCAGAAAGTGTAAGAACTATTGATACTGAAAATAAACATATAGATGAAGATGCATCAAGTGCTAGTGAAATAGTTACTAATTTGTTAAGTAATTTAAAAGTTAAGTATAGTAAAGACACAGCTAACTATTTATTATCAGGTATCAGACTAGATACTAAAAGATTTAAAAAGAATACTTCTGCTAATACATATGATCAAGTTAGAAAATTACTTAACAGAGGTGCAACTATGGATTATGTAGAAGATTTGTTCACAACTGAAATAGATGTAGATAAAGCTATATCTTTACTTATACATGATGATCATAATACAAGAATGGTAGAATATGGTGATCCTAACTTTGATAGAGATAATATATTACTTAAGGGTTATAATGTATCTTTTACTTTAAATAGACTAGATCCAACTAAAGGTTATAAAAAAGTTGTTTTAGCTCAAACTGCAGATAGAATGATAAGTTTTAGAACTACAGATGCTTCTTTTGTTTTAGGATATATTAACCCTAATACTGTTTATATATCCGGAAGAAGTAAAGGTAAAATAGATGTTGGAAAAATAATGGATAAAATGAATGGTGGTGGAAGCATTCGAAGTGCAGGATGTAGAATAGATAATCCAGATGATATATTTGAAATCGAAAAAGAGTTAATGCAACAAATAGAATGGGGTCTTCCTAAAGAAGAAGTAAAAAAATTAATAAAAAAACCAAGAGAAGTGTAGAACTTTTCTTTTTTTATACAATAATTTAAATAGGAGGTGTAATTATTACTTTTAAATATCGTTATAGAAAACAAATAACTATTGGAATTATTGTATTTATTTTAATTCTATCTACTACTATATTTACAATATCTAAAATACTAAATACAAAAACTAAAAATACTAATAAAAAAGAATTATTACTATCTAGAAAAGAAACAGTTAAAAAGAAAAAGACTACTCCTAAAAAAGTAATAGTAGATATAAAAGGAGAAGTAAATGTTCCAGGTATATATGAATTAAAAACTAATTCTAGAGTAATAGATGTTATAGAAATGGCTGGAGGATTAACTGATAAAGCTAATACTTCTGTAATTAATTTAAGTAAAAAGATTACTGATGAAATGGTAATTATAATTTATAGTAATTATGAAGTAAATAATTTTAAAAGAACTAAAGAAATAGAAGCTAGCCTAATAGAAATGTGCAAACAAAAAGATTCTAATTCTCTAAAGAATGATGCTTGTATAGATGGAGATAAAACTACTAAAGATAATAATTCTAAAGTAAATATAAATACTGCTACTAAAGAAGAATTAATGACGTTATCTGGTATAGGAGAAGCTAAAGCTAATGATATTATTTCTTATAGAAATAAAAATACTTTTAAAACAATAGATGAAATTAAAAATATAAAAGGTATAGGAGACGCAGTATTT
This sequence comes from uncultured Muribaculaceae bacterium, assembly GCA_964650315.1. Taxonomy (GTDB): domain Bacteria; phylum Bacillota_I; class Bacilli_A; order RF39; family UBA660; genus CAJMSU01. The sequence continues at coordinate 105,515 of CAZYQE010000001.1, forward strand.
GCTAAAATTAAGGACCGTCTTACTATCTAATTATTTATATATAGTTATACTTATATTAGTATTATTAATATCACTAATTAGAATTAATCTAAATCAAGAAAATAATATAAATATAAAAGAATCAATTATACTAGATCAAGTTATAGATGGAAATAAATTATCTTTAACATTAAAATCTAATAATAAATATATTGGTAATTATTATTTCAAATCTAAAAAAGAATTAAACTATTATAAAGATAATTTTAATCTAGGGGATAAAATAAGTATTAATGGAACTATTAATAATATAGATTCTAATACTACAAAAAATACTTTTAATTATAAAAAGTATTTAGAATATAAACATATATATAAAACAGTAAAAATAGATTCTATTAAAAAAATATCTAATACTAATAATATTTATTATTTATTAAAACAAAGTATAATTAATAGTCTAAATAATAATCCATATTTAAATACTTTTATATTAGGAGATAAAAGATATTTAAAACAAGAAATAAAAGAGTCTTATCAAAATAATGGTATATCTCATTTATTTGCTTTAAGTGGTATGCATACAAGTTTACTTGGAGGAATTATATTATCTATTCTAAAGAAATTAAAAGTATCTGAAAACAAAAGATATTTAATTACTTGTATTATTTTATTATTATATTTATTTCTAACAGGAATTTCTCCATCTATACTTAGAGGAGTACTATTCTTTATATTATTTTCTATTAATAAAATATATTATTTCTATATTAAAGGATATAACATATTTATTTTAACTCTATCTATATCTTTATTAATAGAACCATTCTATATTTATGAAGTAGCTTTCTGGTATTCTTTTACTATTAGTCTAACTTTAATATTAATGGGAGAGTTTATAAATAGATACAATAATTATCTAAAGAAATTATTAATAACATCATTCCTATCTTTTGTATCTAGTATTCCTATAACTTTATATAATTTCTATCAAATAAACATACTAAGTATTATATATAATTTATTCTATGTACCATTAATAAGTATTATAATATTTCCATTATCACTCCTAACATACATATTTAATTTTCTAGAACCACTATATAATATATTAATCAATATATTAGAAACAACATCTTTATACTTAAATAAAATAAATACTTTTAAATTTATATTTCCAAAACTAAATATAATTATTTATATATTATATTTTATATTTATAATAATCTTTTTTATTGGTCTTAATAAAAAGAAAAGACTATTATATATACCATTATTTTTATTAATAATTATTCATTACTTTTATCCATATTATATAAATGATAATTATATAAAGATGCTTGATATTGGACAGGGAGATTCTTTTATACTTCATTCTAATAATAAAACTGTACTTATAGATACAGGAGGGAACATGTCTTTTATAAGAGATAAATGGATGATAAGAAAAAAGAATAATTCATTAGTAAAAAATATAACTATACCATTACTTAAATCCTTAGGTATTAAAAAAATAGATATAATGATTCTTACTCATGGTGATTATGATCATCTAGGAGAAGCATTAAATCTAATTAATAATTTTAAAGTAGATAAAGTTTATATAAATGATAATAGAATTAATTATTTAGAAAGACAAATTATAAAGAAACATAATAATATTTATATATCTAAAGAAGGAACTAATTTTAATATAGGTAATTTTAATTTCTTAGAATTAAACACTGATTTAGAAGATGAAAATGATAGTAGTTCTATATACTATATAACTTATAATAATTTAAAAATGTTATTTACAGGAGATGCATCTGTTAAAAGTGAAGAATATATATTAAATAATTATAATATTAAAAATATAGATATGTTAAAACTAGGTCATCATGGATCAAGAACTTCTACAAGTGAAGATTTATTAGAAAAAACAAACCCCAAACTAGCTTTAATCTCATGTGGAAGAAACAATAGATTTGGGCATCCCCATTTAGAAACAATAGAGAAACTAAATAAATATAATATTAATTATTTAAGAACAGATAAACTAGGTACAATTACAATTAATCTTGACACATATAAAATAACTACAGGAAATTAGTATAGACAAAAATAATTATTTTAGATAGAATTATATTAAGTGGTGATATTATGAAGAAAGTAAAAAATGTTATTGATAAAGCAGATGAGACTGCTTTAGTACATGATTATCAAGATGCATGTAGTAATAAAGAATTTAAAGACTATGTTGATGGTTTAAATATTAATGATGATATACTTATGAAATATACTTCTAGTTTAGAAGAAAGTTTTTGTGAAGAGAAAAATTGTAGTAAGTGTAAAAGTATTACTACTTGTAAAAATAATATAGTTGGATATAAATATACTCCAGAAAAAGATAATAATATAATTACTTTTTCATATATTGCGTGTCCTAGAAAACAAAAAGAAATAAAGAATAATTTATATAAAGAAAATGTAGAATTATTTGATATACCTAAAGAAATTAGTGAAGCTTCATTTAAGAATATTTATAAAGATGATTCAGCTAGGCTTCCTATACTTAAATATTTTAATGAGTTTATGAAAAACTATGATAAGAAAGATAAACCTAAAGGATTATATTTAAATGGATCTTTTGGATCTGGTAAAACTTATTTAGTTGCAGCTCTTTTCAATGAGATGGCTAAAAAAGATATTAAATCTGCATTAATATATTATCCAGAGTTTTTAAGAAGTTTGAAAGCATCTTTCCAAACAGATTATAAAGAAAAATTTGAATATATAAAGAAGGTTCCATTATTACTACTTGATGATATTGGTGCAGAAAACTGTAGTAGTTGGTCTAGAGATGAAATTTTAGGACCTATACTTCAATATCGTATGGAAAGTAATCTACCTACATTCTTTACATCTAATTTAACTTTAAAAGAATTAGAAAAAGCTTTATCTATTACTACTTCTGGTGTAGATAAAGTTAAAGCTAGAAGAATAATTGAAAGAATAAAATGGTTAACTAAAAACTTAGAATTAGTAAGTAAAAACAGACGATAATTTTGACTTTTTTAGTTAAATATGGTATTATAAGCCCCATTCCGGTGGGGTGTTTTTTATGTCAAATTTAGACAAATACATATTAAGAGGTAAATTAATGATTACCGCATCAGTTGCCCTTATAATGATTGCTTCAGGTATAGAAATGTATCTATATGAACTTGAAGATCATAATGAATATAATATAAGTTATGAGAATGTTAATGTTAAAGATATGGCAACCGCAAATGTAGGTAATAAAAAAGAAACTGAAAAAAGTGGTCTTACTGAAATAATTGATAATTATAATAAACAAATAAATAGTGAGACACCTAAAGAAGTTAATTTACCAGTAATAAATAATAAAGAACAAATGATTCATTCTAAGACATGGTATTTACCTTGTGAAATGGGTGCTGTATCTGGAGGATTAGATTATTCTCATTATGCATTAGATATAGTTAGTCCAAGAGGAGAAGCTGAAGCTATATATCCAGTTGCAGATGGTATTATTTCTAATATATATACTGATTATGCAGGAGCTTTAATAGTAACTGTAAATCATAATATAAATGGAAAACTATATACATCACAATATGTTCACTTATCTAGATATGAAGATGGAATATATGTAGGTAAACATGTAACTGTTAATGATAAGTTAGGTTATATGGGATCTACTGGTGTAGCTTATGGAACACATCTACATATAGCTTTACTTGATTGTAATTCATTTAGTAATGATGGTAGATGTGCTGATTTAGGAAGTTTCTTTAACTATGGAAGAGTTAGATATACACAAGGATTTTATGGACTACAATCTGTAATGAATGTTCCACTTTCTTGGAATAAGAGATAAAATATTTGAAAATAATAAAAATAGTGTTATAATAAACATGTAAATACAAAGACAAAGGACAAGATAAATTAAAAACTTTATAAAGAGAGTTCGTGGTTGGTGAAAACGAATTAAAGATTAATTTATTACTACCTTTCGAGTAGAATTATGAAAAGTAATTCCGGTAATGCCGTTATAAGATTAAGTTAAACAAAGGATGGTACCGTGCTTATGCACTCCTGTACTATCCTTTTTTATTTTATGAGGTGTTTATATGGAGAAATTTAAAAAAATAGCAGTTGCTTTGGTTTATCCAGAAGGTACTGTAGATAAATGTATGATTTCTGACAAAAAGTATCATATAGAATACTTAAAGGAATTATTAAACTTTAATGAAAATTTGACAAACGCTGAAATAGATTGGGAATTAATGAATAAAGGATTTGTAGTTTTATATAATATTAATTTGGATATAGAATCAGAAACACCAAGCCTTTTTGTAGAACTTCCAGGACAAATAGGAAGTGATAGTCAGTTAGATTTTATTGAAGAATTACATAAAACATATCCTCATAATAGACTTCATTATAGAAAATTAATTAAATTACCTGTGATTAAAAAACAGATGGAGAAATTATTAGTAAAAGCTAATAAAATTAATCGTTATGATATGACCTGCGAATTAGAAGCAGATGATATTGAAAAATATATAAATGAACAAAGACAGATTCTAGAAAGCAATAAAAACAATTTAAAGAGGAAGTGATTATATAAAATCTTTAGATGAAATTAAAGAGGAATTACGAGAACTTCATTTTGAAGAGTTTCGTGTTAAAAGAGGCACCGAAGAAGAAAAACAAGAAGTAAGAGAAAAATTAAAAAAATGTAGAAAAGAACTTGCAAAAGCAATGATAAAAGAATATGAACAAAAAGAAAATGGAGGAATGAAAAGATGATAAATATTAAAGAAGATGAAAAATTAAGTGTAATGAACCATTCATGTGCACATTTACTTGCGCAAGCTGTAAAGCATTTATATAAGGATGCTAAGTTTTGGGTTGGTCCTGTAATAGAAGAAGGTTTCTATTATGATATTGATTTAGGGGATCAAGTAATTACTGAAGAAGATTTACCTAAGATAGAAAAAGAAATGAAAAAGATTGCTAAAGATGGAAAAAGAATAGTAAGAAATGAAATTTCTAAAGAAGAAGCTTTAGAAATGTTTAAAGATGATCCATATAAAATAGATTTAATATCTAGAATGGATGAGAATGAAAATGTAATTAGTTGTTATACTCAAGGAGATTTTACAGATTTATGTAGAGGACCTCACCTAGATACAGTTAAGAAATTAAAGAACTTTAAATTATTAAAAGTTAGTGGAGCTTATTGGAAAGGTGACGCTAAAAATAAAATGCTTCAAAGAATCTATGGTATTTGTTTTGAAACTCCAGAAGATTTAGAAAATCACTTACAAGAATTAGAAGAAGCAAAACAAAGGGATCATAGAAAAATAGGTAAAGAACAAGAATTATTTATGAATCATGAATTAGTTGGTTCTGGAATGCCTTTGTGGCTACCTAATGGGGCAATTATAAGAAAAGAATTAGAAAATTATATTTATGATAAAGAAAGAAAATTAGGATATGATCATGTATATACTCCATGTGTGGGAACATCTGATTTATATAAAACTTCTGGCCATTGGGATCATTATAAAGAAAATATGTTTCCTGTTATGAAAGTTGATGAAGAAGAATTTGTACTTAGACCAATGAATTGTCCACATCATATGCTAATTTATAAAAATAAAATTCATTCATATAGAGATTTACCAATTAGAATAGGTGAATTTGCAACAGACTTTAGATATGAAGCTAGTGGGGCAGTTAAAGGATTAGAAAGAGTTCGTTGTATGTGTCAAAATGATGCACACTTATTTGTAACTCCTGAACAGATAGGAGAAGAGTTTAAAAAAGTAGTTCATTTAATATTAGAGTGTTATAAAGATTTTGGTATAAAAAAATATAAGTTCAGATTATCATTAAGAGATCCAGAAGATAAGGAAAAATACTATGATGATGATAAAATGTGGGATGAAGCAGAACAAAAACTAAGAGAAGTATTAGATGAGTTAGAAGTACCATATTTTGAAGCAGTAGGAGAAGCAGCTTTCTATGGACCTAAACTTGATGTAGAAGTAAAACCGGCTGTTGGACCAGAAGTGACATTATCAACTTGTCAACTTGATTTCTTGCTACCAAGAAAATTTGAATTATCATATATTGATAATAAAGGAGAGAAGCAAGTGCCTGTTGTAATACATAGAGCTATATATGGAACTTTTGATAGGTTTACAGCTTTCTATATAGAAGAAACTAAAGGAGCTTTTCCAACATGGTTAGCACCTATTCAAGTTAGAGTTATCCCTGTTAATGCTGAGTTCCAAGGAGAATATGCAGAAAAAGTATATGATTTATTACATAAAGAAGGTATAAGAGTAGAATTAGATAATCGTAATGAAAAACTAGGTTATAGATTAAGAGAAGCACAAACTTCTAAAGTACCATATACTTTAATACTAGGAGATAAAGAAAAAGATAGTAACTCTATAAGTTATAGATTGCATGGAGAAAAAGATACTACTACAGTTAAGGTTGATGAGTTTGTTGATTTAATTAAAAATGAAATAGAAACTAAGCAAAGAATATCTAACAAATAGTTAGATATTTTTTTTGACTTATAACGTAAAATATGTTATAATAGCAGAGCTTTAAAGGGGGATAATATCATGAGTAAAAATGGCTATAGAAGTATGAGAAACAAAAATAGATATCATAAACATAAACATCATAATATTAGTCAAAGAGAAAAGGAACAAAAAAAGAAAAATAAATATAATTCTATTAAAAAATTAGTTCAAGAACGTAAATATCCTAAAGCTTTAGGGGAAATAGAAGATTATTTATATGAATATCATGATGATGAATATGGTATAAACTTATATGTAACTATTTTAATTGGATTAAATAAAGAAGAAGAAGCTAAAAAACAAGTAAAAAGATTAATACATATGGATTCTGATAATCAATATAGTGCCATGTATAAAATAGGTAATTTAGAAAAGAAAAATGGTAATATAGAAAAAGCAGAAAGTCTTTATAAAAAAGTAATTAAAGAAAGTCCATATAATGAAGGATTAACTAAAGTATCTTTAGCTCAAATTTATAAAGAAGATTGTAAAATAGAAAAAGCTAAAGAAATATTATTAAGTGTAAAAGATGAACATCAAGGTGCAGCTCTTTTAGAACTATCAAATATTGCTTTAGAAGAAAGTAAAACAATAGATGCATTTAATTATGTTAGTCAAATTAAAGAAACTGATAGTAATATATTTAATCGTAGAGTACTTATTCAAAAAGGTAATATAGAAGCAGCTTTTAATAATTATGATTTAGCTAAAGAGTATTATGAAAATTCTTTAAGTGGTCCTAGAGATAATGTTTATCGTACTTCAATGTTAAAGCTAATGGAATTAGAAATGGAATTTGAGAATTACGATAAAGCTTTAAATATATGCGATGAATTACTTCAAAAAGGAGAAGTTATAAATGGTGAGATATATCTAGCTAAAGGACAAATATATACAAAGATGAATGAATATGAAGTAGCTAGACAATATTATGAGAAATCTAAAACAGATGCCAATAAAGAAAAGAAAGATGGTAAGATAGCTTTTAATATGGGAATGTTAGATTTTAAAGAAGGAAAGTTTAATGATGCAGCTAGTAATCTTATTAAATCAAGTCATAATAGAAGATATAGAAAACCTTCAATAATTAATTTAATATATATTCATATAAGAAAAAAAGATTTTAAAAATGCTAATTATTATTATGAAAAAGCTATAAAAGAATCTATCTTTTCTAAAGATAAAGAAGAAGCTTTAAAAATAAAAGTAATATTAGATAAAGAAAGAAATAAACATATTAAGTTAGAAGATTCATATTCTTATAGTTTAGGTCAATATATTAATTATGATGAAAAAGAAGCTTATGAACACATAGAAAAGAATCATTATGGAGAAGATTTTGATAGATCAGTATTTAATGATGATATTAATTTAGAAGAATTAATATTAGATGTTAAAACTAAAATAGTCCCTGAAAAAAGAGAACTTCAAGGGCTAGCTGATTGTTATTATATAGAAATGGATAATGTAGGTAAGACTAGAGAAGGGGAAGAATGTAATGTTATTAAAGTAATAGTAATACCTGATACTAGAAACATTATAACTATGTATCCAATTTCTAATAGATATGGTGAAGAAAGAAAGAAAGAAAAACCTAAAGTTAAGAAGATGTCACGTATAGAAATGTTTAATAAAAAGTATAATTTAGACTAAGTTAGCTAAGGCTAACTTATTTTTTTGTAAAGAAGTGTAAAATTTTAAAAAACTTTTTATTTCGTATTTACTTTTTCTTTTATATTCGGTAGAATATAATTAGTCAGTGGTGACAAGTGGTAGAAAGTGGGGGATTTCTATGTTTATGGGTGAGTATCATCATACTATTGATGATAAGGGAAGACTTATAATTCCTTCTAAATTTAGAAAAGATTTAGGGAACGAATTCATTATAACTCGTGGTATTGAACATTGTCTTTTTGTTTACCCTAAAAAATCTTTTGACAAGATAGTAGATAAACTAGAAACTCTACCTTTTACTAAGAAAGATGCACGTAGTTTTAATCGTTTCATTTTATCTGGTGCCACTGTGGCGGGATTTGATAAGCAAGGTCGTATTAATATTACCTCCCCTTTAATCTCTTATTCTGACCTCAAGAAAGATTGTGTTGTTATTGGAGTAGGAGATCGGTTAGAAATATGGTCTTTAGATTCATGGAATGCTTATTTTGATTCTGCTAAGGACAACATGTCTGACATAGCTGAAAATTTATTTGATGCGAGCGTCGATCTATAATGGAAAAACATATTAGTGTGCTTAAGAACGAATCTATTGAAGCGTTAAACTTAAAAGAAGATAGTATTGTTGTAGATTGTACATTAGGCTATGGTGGACACAGTAGTTGCATCTTGAAAAGAATATCTAGGGGGCACTTATTCGCCTTCGACCAAGATAGTGAAGCAATTCGGCATAGTACTGATAGACTTAAGTCTATTGGTACTAACTTCACTATCATTAAAAGTAACTTTAAGAATTTAAAGGAAGAGTTAAATAAAAAAGATGTATACAAAGTAGATAGTATTTTATTTGATTTAGGAGTATCTTCTCCACAACTAGATGATTCTAGTAGAGGTTTCTCATATCATAAAGATGCACCACTTGATATGAGAATGGATAAAGATAATCCTATAAGTGCAAAGAAAATTGTTAATAACTATTCCAAAGAAGAATTAACTAATATATTTAGTAAGTATGGAGAAGCTAAGTTTGCTAGAAACATAGCTAAGAAAATAGTAGAATATAGAGAAGAAAAAGAAATAGAATCTACTTTGGAATTAGTTGATATTATAAAGACTGCTGTACCTATGAAATTTAGAGTAGATAAGCATCCAGCTAAACAAATATTCCAAGCTATAAGAATAGAAGTAAATAAAGAATTAGATGTTATTCCTATAGCCTTAGAACAGGCTCTAGATTTAATTAAAGTAGGAGGAAGAATTGCAGTAATTACATTTCATTCTCTAGAAGATAGAGTTGTAAAGAAATTATTTAAAGAAAAAGTTATGGTAGATAAAAAAGTACAAGGACTACCAAATATACCAGAAGAATATCTGCCTAGTTTTAAATTGGTAGTTAATAAGGCTATAAAGCCAAGTGAAGATGAGATTAAAAATAATCCACGCTCTAGAAGTGCAAAACTTAGAGTGATAGAAAAAATAAGATAGAAAGGGAGATTAAATATGAGAAAAGTAAAGAAGAGGTTAAAAATGTCAAAATTTGAAAGATTAATTTATACTTTAGCAATTTTTTTATTGGTAATATCTCCAGTATCTATAGTTTTTTCTAAAGCAACACTTGCTAATGTTAACTATCAAGTGGAAAAACAAAAACAAAAGATAGAAAAACAACAAAAGACTAACGAAAGTTTATCTATGACTATAAATGAATTAGCCTCACTTACAAAAATACAAGAAGTTGCACAAACGGAAGGATTGAGTTATAATAATAATAATATAAAGACAGTAACTGAGGATAAATAGGACGTGATTTAGTTTATGAAAAAGAAAAAGAGAAATAATATAAAATATTCTAAACTTGTTATACTATTTTCTCTTTTTTTGTTTGCTATAATGATCTTAAGATTAGTACAATTAGGACTATCTACAAATATAGATGGAATTAATCTAAAAAAATTAGCTAGTCAGAGAACTACTAAAAAAGAAATAATACCATCTGAAAGAGGAAGTATTTATTCTAGAAATAAGGATGCTTTAGCACAAAATGTTGCGTCATATAAACTAATTGCTTATTTAGATCCTAAAAGAACTACTAATAAGAAAAAACCACAACATGTAATTAATAAAGAAGAAACTGCAGAAGCATTAGCTCCTATACTTGGAATGTCTAAAGTAGAAATATTAAAGAAATTAAATAAACAAGGGGTATATCAAACAGAATTTGGTTCTAAAGGTAGAGGTTTAAATGAAATTACTAAGAACAAAATAATGGATTTAAATTTACCAGGATTAGATTTTGTAGAAAGTTATAAGAGATATTATCCTAAAGGAGATTTTGCTTCATATACAATTGGTTATGCTAGAACTTCTGTAGATGACAATAATAATGAAAATACTACAGGAGAGATGGGAATAGAAAAATATTATGATAAGATATTACGAGGAGAAGAAGGATATGTAGCTTATCAGAAGGATTTAAAAGGTTATAAGATTGCTGATACTAAAGAAGATAAAAAAGAAGCTACACAAGGAAAAGATATATATTTAACAATAGATAGTAATATACAGTTCTTTGTAGAACAAGCTATTAAAACTGCAGAAAGTACTTATGGATTTGAATGGTTCCATATTACTATAATGGATGCTAAAACAGGAGCAATACTCGCAACTTCAACTGCACCATCTTTTGATCCAAATAAAAAAGATATGAAAAATTATTTAGATTATTTAGTATCTTCACCATATGAACCAGGTTCAACTATGAAAACATTTACTTATATGGCTGCTATGGAAAATGGTGTTTATAATGGTGCAGAAACATATCACTCAGGAGTATATAAAACTAAAGATGGAACAGAAATCGGTGACTGGAATCGTACTGGTTGGGGAGATCTATCTTTTGATAAAGGTTATGCCATGAGTAGTAACGTTGGAGTTATTAATTTAATTAATCGTCATATGAATAGTATTATGTTAAGAAAATACTTTAAAAGATTAGGTTTTGGTAGAAAAACAGGTATAACTTTACCATCAGAAGATGCTGGTAGTATAGATTTTAAATATGAAACAGAAATATATAATGCTGGATTTGGTCAAGGTATAACTACAACTCCAATTCAAAATGTAAAAGCATTATCGCCACTTACTAATGATGGAATGGTACTAGAACCATATATAGTAGAAAAAATAGTAGATCCAGATACTAAAGAAGTTGTTTTAAAGAATAAAAGAAAAACTATTGAAAGAGTAGCATCTTCACAGACTGTTGCAAAGATGAATAGTTTAATGAATGATTGTGTTAATGGTTTAGGTAATACTGGTAGTGGATATAGAATTCCTAGTGGAGAACTAATAGGTAAAACAGGAACTGCCCAAATAGCTAAAAAACATGGTGCAGGATACCAAGAAGGAAAAGAAAATGTTATTTCTTCTTTTGCTGGAGTATATCCAAAAAGTGATCCGCAAATAATTATATATGCTTCAGTAAAAAAACCAGGTGGAGGTAGTCAAACTCCAATATCTAATGCTGTTAAAGATATAGTTAATAATATTTCTAAATACTATGGTCATGATAAAAATGAAAAAGCAATAGAAGTAAAAGATTATAAGTTACCTAGTTTAATAAATAAAAAACTAGAAACAGCTAAAAATATATTAAATAATAATGGTATTAAATACCAAGTAATTGGTAATGGAGTAAAAGTAATAAAACAATATCCAGATGCCAAAAAAGTAATTACTAATAAAGATATAGTCTATTTAATCACAAATGATTCGCACCAAAAAGTACCTAATGTAAAAGGTCTATCTTCTAAGGTAGCTAAAAACATATTAGAATTATTAGGTATTAAAGTAAAATTAGATGGAGTAGGTTATGTTACAAATCAAAGTATTAATCCTAATACTGAAATAAATAAAGGTATGGAAATAAAACTAACATTAAAACCTAAATTTTCTAGTTAGGGGTAATAGTATATGAAAAAAAGTATATTAAAAATAGTAATAATATTAATATGTATATTTGGATTTATAGTTTACTATTCAATGAAAACACTCCCAAAAGAATTAAAAAAATATGGATTAGAAAATTATTTTTATTATAAAAATTATAGTACAATGATAGAATTTAATTATGATAAGGGAGAAGATTTTGCTATTGTTTTAGATAAAAATAATAAAGTTATAACTACTTTTTGTTTTAATAATAAATCAATAGTAATATCTAAATTAAAACTAAATAAGAAAGATTATAAAACTTCTATTAATAAAATATTGAATAAGTTATATAAACAAAAAAGAACAAATAAAGAGTTAACTATAACTATATATGATAATTATAAATTATTAGAAAAAATAGAAAAAATTATAAACAAACAACATAAAAAGAATAATCTAAGTATTAAGATTATAAAGAAGAAAAGTAAATTAATACATAAAGCTAAAAGTTTAAAGATAAAAGCAAAAACAAATAATAAAATATTAATAGAGCTTAGTGTTAAATCTTCAGAGATAATTAATAATAAAAATAAAGAAGATATATCTAAAGAAAAAATACTAACTAAAGAGAGTGCTAAAGAATATTCTGATATAGTATATGATAAATTACTTAAATATCAATCATCTAATAATATATTAAACCAAGATATTAAAAATAATAATATAAAGATAGATACTATCCCAGCTAAGGATAATTATTATCCTACTTCTGATAGTTGGTATTATATAAAAGATGGATTAGTATATGCATATATAAAATATAGTTATAAGAATAATATTTTTGAATCTTGTTATTCGGGATCTAAAGATAAATATAAAGAGGGGAAGTGCTAATATGAGAGAAAAAATAAAATTAGAAACTACTATAATATTAGTATTAAGTATTACTATAGTATTTATAGGTATAGGTTTTATATACTTATCTATGAAATTAAATCAAGCTAAAGAAAATAAAGAAAAGTATGAAGTAAATATTACAAAAATAGTTAAAGGTAATATTATAAATGGATCTAATAAAAGTATTGAGACTGATTCAGAAATTATAGATAATAAAAAAACTGCTAAATTCAAACTAAATTTAAAGAATGTTAAAGATTCAGTATCTTATACAATAGTAATTAAAAATACTGGTACATTATCTGCTCAAATAGATAATATTATAGAAAGAAATAACTTTCCAAAAGACTTAGTAACTATAAAATATAATGATATAGTAGGAGAAGTTATAGAACCTGGTGATGAGATAGAAATGGACCTTAATGTTATATCTCCTAATAAAAAAATATTATCTAAAGATTTTGTATATGAAATAACTATTTTAACATCCAATATTAATTAAAGAGATAATCGACAAATCTCTTTTTTTTTGATATAATACCAATATAATAGGAGTGAATATTATGGCTAGAAAAAAGAAGAAAAAATCTATTAATAGAAGAATAGTTGAAATATTAATATTTATTAGTATTTTAGTTATATTACTTGGTACTTATTTACTATATTTAAGTAATTCAAAAAGAATATTTCTACAATCAGTAAATAATCTTACAGAATCATTTAAAAACATAGAAGAGTTTGAACCAGAATTTAGAGACTATGAAATTATATCTGATTTAACTATTAACACAACAGGTAAAATAGATTTAGAAAAATATGAAAATAGATATTATAAAGTATTATCTAATATAATAAATAATTATAATGATACAATAGCTAATATAGCCTACACTTCTAATAAGACAAATAAAGAATTATATATAGATTATCAAACTAATATAAATAAGAAAGATTTAATATCTGGAAAATACTTAATAAAAGATAATACAGAGTACTATCAAGTATCTAATATAACTAATAATTATATTAATAATGGTAATAATACTTATTTTGAATCTTTTAGAAGTAATACTAAAGAAAGCGATAATCTTATATATGTAAAAAATAAATTTAACAAACTATTTATTAAAAATATAAATGATGATTATTTTACTAGAAAAACAACTAGTAATACAAAGATTACATTAACACTAGATAATAAAAGAATTAATAAAATATATAAAGAAACTATAAAAGATCTAAAACAAGATAAAAAAGCTAATGAAATAATAACTGGTTATGATAGAGACTTCTTTAAAAAGAAGATAAATGATGTAGAGTATCTAGATAAAGATAAGAAATTATATATAACTATTTATACAGATAATATTACATATAGTACAAAGAAATATGAAGTTAAATATAAGAGTCAGAAACTAACATATGAAAATAATAAATTTAAATTATATAAGAATAATAAATTAAAGTTTAGTGGTGATATTACTAATAAAGAAAAACGACTTAGTGTAAATATATATAATAAAAATAATACTAAAATAGGTAGTTTAAGTATATCTAGAAAGAAGAATAAAAAGAAATTAGTATTTAATATAAAAGATAGAGGATTAAAGAATAGTATAGTAATTAATACTAGTAAAAGAAAAGTAAATAAGAAAGAATATAAACAGAATATAAGTATTAATATTGCTGGTGAAAAAGATAATGAGGGTGTTTATAGTATTATTTTAAATCTAAATAATAAGATAATACCTGCTAAAAAGATAAGGGTAGATGTATCAGAATCAGAATTAGCTAGTAGTCTAGAAGATGCTAAGAAAAAAGAAATTATAAATAAAAAACAAAATATTATAGATAAAATAATTAAACAGGAGGAAAAATGAAAAAGATACCAAAGAAAGCATTAATAATAGTATTTATATTATTAATAATAGTAGTTTTAATATTAGGAATTAAATTAATAACACTATCAAAACAAAAACAAAAAAATGAACAAGCAGATATAGTTGTACCAGTATATAAAGATAAATTAAAGATAAATTTTAATGTAGAAATTAAAAAGATGAAAAATAAAGAAATGTATTATGTAATTAGAGTAGTTAATTATAGAAATAAGAAAGTATCTAAGAAAGATATTAAGTATAGTATTGAGATATTAAAAAATGATAATATAAATGTTGAATTATATAAGTATAATGAAAATAATAATTTATTAGATAAAAATAATAAAGTAAATAATTTAGTATTAAAAGGTAATAAAAAAGAAGATGTATTATATAAGATACATGTTAAAGAAAAAAATAAAGTAAAAAATGTAAATTTAGGTGTAAATATAAGAAGTTAGTATATATAGGAGGAGCTTATGGAAATTGAATATTTAGATCCAATAGATAATAGTAAAGATTTAGTTGTTTCTATAGAAACAGTAAATGTTGATAAAGAGATAGCAGAAATAGATAGTATAATTGCAAAACTAGAAGAAAAGAAAAAAGAGTTAATAGAGCAATTAAAAAATATGGGATATGAAAAAAAAGAGGCTCCACAAGAAGTAATAGAAGTAGAACCTGCAAAAGTAATATTATTACCAGATAAATCAAAAGAATTAGAAACAATGTTAGTAAATGAAGAAACAGAAAAATATAATAGTATAGGAAGTAAATAAATACTTCCTTTTTTAATGCAAAAAAAATAAACCTATAAAAGGTTTATTCATCTTTAAAGAATTTATTTATAACTCCCTTAGATAATTCTACAAGTATAAATATAACAATGTTAAATATAAATACAAAACCTACTTGATTAAGAGTTAATGATTCTATATGTAATAATTCTCTAGCTGGTGTTACAAACGTTAATATTTGAATTATTATAATAACAATTAATCCTACATTGAAATATTTATTAGAGAAGAATCCTTGTTTATATATAGGTTGTTTTAAATTACGACAGTTAATTGAATAGAATGTTTCTTGTACTATTAAACAAAGTAATGCCATAGTTTGAGCAACTGCTAAACCAAAGTTAAGTCCATATAAGAAACATACGAATACTATAAGACCTTCTAAGAATGCAGAAAATAGTAATGAAGCATTTACCCAAGGAGTAAAGAATTTACTTGTACTCTTACGAGGAGGCCTTTTCATTACATCACTCGAAGCTTTTTCAAATGCTAATAATATAGAAAGACCTGCATCTGTAACTAAATCGATATATAAAATATGAATAGGTAGTAGGGCAGTTACTGATAAGAACATACCAGCTACTACAATAAATATTTCTGCAAAGTTACTAGATAATGAATAAATTATAACATTTCTAATATTATCAAATATTCTTCTACCTTCATAGTTAGCATCTACAATAGTAGAAAAACTATCATCTAATAATAGAATATCTGCAGTACTTTTAGTAACTTCAGTACCAGTTTTACCCATACCAATACCAATATCAGCTAACTTTATAGAAGGTGCATCATTAACACCATCACCAGTCATTGCAACTACTTTATTATTATGTTGTAATGCTGTAACAATTCTAACTTTATCTTCAGGAGATACTCTAGCATATACACTATATTTTAATACTACATGAGTAAGTTCCAAATCAGATAGTTTTGCTATTTCTTTTCCTTCAATACCAACTGAATCTTCATCAGCTAGTCCAACTTTTCTAGCTATTTCCATAGCAGTAGTTAAATTATCTCCAGTAATCATAATTGGAGTAATACCACATGCTTTACATGTTTCAATAGATGCTTTAACAGTATCTCTAGGCGGATCTATCATACCAACCATACCTATAAAGATAAGATCTTTTTCGTCTAAATCAGCAGTTTCTTTATAAGCAAAAGCAAGTACTCTTAAAGCTTTTTCAGATAATTTCTTTTCAATCTTAAATAATTCATTCTTTTTCTTTTTATCTAATTTTTCTTTTTTACCATTAATTAATATATATTTACTATTAGAAAGAATAGATTCTAAACTACCTTTAGTATATAATGTCATATCTTTACCATTAGTATATAAAGCACTCATCATCTTTCTAATAGAATCAAAAGGCATATCACCAACTCTTCTATTATGAGACATCATTTCTTCATAATTAATATCATGTTTAATAGCACAATCAATTAATGCAGTTTCAGTTGGATCCCCAATTAATTTTTTCTTAATATAACTAGTATCATTAGCTAACATCATAGCTTTTATTAATAAATCATCTTTATCATATTTATATTCTTCTGCATCAACAACTTTATCATTAATAAATATCTTAGTAACAGTCATCTTATTTTGAGTAATAGTACCAGTCTTATCAGAACAAATAACTTCTACATTACCTAAAGTTTCAACAGAAGACAATGTCCTAGCAATAGTTCTTTTGTTAGCCAAAGAATTAACCCCAATAGAAAGTGAAATAGTAATAACTGCAGGTAATCCTTCAGGAACAGCAGATACCATTAAACTAATAGCTAACATCAAAACACTAATAAGACTATTATGTAAAACAAATATATTGTATACAGCAACAAATACTATTACGATACCTACTATTTTTGTTAAACCTTCACTAATCTCACCAATCTTTTTCTGTAGTGGAGTAGGAACTTCTTTCTTTTCAGTTAAAGTATTAGCTATTTTACCAAGTTCAGTTTTCATACCAATATCAGTAACAACAACTAAACCTTTACCAGAAGTCACATCACATCCAGAATATACCATATTATATCTATCATTAATTAATACTTCATCTTCAATAACTTTATCATCTTTACTAACAGGAACACTCTCACCAGTAAGTAGAGATTCATCTACACATAAATTATTACATTCAATAATCCTACCATCTGCAGGTATTTTATCTCCTGCTTCTAAATATAAAATATCACCCGGTAATAAATTTTCTACATTAATAATTACATCTTTACCATCTCTTATAACTTTACAATTAGACTTTTTTACTTTCTGTAAAGATGCAATAGAAGCTTCAGCTTTAGCTTCCTGTATATATCCCATCATTACATTTAATAATATAATTATAATAATTAATATAGTATCAGTAAGACTTTCTCCAGCCATAACAGAATAAATACCAGATATAACAGATACTATTAATAGTAATTTAATCATTAAATTATCAAATTGATTCAAAAATAGTTGCCACTTAGTAGTTTTATGCTTATTTTCAATCTTATTTTTACCAAACTCTTTTTTTCTTCTAGTAACCTGTTTACTATCTAAACCCTTTTTAGAAGAGTTTAACTCTTTATAAACATCTTCAATTCTTTTTCTATACATATATCCACCCCATATACTATATATATTATATCACTATTTATAGTAATTTAAATATTAAATTATATACTTTACATAAAAAATATAAATATTGTATAATAATCATTAGAAAAGAGGAATAAAATGATAAAATTAGTTAAGAGACAAAAAGATGCGAATTGTATTACTCATAGTGGTACTATGCATGCTGATGATGTATTCGCAACTGCTTTTTTAGAGTTATATAAAAAAAATATTAAATTAATTAGAGTAAGCCATGTAGAAAAAGACTTATCAAAAGATACAATTGTATATGATATAGGTAGAGGTAAGTTTGATCACCACCAAGAAGATGTAGAAACAAGAGAAAATGGTATTAAATATTCATCTATTGGATTACTTTGGAAAATGTTTGGAAAAGATTATTTAAAGAAAGAAAAAATAGAAGATATAGATGAAGTATTTAAATATATGGATAAAGAATTAATAGAAGGAATAGATGCTATAGATAATGGGATATTTCCTGAAATAGAAGCAAATTATAAAGTAAAAACTATTAGTGATATTATTAAAGTATTTAATCCTAGTTTTTATACTACTCAAGATGAAAATAAACAATTTTTAAAAGCAGTTAACTTAGCTAAAGAAATATTTATAGAAACATTATATAGTGTAGTAGGAAAAATAAAAGCTAAAAAAGAAGTAAATAAATTAATAGATAAAAATGAAGAATTATATTTAGAATTAGATAAGTATTTACCATATGAAGAAGCTATACTTACTAATCCAAAAGGAGATAGTATTATGTTTGTATTATATCCATCTAATAGAGGAGGATATGCTATTAAGACTATTCCTAAATCAACAAGTGATAGTACAGATAGATTATTATTACCAAAAAAATGGGCAGGACTTGTAGATGAAGAGTTAGAAAAAGTAACTAAAGTAGAAGGAGCAATGTTCTGTCATACAAATAGATTTATAGCAACTGCTAAAACTAAAGAAGCTGCATTAAAACTAATAAAGGAAGCATTAAAATAATTACGAAAGTAATTATTTTTTTATTTTACAATCACTTTACAAATGTATGGTTCCTAAACTTGACAAAAAAGTCCGGGGGGGGGGTAAACTTTATATATAAGTAAATATAGGAGGAAAATATGGAAAATGAAATAATTAAGTTCCCACAAGAAAACATTTTTATGGAATTTAAAATAGGAGAACAGAATTATGCTGTTATAGGAAGCACCGATAAACTAGATGAAGAAAATGGAGACGAAGTATACTTTGTAAAAGTAGACATAGTAGATGGAGAAAAGATTGCAAGAAATATTGAAAACCATGATGAATTAGTTAAAGCAGAACAAAAATTTTATGATACTTTATATAGTTTAGAAGAAGGTGAAGAAAATGTTTGAGAGTAAAGCTCAAAAAGAAGCAGAATTAATTGCTGAACGTAATAAATTAATAGATGCACAAGAGAAAGCAGAAAAAAAAGAAGATAAGTGGAACTGTAGTGATCATGGATATGGAGAAGAAATAGAAAAAGAATTAGGTTACACTGGAAGTGAAGATTTAGTTGCAGAAGCACTACTTGCAACAAACGAACCTAGATATGTAAGATTAGGTAAATATTTAAAAGAAATAAATGATATGAAGAATATTAGAGATTATAAAAATATTACAAAAGCAGAAGTAGCAGCAGATATAGAGGATATTAGAGATCATGTACCTCGTAGATCATATTTTGATGGTGATATAAAAACAACATATAAACAATTCAAAAAAATAGAAAAACAAAAAATAAAAATTGATAAAGAGATATGCAAAAAAACAAATAAGTATAAAGATGTCGGACACTTTATAAGCGTTGATAAAGTTGATGTAGAACTTGAGTTAAAAGCATTAATAGAGCATAAAGTATATAATGATGAGGGTATAATAAATAATGGGACATACGATCCATATATTTCTTCTATTCATGACTTACAACCTAGTGAATTAACAGAATTCTTTGATAATTGTCCTGAATTAGATTTTGTAGATACAAGTAGATTAACCAAAGGTAATAGTAAATAATCATAGAGGAATTATCCTCTTTTTTCTTGCTTAAAATTAATATATTGTGTAAAATTTAGGTATGGAAGGGTGATTGTATGAGTATTTATAATTGTGTAGTTAAAGATAGAAATGGTAAGGATGTAAAGATTAGTGATTATAAAGATAAAGTATTATTAATAGTTAATACTGCTACTGGATGTGGGTTTACACCTCAATATGAAGGATTAGAAACTTTATATAAGAAATATCATGATAAAGGTTTAGAAATATTAGATTTTCCATGTAATCAATTTGGTAAACAGGCTCCAGGTACTAATGATGAAATACATGAATTTTGTCAGTTTAAATATAATACTAGTTTTGATCAATTTGATAAGATTGATGTTAATGGGGAAAATGAAATTGAATTATTTAAATATTTAAAAGATAATGCTAAGGAAGATATAGTTAAAGGTATGAAACATAAAGTAACTATGAAAGGTATAGAAAAGATTAGTTCTACTTATAAAAATAAAAATGATATTAAATGGAATTTTACTAAATTCTTAGTAGATAAAAATGGTAATGTAGTATCTAGATATTCTCCAATAGAAGATCCTAGTATTATGGAAGATAAAATAAAAGAATTATTATAGGAGGTTAATATGTACGATATTATAATTATAGGAGCAGGACCTGCAGGTTTAACTGCAGCTATATATGCTTTAAGAGCTAATAAAAAAGTTTTAGTACTAGAAGCTAAAACTTATGGGGGACAAATAGTAAATGCTTCTAATATAGAAAATTATCCAGGTATTAAAAGTATTAGTGGATTTGATTTTTCTACTAATTTATATAATCAAGTAAAAGATTTAGGTGGAGAAATTAAAATAGAGACAGTTATAAATATAAATGATAAAAAAGAAGTTACTACTAATAAAGATAAATATAATACTAAAGCTATTATTATTGCGACTGGTTCTAATAATAGAAAACTAAATATAGATAAAGAAGAAGACTTTATTGGTAAAGGAGTATCTTATTGTGCTACTTGTGATGGAGCTTTTTATAAAGATAAAGATGTTATGGTAGTAGGTGGAGGAAATACTGCTTTAGAAGATAGTTTGTATTTATCTAATATTGTAAATAAAGTATATTTAGTTCATAGAAGAGATGAATTTAGAGGAGAAAATAAATTTGTAGAAGAAATTAAATCTAAAGATAATATAGAATTAGTATTAAATTCTACTATTAAAAGTATTAATGGATCAGATACTTTAGAAAGTATAGATATTATAGATAAAGATAATAATATAACTAATATTAAAGTAAATGGTTTATTTATAGCTATTGGACAAGAACCTAAAAATGAAATATTTAAAAATATTATTAATATAGATAGTAATGGTTATATAGAAACTAATGATGGAGTACATACTAATATAGATGGTATCTATGTAGCAGGTGATTGTAGAAATAAAGATTTAAGACAATTAACTACTGCAGTTAGTGATGGAAGTATTGCTGCTACTACTGCTATTAATGAAATGAAATAAAAAAGAAGATTTATCTTCTTTTTTTATCTTTTAGAAAGTTCTACTATTTTCTCCCAAGATAGGGGACCTACTAAACCTGTTTCTATAATATTATAATCATTTTGTATTTTTCTAATAGAACTTTCTGTTAAATCATCAAATACTCCATTAACTCTAACTCCGGGTATTGATTTATCATATCTACATATTTTAAGTAAAAATCTTTGTAGTCTTAATACATCATTATTAGTCATACCTTTACTAAGAAAATATCCAGGATAAAGTTCATTAGCATATTCACTATACTCACTAGGTATAGTTTTTAATAATTTATCATAAGTAGTTTTTAATAGATTCCAATCAGTATAAGTTACCTCTCCAGTAGCAGGAAGTCCATATTTATTTTGAAAAGCTAGTACCATAGTTTTAGTATTATCATTATATACAGAATTAGTTTTTAAATTAGGTATATCATTATCTAGAAAAGCAATAGCTCCTAAATAATAATGAATAAATTCTACTTCTATACCAGTATCTCCATATTTAACAACATCTTTAAATGAAAAATCTGCTTCTTCAGGAGATAATCCTTCAGAATAAATATCAGATAGTTTTTTAACACTATTATAAATATATTTAATTCTATACCAAGTTGCTTTATCTACTATACCAGTTATAGGTAGAGAAAATATTTCTTGAAACTTTTTAACAGCATCTTCAGTGGAAGAATCATAAGCACCATCTTCTCCAGTAATAGCAGGTATAGCAGGGTAGTTTAATTTAATTCTTTTTAAATCTCTTTGGATTGCTCTAACAGGATTACCAACATCTCCAAGTCCAACTTCATAACCAGGATAACTAACAGTAGATCCTCCTATAGGAGCATTATATTTAATATTAACATCATTACCATAATAATTTTTAAGTATTTGTAAAGGGTTCTTTCCTTGATTAGCTAAAGTAACAGTACCCCATTGTGAAAGTCCATTACAAGTAGTTTTTCTACCATCACAATATCTTGTAAAATATGGTTGTATTTGCCCTTCCTTATATACATAATCATTAAAAGCATCAGTAACTATATTATTAATATTTTCATAAATACTTCTATTAGGTATATAAGTTTGATCATATATAGGGCTAGATGTTATATCAAAACTATAACCTTTAGTATGATACCATTCATTATAAATTCTATTCATTGCAAAGGATACAATAGCAAGTATATTAGCTTTTAAAGAATTAGTAGGCCAAGTAGGGTATAATTCACTAGAAGCAACATTAGAAATATAATCTACAAATGGAACAGTTATATTAGAAGCTGCTTCATCTGGTTTACCTAAATGAACAGTTATTTCTTCAGGTATAACGGGATATTTAATTGCCATTAAGAAACATCTCCAATACTAGGTATTACATTAATATATTGAATAATAGTTATAGAGCAACAAATAGATATAGTATATTCTTGCCTCATATTTCCTTTTATAGCTTCTAATTTATATTCTGTAAATTTAGGTACCTCTTCATCATTAGAAATAGCTCTAGGAGCAGGAAGTACTATATCATTAATCATTCCAGAATTATCTGTTTTTCCTTCATAAAAAATAACATTATTATTACCAATTACTTTACTAACTCTTATATTAATATCACTAACAGGTATTGCTTCATTAATAGAAGAAGCACGTATTTTTAAATAACCAAATCCTGGATTATTATTAATAAACTCTAAATAACTAGAATCATCTTTTAATACTTCATCATCTATATATACATCTTTCATATAATCACCTCTATATCTTTAATATTTGACCAATAGATAAATTAGTATTTTTTAAATTATTTTTACTAATTAAATCATTAACAGTAGTATTAAATTTCTTAGAAATAGAATACAGGCTATCTCCCTTTTTAACAGTATAAGTATTAGTAGTAGGACTGTAACTACTACCAAAACATTCTTCAATAACAATATTATCAGTTCTTATTTTTAATACTTGTCCAATAAATAAATTATTAGTATTTAAAGCATTATCTTGTATTATAGTATCCACACTAATATTATTGTTTTTAGCAATACTATATAAATTATCTCCTTTTTTAACAGTATAATTAATAAAAGAAGGAGGCATAGTAGTAACAGATTCATTAGTCTCAGGTATTCTTAAAGTTTGACCTATAGATAAATTAGTACTCTTTAAATTATTTAATTTTATAATTTCATTTACTGTAGTATTATAAATCCTAGCAATAGAATACAAACTATCTCCTTTTTTAACAGTATAATAAAACATATTAGATGGATTAGTTCCACTATTAGTAGGTATTTTTAATACTTGACCAACTTTTATATTAGAATTAGTTAAATTATTTAAGTTATAAATATCCATTGCAGATACTCCAAATTGTTTACTTATACCATAAATAGTATCTCCAGCTTTAACAGTATATTCCCTCATATTTTCACCTCTAAATAAGTATATGTATAAGGTCTATCTATTTTGACAAAATAGGGCATTTATGGTATTATTAATATGTCAAGGAAACTTGCATACAATAAAAAAGGAACACTTAATTTTGCCGGTTGAGTGTTGCCATAAATTTGGTTTCACCTAACTAAGCATTAGTTAGGTGATTTCTTTTATATTAGTACTGTAAAAAGCAATAATATTAAAAGCAAGATAGTAGTGATTAATGAAAGAATTAAAAAATCTTTCTTAGTCATATTATCGCCTCCCTTCATGATGAAGTTTGGCATCACCCAACTATTAAGTATTCCTAATTAAAGTATACTACTTATATACATCAAAAACAATCGAACAAACAAAGATATTTGTTCTTTTTTTATATAAAAAAACATAATAACTAACTAGAGGTGACTTATGTTTTTTAAAAGAATTGATGAGCGAATTAGATTAGTATTTTTAATTATGTTATTACTATTTATTTTTATAATACTTAGAGTATTTTATATACAAATGGTAGATTATAAAAAACTAAATAAATATGCATCAGATCTTTGGAGTAGAAATTTACCTATAGAAGCTAATAGAGGAAAAATTCTAGATAGAAATGGAGAAGTACTAGCTGATAATTTAACTACTACATCTTTAGTTTTAATACCTAATCAAATAAAAAACAAAAGAGAGGTTACTAAAGATTTAAGTAATATTTTAAATATTAGTTATAAGGACATGAAAAAACATGTTTATAAAAATACTTCTATAGAAAGAGTTCATCCTGAAGGTAGAAGATTATCTTTTGAAGTTGCAGACAAAATATCTAATTTAGATTATGATGGAGTATATTTAGTAAAAGAATCTAAAAGAAATTATCCTAATAAAAACATTTTATCTCATACTTTAGGTTATGTTGGAATAGATAATCAAGGACTTTCTGGACTAGAGTTAGAATATAATAAATATTTAACTGGTAAAAGTGGTGCGATTAAATATTTTTCTGATGCGAAAGGTAATAAACTTAATTTAAGTGATATTTATGTAGAACCTCAAGATGGATTAAATATAAATTTAACTATTGATATTAATATACAAAAAAGTATAGAAAGAGAACTTAATAATGTAGTAGATATGTTTAAACCAGAAATGGCACTTGCTATTGTAATGGATCCTAATACTGGAGAAATACTAGGTATGGCATCTCGTCCTGACTATGATCCAAATAACTATCAAAAGTTTTCTAAAAAAACATTAAGTAGAAATTTACCTATATGGGCATCTTATGAACCAGGATCAACTTTTAAAGTAATCACAACTTCAGCTGCAGTAGAAGAAAAAGTAGTTAATTTATTTAAAGATAAATTTTATGATAGTGGTAGTGTTAACGTAGATGGATCAATTTTAAAATGTTGGAAAGCAGGAGGTCATGGAGAACAAACTTTTCTTCAAGTACTACAAAACTCTTGTAACCCAGGGTTTGTAAAGATGGGACAATTACTTGGTAAAGAAAGATTATTTAAATACATTAACAAGTTTGGTTTTGGAAATAAAACAGGAATTGATTTAAATGGAGAAGGCCAAGGTATAATATTTAAACTTAATCAAGTAGGTAATGTAGAGTTAGCTACTAGTGCTTTTGGTCAAGGAGTTAGTGTTACTCCTATACAACAAGTATCAGCTGTTTCTGCAGTCGTAAATGGAGGTTATTTAAATAGACCATTTATAGTAAAAAGTATTTCTGAAAAAGAGTCTAATAGTATTATTAAAGAATATAAAAAGAAAAAACTTAGAAAAGTAATAAGTAAAAGAACTTCTTCTATTATGAGATATGGATTAGAAAGTGTAGTTGCTAAAGGTGGAGGGAAAAGCGCATACATTGAAGGTTATAGAATAGGAGGTAAAACAGGTACTGCTCAAAAAGTTAAAGATGGTAAATATCTAGATAATAATTATATTATGTCTTTTATGGCAGTAGTTCCTTCTAACAATCCAAAAGCGGTTCTATATTTAGCAATTGACAACCCTAAAGATACTGCAATGCTTTCAAGTTACACAACAACACCAATTGCTAGAAGAATTCTTCTAGATATTATAGAAGCACTACATATTAAAAAGCAAAAAGGAGAACTTACTAAAGATTTAGAATGGAGTGATAAACCTACTTATAAAGTACCTAATTTAATAGGTAAAAATGTAAAAACTATAAAGAAAAAAATTAAACATTTTCATATAGAATATTCAGGTACTGGTAATACTATAGTAGCTCAATCACCTAATCCAAAAGAGAAATTAGAAGAAGAAGGTACTATAAGAGTATTATTGAAATAACAAAATCTTTATGTTATAATATTAAGCCATCAAGGGGGGTATATATATGTCTACAAAAAAAGATTTATATACGGCTCAAAGAATAATGGAAGATCCAAATTATAATCGTAAAGATAAAATGTTTCATAAAGATTCTCCTATCTATGTTAAATCTAATGAGAAAATACAAAACTATCAAAAATACTTAGAAAAAAGAAAAAAAGTATTAAGTGTAATTTCTTCATCAGATCAATTACTAGATATGATATCTAGTGGTACTAAAGAAATAGACGCTTACGATATAAGTAGATTTCCTAAATATTATATGGGTTTAAAATTCGCAGGAGTACAGTCTTTAGATAGAGATAAATATATTAATTTCTTTTATGAAGGAGATAAAAGAGCATATTTATATGATAGAATGTATGAAAAAATGAGAGATACTCTAAATGATAGAGATAAAGAGTTTTGGGATGGATTATTTAATTTTTATGATTGGAATGAAATATCTAATTCATCATTATTCTCTAACGAAACAATATCAGTATCTGATGTTATTAACCAAAATAAATATTTAGATAAAAATCATTATGATGAATTAAAAGATTTAATTACTGATGTAGATGTAGATATATATGAAGGAGATATTTTAGAAATATCAAAAGTATTTAAAGAAAAATATGATTTAATATATATGTCAAATATTATTAAATATTTATATGAAAATAATTATAATCTTAAAGACTATAAAAATATGTTAAAAAAATTAAGAATGACTAGAAGTGGAATTAGTTTAACATATTTAAATGGTATAAATGAAGTAATAAGAGATGAGTTTAAAGGTATTGATTATAGAATAGAAGAATTTGAAGATTCAAAATCAGGAGTACTAGTTTACAAAAGAAGAAAGAAAAAGTAGTACTCTTTTTTATTTATATGATAAAATTAAATAAAGGAGTATCTATATGGAGTATAAGTCAAGTAATGAATTTATAAAAAAAATAGAAACTAATAATTATGAATTAGGTAGTTTTGATATTTATTTGGAAAATATAAGAAATATTATAAAGACAAATGAAAATATAGAATTAGAAGAAGTAGATCAATTACTTAGTACTATTCCAACACAGTATAGAGCAGCTATTGTTTCTAAAAAAGATAATACTTTAATTGGATTCATTGGTGTTTATAATATTGATAATAAGAATAGTAAGGGTAGAGTTTATTTTGAAGTAAATAGAGATTTATCTAAAGAAGAACAAGAAGAAATATATAATGAGTACTATAAATTTTTAAAGGATACTTTAAATATAGAAAATATAGAAGATAAAAAATATATTAGTCCCAATAAAGTAGAAAGAGAAACTAGTATAATAAAAGCTTCTAATATAGTTTTACCTAAAAGTAATTTAAAAATAGGTGTTGATGATAAAATATTAGAAGAATATAGGGAGTATTATGATATTCCTAATTTAAGTATGCCAATTACTATTATGGATGGTGATAATGTTGTTGGTATTGTTGGTTTATCTAATTTACTTTGGGCTAATAAAAGAGCTAATTTAAATATATTTTTAGATAAGAATATAGATGATGATATAGCAATAGAGTTAGGTAGTAAAATAATAGATGATTATTTAGACTATATTCATAGTAGTAGTTTATATAATGTTACTACTTCTGTTAGTGGATCTAATAAAAATATATTAGAGATAATGAATAATAGTAATATGAACTATTATGGAAGTATTCCATATTCTGAAATGTTTAATGATAAAGTAGAAACTAAATATATGTTTCAACATGTTCCAAATATGAAAAAAGAAAATGGTATATATCTACCAGAAAATAATATTTTAAATGCAGATAATGCCATAAAAGAAGAAAAAGAAGTATTAGATTTAAATAATGGTTATAGAGCAATATCCCCTAGAGCATTTGGTAAAGAAAATATAGATTTAAAAGAAACAGTAAAAAGTCATATAAATGCATTACAACATAGAGAAGATTTTGCTTCTCCATTAGGTGAAGATAAATACTTTATACAAGAAGGAAATGGTAAATATGGTATATCTAAAGCTCTAGCGAATTATTCTTATGTTTTATTTGATAGTAATAATAATTATGCAGGATATATAAATATCTTAAGAGAAAATGCTAATCATAAGAATGCAGAAATAGAAATAGGTATTAAACCAGAAATTCAACATATGGGATTAGGTAAAGAATTATTAAATAGTTTTTATAATGAATTATTTAGAAGAGGTTATGCTAGTGTTACAAGTGCTATATTTGAATTTAATAAACCATCTTTAAAACTACATGAAAAAGTTGCTGAGTTTAATGGTACTAGAATAGATTCATATTTTATTAATGGCAGACTTTGGGATATGAATTTTTATAGTAAAGTTAATCCAGAATTAGAAAGTAGTAAAGTTAAATAGTATTTAGGAGTTGATAAAATGAAACCAACTATTGGGGTTGTACCAAGATATAAAAAGCTAGAAACTGATGTAGCTGTAGTTTATATATCAGAAAGGACAAGAAGATCATTACAAAAGGCAGGAGCTAATGTTAATTTAATAATGCCTGTTCAGGATATAGATAATATAGATTCTAAAACAGATGAATTTAAAGAATTTAGTATAGAAGAGAAAAAATCAATAGATGATATATTAGATAATTGTGATGCATTACTAATACCAGGAGGTTCTAAATCTACTCCATATGATAGATATCTTTTAGAACAAGCTATAATAAGAAAAATGCCTGTATTAGGTATTTGTTTAGGTATGCAAGTAATGAGTTTTTATAAAGAAAATATTGAATTAAAAGATATTAACTCTAATATTAATCATTATCCAAATAATGAAATAAATCAAATAGCTCATAAAATCAAAATAGATAAAAATTCTAAGTTATTTAACTTAATAGGTGAAGAAGAGATAGACGTAAATAGTTTTCATAGAAAATGTATAACTAAAAATAGTATTTATAATAATGTTGCTGCTAGTGAAGATGGTGTTATAGAAGCTATAGAATTACCTGGAGATGTATTTAATATAGGAGTACAATGGCATCCAGAAATTAATTATGATTTTGATATCAATTCAAGAATTATAATGAATGGTTTTGTAGAAGCAGCAAAAATATATAAAGAAAATAAAAATAAAGAATTAGTAACTATGGGGGAAATAATATGAGAATAGGCGTAGATATAGATGGAGTTTTAACTGATGAACATCAATATATAATAGATCATGGATCAAAGTATTTTTCTGATCACAATAGAGAATATAGTATTAATTATAATGGCAGTGATTTTTGTGAAGTATTTAATGCAAGTGAAGAAGAATGTAGTGATTTTTATGATGATAGATTAGTTGATTACTTAGATTATGTACATATGAGAGATTATGCTAGTGAAGTAATTAATAAATTAAAAGATGAATCTCATGAAATATATTTTATAACAGCTAGGTATTTACCAAAATTTGAATATGAAAGTCAATTGACTATTCAAGATAAAACAAAAAATTGGTTAAAGAAAAATAATGTTAAGTATGATGATGTTATATTTAATTATAAAAAAGCAGATGTTGTAAAAGAATTAAATATTGATTTAATGATAGAAGATCATGTAAAAAATATAGAAGAAATTTC
Organism: uncultured Muribaculaceae bacterium; assembly: GCA_964650315.1. Lineage (GTDB taxonomy): Bacteria > Bacillota_I > Bacilli_A > RF39 > UBA660 > CAJMSU01. Next base: position 135,889 of record CAZYQE010000001.1, read on the forward strand.
TAAAATCATACCAGTATTTTGTTATGATCATCCATATAATAGAGAAGTTAATAATGATAATATAACTAGAGTATATAGTTGGTATGATATATATGATAAAATAAATAATTGAAGGTGATTATATGAAAAAAGTAGTAATTGGCATGTCTGGTGGTGTAGATAGTAGTGTTGCTGCTATTATATTACAGAAACAAGGTTATGAAGTAATTGGGTTATTTATGAGAAATTGGGACTCTTTAGCAGATGGAGAGATAGATGGGGCTCCAACTACTGAACAAGGTATTTGTCCACAAGAAGTTGATTATAAAGATGCAAAAAAAGTTTGTGAAAAACTAAATATTCCACTACATAGAAAAGATTTTATTAAAGAATACTGGGATTATGTATTTACATACTTTTTAGATGAATTAAAAAAGGGGCGTACTCCAAATCCAGATATTATGTGTAATAAATATATAAAGTTTGATATGTTCAAACAAGAAGCAGAAAAACTAGGAGCAGATTATATTGCTACTGGTCATTATGCTAGAATTAAAGATGGGAAATTATTAAGAGGAGTAGATAGTAATAAAGATCAAACTTATTTCTTATGTCAAGTAAGTAAAGACCAATTTAAAAATGTATTATTTCCAATAGGAGATATGAATAAAAGTGAAGTAAGAAAGATTGCAGAAGAATATGATTTAGTAACAGCAGATAAAAAAGATTCTACAGGAATATGTTTTATTGGAGAAAGAAATTTTAGAAACTTTTTAAAAAATTATTTACCAAATCAGCCAGGTGAGATTGTTAATATAGATACTAATGAAGTAGTTGGTAAGCATGTAGGTTTAATGAATTATACTATTGGTCAAAGAAGAGGTCTAAATATTGGTGGTACTAAAGATAGAATGTTTGTAGTAGGAAAAGATTTAGATAAAAACATATTATATATTTGTACTGGTAACGAAGATTATTTAATTAGTGATAGTTGTATAATTAATGAAATAAATTATCTAGGTGATGAGAAGATTACTAAATGTAGTGCTAAATTTAGATATAGATCTAATGATGTAGAAGTTGAACTTGAATGGTTAGATAATAATGAAATATTAGTAAAATATCCACAAGGTTTTAAATCAGTTACTCCAGGACAAGCATGTGTTTTATATAATGGTGAAGAATGTCTTGGTGGAGGAATTATTAAAGAAGTTAGAAAAAATAATGAAAAACTTTGGTATTTATAATTTACAAAGTGATTATGTAAACTTTTGTCTAAATTAGTTTATTCTTTCATATTGTATAATTATTTATGATATAATATTTCAGAGGAATGGAGATGAAAAAATGCTATTATTAACTAAAGCAATTGTTGCTATAATGTTGGGATTTTTATCATCAGCAGTATTAGGACTAATTTTAGTTCCATTATTAAAAAAATTAAAAGTAGGTCAAAAAATAAGTGTTTTTGTAAGAGATGCACATCGTAAAAAAGAAGGAACACCTACTATGGGTGGTTTAATATTTATTATTCCTACTGTATTTGTAGTATTGTTTTTATTACTTACTCATAAAATAGCATATACATCTAATTTAGGAATAGTATTATTAGTATTTATTGGGTATGCATGTATTGGTTTCTTGGATGATTTTTTATCTATTAGAAGAGGTAAAAATGAAGGATTAACAGATTATCAGAAACTATTAATGCAAGTATTAATTGCGATAGGATTTTTCTATATCTATATGAAAAATGGTGGTCAAACATCATGGGTTGTTGGAACACTTCATTTAGATTTAGAAATGAGTTGGTTATATGGATTATTTATACTATTCGTATTAGTTGGAGCATCTAATGCAGTGAATTTAACTGATGGATTAGATGGACTGGCTGGAGGATTATCAGCTATTGCCTTTATTGCTTTTAGTTTGATATCTTTAATGGTTGGTTTTGAAGATATTGGAGTATTTGGTTTAATATTAGTTGGTAGTATAGTAGGATTCTTAATATATAATACACATCCAGCTAAGATATTTATGGGAGATACTGGTTCTCTAGCTCTAGGAGCCGCTATGGGAGCAATCGCAATTCTAACTCATAGAGAATTAACTTTATTAGTAGTTGCAGGTATCTTTGTTATTGAAACATTAAGTGTTATTATTCAAGTAATTTGGTTATATTTATTTAAGAAAAAATTATTCTTAATGACACCACTACATCATCATTTTGAAAAACTAGGATGGAGTGAGACTGATATAGTTAAATTATTCTGGGTAGGCGGATTAATCCTTGCTATGGCAGGAATAATATTTGGTGTTTGGTTATAAAGACTTTAAAGTCTTTTTTTTTATGTTCCTAAATATAATTAATTAGGTGATTACATGAAAAAATATGATAAAGTCTTATTTTTATCAGTAATATTAATATCTATATTTGGGCTTATTATGATATATTCAGCTTCTAGTATATGGGCTAATTATAAATTTCATGATAGTTTTCATTATTTAAAATATCAATTTATTTTTTTAATACTTGGAATTATTATAATGATATTTATATCTAAAATAGATTATAAGTTTTATTATAAAAACTCTAATAAGATATTACTTATATGTTTTATACTTTTAATATTAGTATTAATACCAGGTATAGGAAGTATTAGAAATGGTAGTAGAAGTTGGTTTGGTATAGGTCCATTAGGAGTACAACCTAGTGAAGCAGCTAAGCTAGGTATGATTATATTTACTAGTAAATATTTAACTAATAGTAATAAATTTCTTAAAAGTTATAAAAAGGGTGTATTCCCAATATTAGGTATATTATTAATATTATTTGGTCTTATTATGTTACAACCTGATCTAGGTACAGGAGTTATCTTAGTATTATCAATTATACTCTTATTATTTATTGCTGGTGTAAATATGAAATTCTTTTTTGGTATTGGAATAATAGGCCTTATTGGAATAATACTTCTAATTATAATTGCTCCTTATAGAATGGATAGAATAACTTCATTTATAGATCCTTGGAATGATCCTTTAGGTACTGGTTTTCAAATAATACAGAGTTTATATGCAATTGGTCCAGGAGGACTTCTAGGTAATGGATTTTCTAATTCTATACAAAAACAATTCTATTTACCAGAACCACAAACAGATTTTATATTCTCAATTATTTCAGAAGAATTTGGAGTAGTAGGTTCATTTATAGTAGTAGGATTATTTTCTCTTATACTTTATCGTGGTATAAAAATAGCTCTTAATACAAAAGATAGTTTTTCTAAATATTTAGCATTTGGTTTAATTTTTCAAATAATATTTCAAACTCTTATGAACTTAATGGTAGTAATAGGTTTAATCCCAGTAACAGGAGTAACTTTACCATTCATTTCTTATGGTGGAAGTTCACTACTTATTAGTATGGTATCTATGGGAATACTTTTAAATATTAGTAGAAATAATATATAATTTTTATAAATAATATGATAAAATAATATTACTAAAGAGGTGGTATTATGAAAAGAGTAGATAAAACTAATTACTACTTAGATATCGCAGAAGCAGTATTAGAAAGAGGTACATGTTTAAGAAGAAATTTTGGGGCTATTATAGTTAAGAATGATGAGATTATTTCTACTGGGTATGTTGGTGCGCCCCGTGGTAGAAAGAATTGTTGTGACCTAAAATATTGTACTAGAGAAAAACTTAATGTCCCTCGTGGAGAAAGATATGAATTATGTAGAAGTGTACATGCAGAACAAAATGCTATTATAAGCGCAGATAGAAAGAGTATGATAGGTTCTACATTATATTTAGTAGGTAAGAATTATAAAGATGATAAATATGTAGAAAAAGCAAGGCCATGTGCTTTATGTAAAAAAATGATTATTAATGCTGGAATTAAAGAAGTTATAGTTAGAGATACTAAAACTAAATATACTAAAATATTAGTTGAAGATTTTATTAAGAATGATGAAAGTTTAGATAAAGTATTAGGTTATTAATACTTTACACTAAATTGTTTCTAACTTCTTGACTAATATGGGATAAACATATTATCATTATTAAGAGGTGTATTATGTATAAGAATTATAAAAAGATGATTATTAAAAATGTTATTATATTTGCATTAATTATTTTATTAGCAGTATTTGCGACATATAAAATATATTATAAATTTCAAAACGAAAGAAAAGTTGATTATAACTCTGAATCATTAGAAGTTATTTTCCATGAAGATAATGGAGATAGAGTTACTTTATATAAAATAACTCCAGTAACTGATTCAGTAGGTTTATCATCAGAATCATATGAATTTACTGTTAAAAATAATTTAACAAAACCAGTAAATTATGTAATTAAATTGGTTGATGATAAAAAAACTATAGCGCAAGATAAATGTAAAGATAGATTGATTCCTAAAGATATTATTAAAGTATCTTTAAAAGATGGAAAAAATAATAAAATATATAATTTAAATGAATTAGAGAATAATACTTTAAAATTAACTAAAATAAAAGCTTTAGGAGAAAAAAAATATATAATAAGAGTATGGACTAAAGAAGATTCTAAATCTGAAAGAGATGTTCATTATCACGGTAAAATTCAAATAGTAGAAGATAATAGTGATATTGCTAAAGCTAAATAGGAGGTTATTATGGATATAGATTTAACTCTATTACATAGTAAAACAGAAGAAGAAATATCTATTACAGGAATTTATAACATACCAGATGAATATATAGATAAAGACTTAGTTGTATCTGCTAATAATATTAATGTAGATGGTTATGTTTATTTAGATGAAGAAGATAATGATAAGATTAAATGTAGTATAAAAGGTAATATAGAGATAGAAGATTCTGTATCTTTAGATAAATTAGAATATCCTATTTCTATAGAATATGATGATATAATAGAAGAAAATTGCAAAAAAAGTGAAAATATACTTGATATATTCGCGTTTTTGTGGGAAAATATTGTACTAGAGGTTCCCTTACACCTTACTGAAGTAGAAGATTTCAGTAAATATCAAGGGGATGGATGGAAATTAGTTGATGAAGATGAACTAAAAAATAATAATAATCCATTTAGTGATATATTAAAGGATTTTAAAGAGGAGTGATAATATATGATGAACTTAGATATTCAAATGTTCGCTGTTCCTGCTCGTAAAGTTTCAAAAACAAGAAAAAGAATGAGAAGAGCACATAACGCTAAGGATATTCCAGGAATGACTAAATGTCCAAGTTGTGGTGAAATGATTAAACCACATAGAGTATGTCCTAAGTGTGGAGCATACAAAGGTAAGAATGTAGTAGAAACTAAAGAAGCTGAATAAGCTTTTTTTATTTTTACTTTAACTTTTTATAAAATTAGTGTAATATAAATATTAGATGATTAAGAAGGTGATTAGATGAAAAATGTTACTATACTACCTGCAGATACTTATACTGTTATAAATAAAACAGTATTAAGTGATAATGATAAAAAACTTATTTCTATGTTATATCAACCTATAATTGGATATGCTGCAGTATCACTTTATTTTACATTAATAGATGATTTAGATAAATTAGAAATAATGAGTAGTGATCTAACACATCATCATTTAATGTCTACAATGCAATTAAGATTAGAAGATATAGTAATAGCTAGAGAAAAATTAGAAGCTTGTGGACTAATTAAAAGCTATGTAAAAAGCGATAATATAAATCATTATGTATATCTAATATATTCACCATTATCTGCAAACGAATTCTTTAATCATCCAATATTAAATATAGTATTATATAATAATCTAGGTAAAAAAGAATATGATAAGATAGTAAATTATTATAAAGTACCTAGAGTTAATTTAAAAGATTATAAAGATATTACATCTAGTTTTGATGATGTATTTAAATCAGTACAAGGTAATATTCTAGAAATGAATAATGATATTACTAAAAGGGATTCTAATAATATTATTATTAATAAAGGAATAGACTTTAATATGTTAATATCAAGTATACCTAAATCTATGATTAGTGATAAATGCTTTAATAAAGATACTAAAGAATTAATAAATAATTTAAGTTTTGTATATGGATTAGATACTTTAACTATACAAGGATTAATTAGAGACTCTATTAATGAAAAAGGTCTTATAGATAAAGTAGCTTTAAGAAAATCATGTCGTAATTACTATCAATTCCAAACTTCTGGTAACTTACCTACATTAATTTATAATAAACAACCAGATTATTTAAAGAAACCAGAAGGAGATAGTTCTAAATGGGCAAAGATGGTTTATACATTTGAAAATTTAACTCCATATGAGTTCTTAAAAGCTAAATATAAGGGTGCTGAACCTACTACTAGAGATAAAAGATTAATAGAAAACTTACTTATAGATCAAAAACTAAATCCTGGAGTAATTAATGTATTAATCGCATATGTTTTAAAAATAAATGATGAAAAGCTAAATAAAAGCTATGTAGAGACTATTGCAGGTCAATGGAAGAGATTAAATATAGAGACAGTAGAAGATGCAATGAGAATAACAGAAAAAGAACATAAAAAGAATAAAAAACTAGTAGGTAAAAAGTCTAATAGAACAAAAAATAGTATTAAAAGTGATACACCTGCTTGGTTTGATAAAGAATTAGAAAAAAGTGACTTAACTGAAGAAGAAAGCGCAGAAATGGAAAAGGTTTTAGAAGAACTTGTTTAATGTTTTAATATGTGCTAGAATAAGTTTGTTGCGTGTAAAATTTATGTCTAATTAAAAATATCTATCACGCAGTTTATTGAATCATATTGATATATATGTTATCATTAGATAGTAAACTATTAACATAAAATAAAGCAAGGGATGTTAAATGGATAATTATTTTATAGATAAAGAATTTCAAAGTATTATAGAACCTATAATGAAAAATAAAGAATTTCAAAAATTAAAGACTGTATCACATCATGGTATATCTAGGTTGCATCATTCTTTAAGAGTAGCTTATTTTTCTTATAAGGTTTCTAAAAAATTACATTTAGAATATAAAGAAACAACAGAAGCTGCATTACTTCATGATTTTTTCGTTGATGAAGTAGATGATGAGAATGTTTTATTAAAATTAAGACGTCATCCAGAACATGCAGTGGAGAATGCTACTAAGCATTTTGATCTAACAGATAGACAAAAAGATATTATTAGAACACATATGTTTCCAATTACATTTACTCCACCTAAATACATAGAAAGTTGGATTGTAGATATAGTAGATGATTGTTCTGCAGTATATGAAAGATATCATAGTTTAAGAAAAGAAATGCGTGCAGCGACTACTTTTATGTTCATCGTATTAATAAACATAATTAGAATGAGATAAGTAGTTATCTCTTTTTTTCTATAAAATTAAAATAAAAAGGGTGATAGTATGAAAAAAACTTATATTTTTGGACATAGAAAACCAGATACTGATGCAGTTATGTCCGCAATAGCATTATCATATTTAAAAAATAAACTAGGAGAGAATACAGAACCTAGGGTTCTTGGGTCTGTTAATAAAGAAACTAAATATGTCCTAAATTATTTTAATTTAAAAGAACCTAGATATTTAAATGATGTTAAATTACAATTAAAAGATGTTAATTATCATAAAAACTTCTATATAGAAGAAACTAGTTCTATATATGATGGATATCAAGCTATGTTAAAAGAAGGATTAACTGGTATTCCAATAGTAGATAATGATAAGAACTTTATAGGTTTAATTACTATTAAAGATTTATCTCATATGATTATTAATGGAGATTTTGAAGATTTAAATACATCATATGATAATATAGCAAAAGTATTAAAAGGAAAAAAACTATTAAAATTTAATGAAGAAATAGCAGGTAAAATAATAGTTGCTTCATATAAGAGTGCTACTTTTATAGAAAGTGTAAACTTAGATAATAGTAATATATTAATAGTAGGAGATAGAGATAATATTATAGAATATGCAATTAATTCTAAAGTTAAATTAATTGTTTTATCTAATAGTGCTCATATAAAAGAAAAACATTTAAAAATGGCTAAAGAGAATAAGGTAAATATTATTAAGACTACATATGATTCATATCATATAGCTAAACTAATATCATTTACTAATTATATTAAAACTATGATTAGAAGTTATAATCCAACTAGATTTGAAGAAACAGAATTTGTAGATAATATATTAGAAATAAATAATAAATTAAAACATACTAACTATCCAGTAGTTAATAAAAAGAATAAATGTTTAGGACTACTTAGATTAACAGATTTAAATGATAAAAAACCTAAAGATGTAATATTAGTTGATCATAATGAAAGAATACAAAGTATAGATGGATTAGAAGAAGCTAATATATTAGAAATAATAGATCACCATAATTTAGGTAATTTAACTACTAATAGTCCAATTAATTTTAGAAATATGTCTGTAGGATCAACTTGTACTATAGTATATAAATTATTTAAAGAAAGAAATGTAAATATACCTATTTATATAGCTGGAGCTTTAATATCTGGTATTTTATCAGATACTCTAGTATTAAAGAGTCCAACTACTACTAAATTAGATATAGAAGCAGTAAAAGATTTAGCTAATATTGCTAAAATAGATTATAAAAAATATGGATTAGATATGTTAAAGTCAGGGACATCTTTAGAAAACATGAGTAAAGAAGATGTTGTTTATAATGACTATAAAGTATACACTGTTAATGAGAAACATTTTTCTATAGGTTGGTTTTATACTATGAACTTTGATGAAATGAAAAAAGATTTAGATAAATATATTGAAGTATTAGATAAAACTAGTGAAGCAAATGATTATAGTTTAGTAGCTTTATATGTTACAGATATAATAAAAAATGGTAGTTATGTAATATTTAATACTAAAGGTAAAGATATTATGAATATGATATATAATAAAAGTGATTTTAAAGAAGCTACATTTATACCAAATTGTGTATCTCGTAAGAAAAGTGTAGTACCATTAATTATGGAAGTATTTGAAAACTAGGTGATAATATGAAAGATAAATTAATTTTAGTAATTAAAGGATTCTTCTTTGGTATTGCTAATGTAATACCTGGAGTAAGTGGTGGAACTATTGCTATTACTATGGGTGTTTATGAAGAAATGATTGATATAATTAGTCATTTTTTTAAAGATTTAAAGAAGAGTTTAAGTTTTGTAATACCATTTGGTATAGGAGCAGTACTTTCTATACTATTAATGAGTAAAGTAATAAGTTTTTGTCTAGATAAATATCCATTCTCAACTAAATTATTCTTTATTGGATTAATATTAGGGGGAATACCACTTATTGCTAAGAAAGTAAAAAATAGTAAGATTAAACCGTTAAATATAATACTATTCTTAATAACATTTTCTATTATAATAGGAATGGCTTTTATGAAAGAAGGTAATTATGCAGTATCTTTATCTAATATGAATATAGGTATGTATATAGTATTATTCTTAGTAGGTATAGTAGCAGCAGCTACTATGGTTATTCCAGGAGTTAGTGGATCATTTGTGTTAATGTTATTAGGTTTCTATGAACCAATTATTAAAACTATAAGTAATATAACTAAACTTAATCTATTAGGAACTAATATCTCAATATTATTACCATTTGGATTAGGAATACTTATAGGTATAGTATTAGTTGCTAAAATATTAGAATTCTTATTTAATAAATATGAAGTACCTACATATTATGCAATATTAGGATTTATAATAGCTAGTATCTTTACACTAAGTTTTAGTTTATTTGGAGTAAGTATTTCTCTAATGCAAGTATTAATTGGAATATTATTATTTGTACTTGCTACTATAATTGGTTATAAGTTAGGAGATGAATAATATGACATTAATTACTTATATATTTTTAGGATTACTACAAGGTATTACAGAACCTATACCAGTATCTAGTAGTGGACATTTATTAATATTACAAACTATATTTAAAAATCTAAAAGATATGCATATAGATTTTGAAACTTTAGCAGTTATTACTAATTTTGGTAGTTTAGTTGCAATAGTAATATTATTTAGAAAAGAAATAATTAAATTAATAAAAGATTTCTTTTCATATATTTTTAATAAAGATAGTAGAAAAGAAACTAAAAAGAATTATTTATATTCATGGAAATTAGTAGTTGCGACTATTCCTGCAGGAGTATTAGGTATTGTTGCTACTAAGATAGATTTATTAGAAAAGCTAGAAGAAAATGTTAAATTTGTTGGAATTACTCTAATAATAACTGCAATATTCTTATTCCTAATAAGAAACTTTAAAGGTAAAAAATCTAAAGATAAAATAACTTTTAAAGATGCATTTATTATAGGACTATATCAAATGGTTAGTATAATACCTGGTATTAGTAGAAGTGGAGCTACTATAGTAGGTGGTATGTTTCAAAAATTAAAAAGAGAAGAAGCTTTTAATTTCTCATTTCTTATGTATATACCAATATCTATAGCGACTACAATATTAGGAGTTAAAGATTTATTAGAAATATCTATTAGTAGTACTACTTGGATATTATATATAATTGCTGCTATAGTAGCAGGTATATTTACATATATATTTACTAAGTGGTTTGCTAAGATTGTTAAAGAGGGTAAATTAATATATTTTTCAATATATTGTTTAATAGTAGGAATACTAGTAATAATATTCTTATAATGTAAATAAATGTATAAAACAACTGTATTTAACAGTTGTTTTATTTACATATAATTTAATTTATATTAAGATTATTATAGGAGAGAAGGTTTTTATATGGAGATAAAAAGGGATATAAAAAAGAATATATTTAGAGGATATGATATAAGAGGAATATATCCTACTGAATTAGATGAAGATACTGTATATACCATTGGATTAGGTTTTGGTAGTTATATTAAAGAATTAGGCAAAACTAAATGTATAGTAGGTCATGATAATAGATTAAGTAGTCCTTCTTTATATAAAGCCTTAATACAAGGTATAACTGAAACAGGTATAGATGTAATGGCCTTAGGTTTATGTACAACTCCTATGTATTACTATGCATGTATTAAATTAAAAATATATAGTGGAGTAATGGTAACTGCGTCACATAATCCTAAAGATGATAATGGATTAAAATTTGCATTTGATGAAAAAGGTAATTGTAAAGGACAAGAAATACAAGATTTCTTAGAATATATATTAAGAGGAAACTTTTCTAAAGGAGAAGGTAGTGTAGTAGAATATATAATTGCCAATGATTATATAAAATTATTTAAAGAGAGTCTAAATTTTGGTAATAGAAAAGTTAAAGTAGTAATAGATCCAGGTAATGGAACTACTTCTATAATTGCAAAAGAATTATATAATTCATTCCCAATGGAATTAATAGAAATAAATGGAGAAAGTGATGGTAGTTTTCCTAATCACCATCCAGATCCATGTGTAGAAGATAACTTAACACAACTTAAACAAAAAGTTTTAGAAACTAATGCAGATCTTGGATTAGGTTTTGATGGTGATGGAGATAGAATGGGATTAATTACTAACAGTGGTAAGTTTATTCCTACAGATAGATATATGGCTTTATTTATAAGAGATATGATAAATAAAGTAGATAAAAAAGAATTTTTATATGATGTAAAATGTTCTAAAGCATTAAAAGATGAGATAGAAAAACTAGGTGGTAAAGGCATATGTTATAGAAGTGGTAATTCATATACAAAAGCTGCTACTAGAGATTTAGATTTACCATTTGGAGGAGAATTATCTGGACATGTATATTTTAGAGATAAATTTCCTGGTTTTGATTCAGGATTATATGCAGGTCTTAGAGTAGTAGAAATATTATCAAATACAAATAAAACACTAGATCAGTTATTAGAAGGTATTAACGAATATTATTCTACTCCAGAAATAAAAGTACCATCTCCAGATGAAGTAAAATTTGAAGTAGTAAATAAAGTAATAGAATATATAAAGACTAAAGGATATAATTATTTAGATATAGATGGTGCAAGAGTAGAATTTGATGATAGTTGGGCTCTTATAAGAGCATCTAATACTGGACCAAATCTAACATTAAGATTTGAAGCTACTACTAAAGAAAGATTAGAAGAAATACAAAAAGAATTTACTGACAAAGTAGAAGAGTTTAATAAATAAACTCTTTTTCTTTTATAATATAATAAATTATGTTATTATATACATGAATGGAGGGATTGTAATGAGTGGACATTCTAAATGGGCAAATATACATAGAAAAAAGGGATTAATAGATGCAGCACGTGGTAAAGTATTTCAAAAATTAGCTAAAGAAATATATGTAGCAGCTAAAGCAGGAGCTCCTGATCCTGATCAAAATGCATCACTTAGATTAGCTGTAGATAAAGCTAAAGCTCAAAATATGCCTAAAGATAAGATTCAAAAGGCTATTGATAAAGCTAAAGGTGGTACTGATGGAGAAAACTATGAAAGTATAAGATATGAAGGTTATGGACCTAATGGAGTAGCTTTTATGGTTGATTGTTTAACTGATAATAGAAATAGAACTGCTTCTTTTGTACGTAGTGCATTTACTAAATCAGGTGGTAATCTAGGAACAGACGGATCTGTTAGTTATATGTTTAACAAAAAAGGATCTATTGTAATACCTGCAGATTATGATGAAGATACTATGATGATGGCAGCTTTAGATGCAGGAGCAGAAGATTTTGAAAAAATAGGAGATAATTATATTATTACTACAGATACATCTAGTTTTACTACAGTAAAAGAAGCTTTAGAAAATGAAGACGTAAAAGAATTCTTAGAATGTGAACTTACATATATTCCTAATATGGAAGTAGAACTTAATGAAGAGCAAACAGAAAAAGTTAATAAATTAGTAGAAAACTTAGAAGATTTAGATGATGTACAAGATGTATATTATAATTTAAAGGAAGATTAAATCTTCCTTTTTTCTTGCAATTTTCTTCAAAATATGTTATAATATGTGAGCATTAAAGGGGGAGAATATTTATGGAAGATATGAAAAAAATACTAGATAATGCAATGAAAAATAATGATTCTGATTATGAGAATTATTATGATTTAATGGGTCGTTTATACGATTGTGTTACAACCTATGAAAAAGTGGGATTTGAAAATAATAAGCATAATTTATTATTATCAAACGGAGATGGAATTAATTTTAGAATGTCCAGAAATCATATTGGTCATTTATTAGGTGTAAATATAGAGTATCTATCAGAATTAAATAGAATGGATTCAAATGCATATAGTAATTTTGATAAATTAAAATATTTTGCAGAAAATGAAGAGAGTTTCAAAGCATTTATTGATCCAAAGAAAAAAATAGAAGAAAATGCAATGTTTTCTCCATATATAATGAATAAGTTATCAGTTTTCTTAAATAATATTGATTTTAAGAGTAACAATATAGAATATATTATTAAGTATGATCCTGAAAGAGTTTATATGTCAGAAGAAAAAGGAGATATATGTGATTACTATATTGTAAGAAAATTTGATGAAAACAATCCTTACTATGGAGTATTAGGGTTAGTAAAAGATGAATATAGTAGATATGATAATGCATATGTACCAGCTACTTCACAAATGTATTATACTGAAAGAGATTTAGATGATTTTTTCAAACGTATAGCTAGAAAACAAGAGATTATGTATCCAGTTATACATAATGTTACAAATGATAAGGAAAATTATCATAATACTTTTAATACATATGATGACGCTAAAAAAGCATATGTAAAAAGAATAAAACAAAAAGCTAAAGAATTTGATTGTACTCCATCTGCTATAAATGATTTAGATCATACATTAAATAGTAAAAGTTCATACAGAAGTGATAAAAAAGATGTCTTAAAAACTATAAATCTATTAATTAATAGTATAAAGAGTGGTAATATATTAGATGATGAAACTATTTATTATGAAATAGGATCTAATGAATTACCAGAAGAACTTGTTGAACTAATTGGTTTAACTAATGCTATGGTAAATAGTGTAGATGTAAGTGGACCTGAAAATAATAACTATTTTGAAGTAGTAGATGAAAATCAAAAATTAAAAGAAAGATTAGAAAAAGCAGAAGATAAAGAAGCAGAATTAGATAAAATCATAGAAGAATTAACAAAAGAGAATAATACTAAAGATGAAAAACTTAACGAAATAAAAGATACATGTCAAAAAGTGTTAAAGAAGATATAATCTTCTTTTTTTGTTCGATTGATAAACTATTAAAATTATTATATAATTATTATGGAGATGATTAATATGTTCGATTATATTATAGGAAAAGTAACTGATATTAAAAATAATTCTATTGTTTTAGAAAATAATGAGATAGGATATTTAATATATGTATCTAATCCATATTCATATGAGTTTGATATAAAGACAAAAGTATATATTTATGAACATATTAGAGAAGATGAAGATAGTTTATATGGATTTAAAACATATGAAGAAAAAGAATTATTCTTAAAGTTAATTAATGTAAAAGGACTAGGTCCTAAAATGGCATTACCTATGCTTGCTACTGGATCTATTTCAGGTATCATAGATGCTATTGAAAGAGAAAATATACTATATTTAAAGAAATTTCCTAAAATAGGAGAAAAATTAGCTAGACAAATTATATTAGATCTTAAAGGTAAATTAGTTTTATCTAAAGATGTAGATAATTCTACTAATCAGAATGAAGAAGAATTAAAAGAAGCATTACTTGCTTTAGGATATAAAGAAAAAGAAATAAAGAAAGTTATTAGTTTAGTCAATAAAGATAATTCTTTAGAAGAACAAATAAAAGAAGCATTAAAACTATTATTAAAATAGGAGGTTATTATGGAAGAAAGTATTGTTACTAATTATACATTAGAAGATGATAATATCTTAGATAATACTATTAGACCAGAAACAATTGAAGAATATATTGGTCAAGAAGATGTTAAAGAAAATATTAATGTCTTTATTAAAGCTGCAAAATTAAGAAAAGAACCTCTTGATCATGTATTATTATATGGTCCTCCAGGACTAGGAAAAACAACTCTAGCTTTTATTATAGCTCATGAATTAGGAACAAA
The DNA here is from genome assembly GCA_964650315.1 of uncultured Muribaculaceae bacterium. Taxonomy (GTDB): domain Bacteria; phylum Bacillota_I; class Bacilli_A; order RF39; family UBA660; genus CAJMSU01. Next base: position 150,989 of record CAZYQE010000001.1, read on the forward strand.
CATTAAAACAGCTAGTGGACCTAGTATAGAAAAAAGTGGAGATTTAGCTGCCATACTTTCTTCATTAGAACCAGGGGATGTATTATTTATAGATGAAATACATAGAATGCCAAGATATATAGAAGAAATATTATATCCAGCTATGGAAGATTTTTCTCTAGATATCATTGTAGGTAGTGAAGGTAATAGTAGAAATATAAAAATAGATCTACCTCCATTTACTTTAGTAGGTGCTACAACTCGTGCAGGAGATTTAACTGCTCCATTAAGAGATAGATTTGGTATTGTATCAAAACTTCAATTCTATACAGAAAAAGAACTAACAGATATAGTAAAAAGAACTGCTAGAGTATTAGATGTAAAAATAGATGAAGATGCTGCTAAAGAACTTGCTAAAAGAAGTAGAGGGACTCCTCGTATTGCTAATAGACTATTCAAAAGAGTAAGAGATTTTGCTTTAGTAGAAGGAAATGGTAAAGTAGATAAAGAAATAACTAAAAAAGCTTTAAAAAGATTAAAAGTAGATAAATTAGGATTAGATAATACAGATCATGAATTTTTACTTGCTATTATAAATAAATTTAATGGTGGTCCAGTAGGAATAGATGCTATTAGTAGTTCTATAGGAGAAGAAGTAACTACAATAGAAGATGTATATGAACCATTCTTACTACAAAAAGGATTATTAAAAAGAACAAATAGGGGAAGAGTAGTCACTGATAAAGCATATGAAGTATTAGGTATAAAAAAAGAAGGTAAGTGATAAAGTGATAAATTTTCAAGATGTAAAAACAAAAGAAGATATCATAAAAGAATGTAATAGTGAAGTTTTAAATGTAGAAGGTTTTGGTAATCCAGCTGTAATAGAAGCAGGTTTTATAGCATATAAAAATTTAGATACAGATAAGGAAAAGAAATTACTTGAATTAGTTAAATTTGCAGATAAAAAATATAAAAAACCAACTGTTGAAATAGGAATTAATTCAAAAAAAGTAAATTCTATTATTACAGGTATAGTTATATTAGATAAGTATTATAATCATATATCATCTTTGACAACAGATGAATTAATGACATTATCTTATTTTTTATCTAACATACCACTAGATTTATTTGCAGAAAATATTAAAATATATAAAAAAGATATATTAGAATCAATATGTAATAAATATAAAGATGTAGAAAAAAGGGAAATGTTATTTGAAATTGTTAATAATCAATTAAATAAAAAAGAGTTAAAACTAAATGGGATAAAATGGTTTATAGATAATTTAACAAGCGAAGAATATGATAATTTTAGTAAAGAAATATTTGAACAAATTTCTGATGATGTAATTAAAAATTTTGGAGTGTAATAATGAAAGTAGAAGATTTTGATTACAATTTACCTGAGGAGTTAATTGCGCAAACTCCATTAAAAAAACGAGATTCATCTCGTCTTTTAGTCTTAGATAAAAATACTGGAGAAATAGAACATAAACATTTTAAAGATATAATTAATTATTTAAATAAAGGAGATACTTTAGTATTAAATGATACTAAAGTCCTACCTGCAAGATTAATAGGTGAGAAAGTTGATACTAAAGCAGTTATAGAAGTATTACTTTTAAAAAATATAGAAAATGACTTGTGGGAATGTTTAGTAAAACCTGCTAGAAGAATTAAAGAAGGTACAATAGTAACTTTTGGTAATGATAAATTAAAAGCTAAATGTGTAAAAGTAGAAGATGAAGGTATTAGACACTTTGAGTTTTTATATGATGGAATATTTTTAGAGATATTAGAATCTTTAGGTACAATGCCACTTCCTCCATATATACATGAAAAGTTATCTGACCAATCAAGATATCAAACAGTATATGCTAAAGAAGTTGGTAGTGCTGCTGCTCCTACTGCAGGACTACACTTTACAAAAGAATTATTAAAAGAAATAGAAAATAAAGGAGTTAATATTTGTTATATTACTTTACATGTAGGTTTAGGTACATTTAGACCAGTTGCAGTAGATAAAATAGAAGAACATAAAATGCATAGTGAATATTATTCTATGAGTAGTGAAGTTGCAGATATCCTAAATAAAACTAAAAAGAATAACCATAATATAATCTCAGTAGGTACAACTTCAACTAGAACATTAGAAACTATAATGCAAAAATATAATGAATTTAGAGAATGTAGTGGTTTTACAGATATATTTATATATCCAGGATATGAATTTAAAGCAATAGATAACCTGCTTACAAACTTCCATTTACCTAAATCAACACTAGTAATGTTAGTATCAGCTCTAGCTGGTAAAGATAATATATTAAATGCATATAATGAAGCAATAAATAAAAAATATAGATTTTTTTCCTTTGGAGATGCTATGTATATTAAAAAATAGTTGCTTTTAAAACAACAATATGTTATAATTTAAAACGTCTGGGGAATGATCCGCTGGTATTAAAATTATGATCATTTGTAAACTTATATATAGAGAGGAGAACTAATATGAACGTTATTGACAAGATTAATGAAAAACAATTAAATCCAAACGTTCCAGAATTCCGTGTTGGTGATACTGTTAGAGTAGATGTTAAAATCATTGAAGGTAGAAGAGAACGTATCCAAGCTTTCGAAGGTGTAGTAGTAGGAAGAAAAGGTGGATCAGTTTCTGAAACATTTACTGTACGTAAAGTATCAAGTGGAGTTGGAGTAGAAAGAACATTCCCAATTCACTCACCAAAGATTGCTGGGATCAAAGTAGTACGTAAAGGTAAAGTTAGACGTGCTAAACTTACATTCTTACGTAATATGGTTGGTACATACCGTATTAAAGAAAGAGGACAAAGTAGTAAAGAAGACAAATAAAAGCTTATAATAAGCTTTTTTTGTGTTATAATTAAGTTGGTGATTATATGGATAAATTTAAGAAAAAAATTAAAGAATTATTACCCTATATAATAATTATATTAGTAGTAATAATAATTAAATTCTTTATTGTGACTCCAATAAGAGTAAATGGTCCATCTATGGATGATACTCTACATGATAAAGATATAATGATATTAAATGAATTTAGTTATAGATTTAATAAAATAAAAAGATTTGATATAGTAGTAATTAAATATAAAAATGAATATTTAATTAAAAGAGTAATAGGTCTTCCAGGAGAAAAGGTTGAATATAAGAATAATAAATTATATATAAATAAAAAATTAATAAAAGAAAACTTTTCTCATAAAGAAACAGAAGATTTTAAAACTAAAAAAATACCAAAAGATAATTATATAGTATTGGGTGATAATAGAACTGATTCAGTAGATAGTAGAATGATAGGTTTTATTAAGAAAAAAGATATTAGAGGAAAAACATCATTCACAATATTACCATTTAATAGATTTGGTCATAAAAAATAAGCTTATTTTATAATAAGCTTTTATTGTATTAAAATATTCTTTATGATAAAATATTACAATTAAAAGAGAAGTGATTATATGAAAAATTTTATAGTTAGTGATCTACATGGTAATGGTAATATATATTATTCTATTATTAATTATTTAGAAAATCTAAATAGTGAAGTAGATGAAGATATTACTTTATATATAAATGGTGATTTAATAGATAGAGGAGACTCTTCTGCAGAGATGTTAATAGATGTAATAAATCGTACTAATAATAATTTTAACATAGAATATCTTGGAGGTAATCATGAATTAATGATGTATCAAGCTTCCCTACGTATGAAAGATAGAAAATGGCCACGATTAAATGATTGGATGCTATATAATGGTGGTAAAGTAACTAAAAATAGATTAGAAGAATTAGTATCTTTAGAAGAAGAATTAGATATAATAAAATTTATTTCTAATTTAAAGATATATCATAAATTTAAAGAAAAGATTAATGATAAAAACATAGTTTTAGTACATGCTAAATGTCCTAAAGAAGTAGAAGATACATGTAATATAAAAATAAAAGATAATAATATAGATGTATATAGAGCTCTATGGTCTAGAAAAGGAGAAAGTTTTGTAAGAAGACTAGGTAATGATGATTACTTTACTATAGTAGGTCATACACAAGTTCTTAATGACTTAGGTTATAGATATGATAAAGAAGATAATGTTATAAATATAGATGGAGGATGTGCTGGATATGCATGTGGTTATAAAGAATTAGATCATACTCCATTAGTAGAATTAGATAATAAAAATAATAAATTAAGTATATTAACTTTTAATAATAATAACGAAATAATACATGGTAATTATTTTAATGAAGAAAGTATTCCTATGGATAATAATACTTTAGATAAACATAGAAAGTATTTAAAGAGTAATGATAAAGTAAAAAAATTAAAATTATAAGGAGTGGTATTATGTATGGCGCAATTATAGGAGATATAGCTGGTAGTATATATGAATATGATCAAATAAAAGAAGTTAAAGAAGTAAATATAGATAAAATAATAGAAAAAGAATCATTTTATAGTGATGATACTATATTAACTATTGCTATATTAGACTGTATATTAAATAATGGAGATTATAATGAATATTTAAGAAAATACATAAGCAAGTATAAAGATTATAAACCAAATTATGAAAAAACTTTTAATACAATTATTTCTCCAAATATAATTAGATGGAGTAAATCTAATATAGAAGGTTTATCTAAAGGTAATGGAGCTATGATGAGAATATCTCCAGTAGGGTATTTATTTGATACAGAAAAAGAAGTTATAGATAATGCCTATAAAGCAACTAAGCCTACCCATAATACTTATGAAGCAATAGATTCTGCTACTAAGATAGCCTTAATAATATATTATTTAAGAAAAGGATTATCAAAAGAAGAAGTATTTAATAAACTAGATTTAAAAGTAGAATACACTCCATTTAATAAATTTAATTTAACTTGTAGTGAAACTATAGATAACTGCCTATATACTTTTTATAATTCTAATAGTTTTGAAGATGCAATAAGAAATACTATTAAAATGGGTGGAGATACAGATACTAATGCTGCTATAGTTGGATCAATGGCAGAAGCAATCTATAAAATAGATGATAATTTAAAAAAAGAAGCAATAGATAAATTACCAAATGAATTTAAAGATGTGTTAGATAATTATGAAAAGAGATTAGTGAAGAAGAAATAGTAAGAAATATTTCTTTTTTTGTAATAAAGTGTCTAATAAATAAATAATGCAATAAATATAGTTGACAAAAATGCTCGGGGGGGGGGTACAATTTTAATAGAATAATAGGAGGATTTTATATGTCAAAATATTTAGATGCAGACAATCCAGTAGATATGGCTGCAGTTGAAGAAAACTATAAAAAAGGTGTTGAATCTGCTGAAAAAAGAGCTAGAGAACAAGCAGATAGATTATTAGAAGAAATAAATGAATATAGAAGTAAATCTTTTGAAGAATTAAGAGCAGATATATTAGAACGTGCAAATTCCAGAGGGAACCCAGGTCTTTCTTCAGAGGAGTATTTTGAAAATTTATCAGAAGAACAGCGTAATAAAATATACATGTCATATGCTAAGGAATTCTTGTGGGAAACGAAAGATTCTGAATTTATAGACTTATCTATTGAAGAACAAAAAAATGCTCAAAAAGAATTCGTAGAAAATATGCCAGAAGAATTAAAAAGATCTGCAGTAGAAAAATATAGAGCGAATGATGAAAAACATACAAAACAAAGGATAGAAGAATGTCTAAAAAAAGATATAATATATGATATGATGACAGAAGAACAAATTGATAAATATATCAATTTATACTATATGCATTGTTTAAAAGAAAATCTTCATAGTGCAAGAACTCATGCAATTCAAAATGCTGCAAATAAATTGGATAAAGAATATGATTTTGGAAATTACGAAAAAATAGCCACTATTAAAACATTAGAAAAAGATGATGAAAGAGTAAAAGAGGAGAAGAAAGATACTAGGAAATATATTGCAAAATATTTTGCTGGTACATCAATTGGAACACTAGTAACAGGTGGTGTTGGATCTTTATTGGGAGTTTTAGCAGCAGATACTGCAGGAGTTATAGTAGGTGGTGGACTTGGTATTGGAATAACATTAGCTGCAAGTGGTTGCATAAGTATTAATGAGTTTTTCCAAAATAAAAAAGGAGTAAAAAGAGCAAAAGAACTTGGATTGTATGATATGTTTGTTGAATCTTTAAAAGCAACAAAAGAGTACGATGAATATAAAGAATATTTAGAAGAGGAATACCTTCCAGAAGATTTAGAAGAAATGATAGAAGAATCAACTAAACTCATACCAGAAGAAGAATCAAAAGAGGTGAGTCTATAATGGATTATACTGATAAAACAATGACGTTAGATAATGGAAAGAAATTTTTAGTGATAGAGCAAGTAGATTATAAGGATCACACATATTTATACTTAGTAAACGATGAAAATAAAGCAGATACTATGTTTGTTGAAGTAAAAGATGATGGTATATTTAAAATAGACCCAGATCTTTTTGAAAAAGAAATATTTCCTAAATTTGTAGAGAAATTTAAAGAAGGAGAATAAACTCTTTCTTTTTTTATGTTATAATAAAGTAGGAGAGTAAATATGATACAAATAGTTATAGGAAATATTATTGCACTAGCTGCATCCCTTTTAATGGTATATTCTGGCATTGTAAAAAAGAAAAAGAAGATTATATATGTACAAAGTATACAAATAGGATTATTTGTTGCTAGTAATTTAGTATTAGGTGGTATTACAGGTGCAATTATTAATTTTTTAAGTTTTATAAGAAATATACTATGTTATAAAGATAAATTAGGTTTAAAAGAAAAAATAGTATTAACTATCTTATCTTTAGGTTTATCTTTAGCTTTTAATAATCTAGGTATAATAGGTTTATTACCACTAATTAGTACAGTTACATATTTATGGTTAATGAATATAAAAGATGTAATTAAATTCAAATATTTAATGTGTTTTACAATGATATTATGGTTAATATATGATTTTAGTATAAAATCATATACTTCATCTATATTTGATTTATTTACAATAATAAGCAATATAATTGCTATTGTTCAATTAAAATCTATACATAAAAGGAGTTAATATGAAAAATATAATTTTTGATGTGGGTAATGTTATATTAAATTTTGATAGAAAAGAAGTATTACCTAGATTTACTGATGATATAAAAGTACAGGAGTTTATAGAAGAAAATGTAATAAATTCCCCAGAATGGTTAGGTTATGGATTACTTGATATTGGATATATAACTAGAGAAGAAATGATATCCCAAATACAAGATAGAACTAATCATAAATATGAAAAAGAAACAGAAGAATTTATAATAAATTTCCCTAATTATTTGAATTTATATTCTGAAGTAATTAATTTAATTAAAAGATTAAAGAATAATGGTTATAATATTTATTTATTATCTAATATGAGTTCATATGTATATAATTCAATAAAAGATAGTGAATTATTTAATTATTTAGACGGGTATGTACTTTCATATCAAGAACATAAAATAAAACCATATAAAAGTATTTATAATACTTTAATAGATAAATATAATTTAGATGTAAATAATAGTTTATTTGTAGATGATAATTTAAAAAATATAGAAACTGCTAATGAATTAGGTATTTTAGGTTTAAAGGTAGAACCAGATAATTATGATAGTATTATAGAAGTATTAAAAGAAAAAGGAATAAGTATAGACTAGGAAGTGATAAAATGAATGATTATAATATAAATCCATTTACTAAATTTGATAAAGATTGGGCTATAGTAACTGCAGGTACTAAAGATAAGTTTAATAGTATGACTATTTCATGGGGATCTATGGGAACAATATGGAACAAGAAAGTTATTACTATTTATATTAGACCTGAAAGATATACATATGAATTTATAAAAAATAATGATTATTTCACAGTATCTTTTTATGATAATAAATATAAAGATAAATTACTAGTATTTGGTACTAAATCAGGTAAAGATATAGATAAAGTAAAAGAAACTAATTTTACACCTAAGTATTTAGACAATTCTATTACTTATGAAGAAGCTAAAGAAACTTTTGTATGTAAAAAAATATACTGTGAACAAATGAATAAAGATAATCTTTCAGAAGAAGTAAAATCTTTCTATGGGGATATGGGAGAGGCTCATTATATAATTGTTGGAGAAGTTATAGAATAATGAAATTTAAAGAGTATTATATAGAACATAATAATAAAAGTAATTGTGTTATAAGAACATTTACTAAATTATTTAATAAAGAGTATATAGATGTTTATAATGACTTATTAGAAATATCTAATAAATTTAATTGTAATTATAATGACATAGAAGTATTTGAAGAGTATTTAAGATTACATAATTATAAAAACATAAATAAATATAAAGATGAATTAGTTAGTAATTTAAAACTAGATAATTCTAATTATGTAGTATTTTGTTATGACAAGAAAGATTATTATCACATGTTTCCAATTATAAATAATACTATATATGATAAGAATAAAGATTGTTTTAATTTACATATAATTAACATATATAAAGAGTAACAAAAATGTTATTCTTTTATGTTATAATAAATAAAAGGAATGATATTATGGAAAAGAAAATAACATATGTAACAGGTAACCAAGCTAAAATAGATAGTGCTAAATCAGTATTAGAACCATTAGGTTATGAAATAGATAATATTAAAATAGAGACACCTGAAATACAAGCAGATGATGTTGTAGAAGTATCTAAATATTCTGCTAAATGGGCAGCAAATAAATTAGGGATTCCTGTACTTAAAAATGATTCTGGATTATTTGTAGAAGCATTAAATGGTTTTCCAGGAGTATATTCTCATTATGCAGATGATACTATAGGAGAAGATGGTTTATTAAAACTAATGGAAGGACTAGAAAATAGAAATGCTTATTTTAAAGAATCACTTGCATACTGTGAACCAGGAAAAGAACCAGTTGTATTTGAAGGAATTACTAAAGGAAGAATAGATACTAAAAAAAGTGGTACTTATGGATGGAGTTGGGATTTTATATTTATACCTGAAGGTGAAGAAAAAACTTTAGGGTGTTTTCCAGATGAAGAAAGATGGAATTTTTGGAATTTAGATTATTATAAAGATTTAGCTGATTATCTAGAAAATAAGTAGGAGTAAATATGAAATATGAGAAAGAAATTACAGTAGAGATTGATACTAGTTTTGAAGAATTAGAAAAAATATTAATAAATAATAGTTTTAAAGAAAAAGAAAGGTATACTGTTAATGATATATATTTGATTAATAGAAATGATAAAAATGAAAAAGATTATTTAAAACTATTAAGTAAGTGTGTTTTAATTAGACATATCATAGAAAAAGATAAAGATACTAAAAAAATAACTTATAAATATAAAGAATATAATGATAAAAAAGAAATAATAAAACAAGGTAAAATTGATTGTAATATAGATGATATAAATACTGGCATTGAACTATTTAAAAAATTAAATTTTGAAGAATTAATTAATATTAATGATAATATGATTGTATATTCTAATAATGAAGATGAACTTGTAGTACAACATGTTAATAATAAACATATTTATATTGAGATAGAAGATAAATGTCATTATATTAATAAAGAATATAAAACAATTGAAGAATTAAAAGAAGTAATAACTAAATATAATATTCCAATAAAGAATAATGACTATTTTGTTTAAAAAGCAGAAATAGAATTAAAAGAAAAAATAAATAAAGAGTTTAATTAATAAAACAAACTCTTTTTTATTGACCTAAAATAATTGATTTGATACAATAAAACCAAATAAAAGGAGGATACTATGAAGTATGAAATTACTGGTACTACAGTACCATATGTTGAAATGAAATTAGAAGAAGGAGCTGAAGTTTACACTCAAGGTGGAGGAATGTGCTGGAGAGATGAAAACTTTGAAATGGTTACTAATACTAAAGGTGGACTACTTAAAGGTTTAGGTAGAGTAGTTGCTGGAGATAGTTTATTTATGAATACTTATAAAGCAACTGCAAATGATGCTACTATAGCTTTCGCATCTACTGTACCTGGAGAAATTGTTCATTTAGAATTAGATGATAATCATCCTGGAATAATTGCTGAAAAAGGATCATTCCTATGTGCTGAAGAAGGAGTAGAATTCAAAGTAACTCTAACTAAAAGATTTGGAGCTGGATTATTTGGAGGAGAAGGTTTTGTACTACAAGATATTCATGGAAAAGGACATGTATTCTTAGAAGTAGATGGAAATATTAATAAGAAAACTTTAAAAGAAGGAGAAAGTATTTTAATAGATACAGGAAATGTTGTTTATTTTGATAAGAGCTGTAGTTATGAAATAACAACTGTAAAAGGTATGAAGAATAAATTATTTGGAGGAGAAGGTTTCTTCTTAACAAAAATAACAGGACCTGGAACAGTAGTAATGCAATCACAAAACTTCCATGACTTTGCTTCTAAACTTGCACCATTCATGCCTAAAGGAAACAATTAATAAAAAGAGAGTAAAATCTCTTTTTTATTTTATGGTATAATTAAATAGAAGGTGATAGTATGACTATAGATGAATATATAAACCAAGATATATTTAATCCTAAATACTTATTTCATGGTTCTTCAAATAAAATTAATGTATTAGAACCTAGACAGTCTAAAGATAACGAGAATAAGTATAATGAAGATAATGCAGTGTTTCTAACTAGTTCATTTTTAACTGCTACTGCATATTCATTTAGAGGTAAATTAAAAGAAGTAAATGAAAAATATGACTTTTCTATAAATAATAAAGGAGAATATCCAGTAATGGAATTTGAAGTTGACAAAGTACCAGATAATTTATATGGATATGTCTATGTTTTTGAGAATAATAATGACATAATTAAAGATAATAAAGAAGAAACTACTCAATATAGAAGCTATAAAAAATTAAAACCGATTGATATAATTAAAGTTAATTATAGAAATTATGAAAACTATTATAAGAAAACTAATATAAACAAAAGTAAACAGAGGTAATGTTATGAAAAAAATACCACATAGAAAATTTATTAAAATATATAAAGAAAATAATTTTATAGATTCAAAACTTGTAAATATAAATGAAGAGTATGGATTTGTTATAGATATGAAATATCCTAAACTAGGTATGAAAAAAGCTATAAAAGAATGTTTAGTAAGAGAAGAAGTATTAGATAAATTATTAGAAGCTAAAAATAATTTACCAGGAGGATATACTTTTAAAATATGGGATGCATATAGACCATTATCTCTTCAAAAAGAAATATATAATAAATATAAGGATAGATTAGTAGAAGAATTTAGTTTAGATAAATTATCTGATGAAGATAAAGAAGAATTTATAAAACATTATATTTCTATACCAGAAGAAGATGAAAATATCCCTCCATTACATGCAACTGGAGGAGCAATAGATCTAACAATAGTAGATTTAAAAACAGGTAAAGAATTAGATATGGGTGTAGATTTTGATACATTTTCTAATATCGCAACTACTGATTATTTTGAACAGGATGGAATGAATGAAGAAATAAGAAATAATAGAAGAATATTATATAATGCAATGATTAAAGCTGGATTTACTAATTTACCTAGTGAAGTATGGCATTATGATTATGGTAATAGAGCATGGGCATATTACAATAAAAAACCAGCTATATATAAAGGTATCTTAGAACTAAAATAGAACAAGTTAATAAAGATCTAAATTATAAAAAATAAAAAATATTGTATTTTTTGGTAAATAATGCTATATTATGGATATAAAAGAAGGAGGAAAGAGTATGAAGAAAAGAACAGCAAGAGAAAATTTAAAATCATTTAGCTGGATTTACATCATATGTCTAGCAATTTTAGTAGTAGGAGTAATAGTTGGTAATGTTGCACCTGATATGACTAAGAAAATGTTGGATAACCAAAAAGATGCAATACTTATACTTAATGTTTCAGCAGTAGTTTATGCATTAATTTACCTATGGTACTTCTGGTTAGCTAGAAGAGCTGCAGATGGTAAGAGTGCTGGTACAGTATATATGATTTTATTAATTTTAGGTGTTGCGGCATCTTTTGCAACTGCTATTTCTACAAAATCAGTTGCTGCAATAACTAGTTTTGACTTCATAGTTGATGTACTTGGTTTATATTTCTTATTAAAAGTAAGAAATGACTAATTATACTTGAAAGAGGAAGATAGAAATATCTTCTTTTTTATGCTATAATTTATCTAGATTTAAGGAGTTGATCTCTATGAATGAAAATACTAATATAAACTGGTATCCTGGTCATATGGCTAAAACTAAGAGGGAGATTAGTGAAAAGTTAAATTTAGTAGATATTGTTTATGAAGTTATAGATTCTAGAATGCCTATATCTTCTAAGATAGTAGATATTGATAATTTAATTAAAGATAAACCTCGTATTTTAATTATGACTAAATATGATTTATGTGATAAAGAAGAAACTAATAAGTTTATAGATTATTATGAAGAAAAAGGTTATAAAGTTATACCAGTTGATTTAATGAGTGGATTAAATGTTAAAAAGATTATTGAAGAATCTAAAGTTGTATTAAAAGAAGAAAATGATAAAAGAGTTGCTAAGGGATTAAAACCTCGTAGTATTAGAGCTTTAATAATAGGTGTTCCTAATGCTGGTAAATCTACTTTAATTAATAGATTAGTAGGTAAGAAGTCTGCTGGTGTTGGTAATAAACCTGGATTTACTAAGAGTCTTTCTTGGATTAGAATTAATAAAGATATAGAATTATTAGATACTCCTGGTATATTATGGCCTAAAATAGAAAATCAAGATAATGCTAAAACTTTAGCAGCATTATCTTCTATTAAAGAAGAAATATTAGATAATGGAATGATTGCTACTTTTATATTACAAAAACTATATGAGTTATATCCAGATAGATTAAAAGATAGATATGGATTAGGAGAGTTAGATGAAGATTTTATAGAAGCATATGATTTAATTGCATCAAGAAGAGGTGCTTTAACTAAAGGTGGAGTAGCAGATTATGATAAAGTGTCAAATATTATTATAAATGATTTAAAAAATGGTAATTTTGGTAGTGTTACATTTGACAGATTAAAATAAATGTTTTATATGTAAATAGAGGTATTTATGAAAAAAACAGTAGGAAAAGTTGAAAAACTTGATAATTATATATATGAGAGGGATTTAAGAAAGTCTGGAGTTAAATTAATTGCAGGAGTTGATGAAGTAGGTAGAGGTCCCTTAGTTGGACCTGTAGTAGCTGCTTGTGTTATACTACCTGAAAAGTTTGATCTAGATGGACTTACTGATTCTAAAAAATTAAGTGAGAAAAAAAGAAATTATTTTTATAAAGAAATTAATAAACAAGCTTTAAGTATAGGTGTTGGTATAATATCTCATAATAAAATAGATAAAGTTAATATCTATGAAGCAACTAAATTAGCTATGAAAAAAGCTATTAAGAATTGTAATATTGTACCTGAACATATCTTAATAGATGCAATGCCCTTAGATATAGATATTCCTACTACATCTATAATAAAAGGAGATTTAAAGAGTATAACTATTGCCGCAGCTTCTGTAATTGCTAAAGTAACTAGAGACAATATGTTATATAAATTAGATAAGAAATATCCTATGTATGATTTTAAGAATAATAAAGGGTATCCTACTAAGAAACATTTGGAAGCTATAGAAAAATATGGTATAATTCCAGAACACCGAAAAAGTTATGGACCAGTTAAGAAAATAATTGATAGGAAGTGATATCATGACGGAATTTAGTGGTATAAAAGGATCGATAAAATTAAAGCGTCTTAAAAAACTTAATGGTAAAGATATATTATTTAATATAGATCATAGTGTTATAGATGTTACTAATAATGATGGCTATGATATTCCAGGAATAATAAGAAAAGCAGAAACAAAAGAAGAATTTAGAAAATTATTAATACGTAAAATGGCTGCAAATATATATTATGGTAATCAAAATGATAATGCTAAAGATTTAAGTTTAATGATTGGTCTTAATTTTGATGTATTTAGACTTTATATGAATGGTGAAACTTTAGCGCCACAATTTAAAGAAGAGTTATTAGGACGTAATCTAAATAAAGATGATACTCAAAAAATAATAGATAATTATAAAAGTTATATATATTTATATGCAGAAAAAAATTATAATAATATGACTAAAGAAAGATTTGATTATATATTAAATAAAATGTCAAATTTTGATATTGATGAATTATATCCAGATAATTTATGGGATCCTAATGACATGATATTTGCAATAGACATTGGTAAACTAATTATGGGTATTAAATTACTATATGATAGTGATGAAATAGCTGTAGAAAGAAATGATATATTAAATGGTATAAGAACAGGATATTTTATCAAATATTTTAATGATTTAAATAAAAAGTATTCTGAAAAACATCATAAAAAAACAAGTGAACATAAAATTATATAAGTATTAATATAAATAATATAAGGAGGCATCTTATGACAAAGAATTTAGTAATAGTGGAAAGTCCAAGTAAAAGTAAGACTATTGAAAAGTATTTAGGTAAAGACTATAAAGTAGTTTCTTCTAAAGGACACATTAGAGATCTAGCAACTTCTGGTAAATTTGGATTAGGAGTAGATATTGATAATGGGTTTAAACCTACATATATTCCTATTAAAGGGAAAACTAATGTTATTAGAGAATTAAAGAAAGATGTTAAAGATAGTGATCTTGTATATCTTGCAAGCGATCCAGATAGAGAAGGAGAAGCTATTGCGTGGCATTTAAAAGATACTTTAGGTATTAAAGATAGTAATTATAAAAGAGTATTATTTAATGAGATTACTAAAGATAAAGTTATTAAGGCTATAGATAATCCTACTGTAATAGATGATAATTTAGTAAAATCACAAGAAACTAGAAGAATTCTAGATCGTATTATTGGTTTTAGATTATCTAAATTATTACAAAGTAAAATAGGAGCTAAAAGTGCAGGTCGTGTACAAAGTGTTGCCTTAAAATTAATTGTTGATAGAGAACGTGAAATAGAAGCTTTTAATCCAGAAGAATACTGGACTATTATTGCTAAATTCCCAGAATATGAAGCTAAATTATTTAAATATAAAGATGATGATATAGAACTAAATTGTGAAGAAGATGCTAATAAAGTATTAGATTCTATAGATGATAAATATATAGTTGAAAGTATAGAAAAGAAAGCTCGTAATAAGAAGAGTAAATTTCCTTTTATTACGTCAACACTACAACAAGAAGCATCTACTAAATTAGGTTTTCCTGCTAGAAAAACTATGAGTATTGCTCAAAAGTTATATGAAGGAATTGATTTAGGAGATGAAACAGTTGGTCTTATTACTTATATGAGAACTGATTCTATTAGACTTTCTGATGACTTTGTTAATCCTGCTAGAAAATATATTGAAAAAGAATATGGTAAAGAATATGTTGGATACATTAAGAAAAGTAAAAAGTCTGATAATGTACAAGATGCTCATGAAGCAATCCGTCCAACTAGTGTTTTAAGAGAACCTAAAAAAATAAAGAAGTATTTAAAATCAGATGAATTTAAATTATATAGTTTAATTTATAAAAGAACTATCGCATCTTTAATGGCAGATGCTAAAGTAAATCAAACTACTATTATATTTGATAATAATGATTATAAGTTTAAAACTACTGGTCAAATATTAATCTTTGATGGATATTTAAAAGTATATAAAGACTATGAAGATAGTGAAGATAAAATACTTCCAGAATTAAAAGCAAAAGAAGAGAAAGTTACTAAAGATGTTGAAAGTACACAACACTTTACTAAACCACCAGCTAGATATACAGAAGCTAAATTAATTAAAGAAATGGAAGAATTAGGTATTGGTAGGCCGTCTACATATGCCCAAATAATAGATACTATTAAGAAAAGAAATTATGTTGAATTAGTAGAAAAGAAATTTAAACCTACTGAGATGGGTATAGAAACTACTGATAAACTACAAGAATTCTTTAGTGATTTAATTAACGTAGAATACACAAAGAACATGGAAGATGATTTAGATAATATCGCAGATGGTAAAGAAGTATGGAATAAAGTATTAGAAGATTTCTATAAAATATTTGAACCACGTGTAAAAGATGCATTTACAGATATGGAAAAGAAAGCACCAGAAGAAACAGGAGAAACATGTCCAGAATGCGGTAGCCCTCTAGTAATTAGAAATGGTAAATATGGAGAATTTGTAGCTTGTTCTAATTATCCAACATGTAAATACATAAAAAAAGAGAAAAAAGAAGAAGTAGTAATTATGGATTGTCCTGATTGTGATGGTAAAATTATTGAGAGAAAAACACGTAGAGGTAAAGTGTTCTATGGATGTAATAATTATCCAAAATGTAAGTTTGCTTCATGGGATAAACCAGTAGAAGGTAAATGTCCAGAGTGTGGTAAACATCTAGTAGAAAGAGATGGAAAGATTAAATGTAGTGAATGTGACTATGTAAAGTAGATTTTTATATCTACTTTTTAATTTGTCATAAGATTTTATTTATATTATAATATATTTAGAGGTGAAACTATGGGATATTATAGAGTATATTTCACAAATGAGACAGATTTAAACAATTACGGAGAGTATCAAGATGGTATCAAAGGTATCAACGAAGCTAAAAGTCATACACCAGAAGCTAGAACAAGAAATGCAAAAGAGGAAAAGAGACGAGACTTTGCAACAGAACCAAGTACTATAAAAAACGGAAAAAAAACTGTTACTTTTGATAAAGAAGAAATTGACTACACAATTGCACGTTATAAAGATGAACCATCATTGTTAATGGATATGATTGAAAATGTTGATACAATAAAACTAAGAGATGTTAGAAAAAATAGACTTATGATAGTAATAAAAGATAAACACGAAAATGGTAAAAAAGATAAAAATGGCAACAAATTATATGACTATTATAAAGAATTAGACGTAGTATATAATAACAAACTTTTATATTATTTTGCCAAGGATAAAATTTTAACAAAAAAAAGAGATAAAATAATCGAAGAAAAGAAGAAACTAAATAAAGAGGAGAACAAAAAAATAAAACAACTAAATCAAGAAATTGAAAATATAAAAGAAAAAGATAAATCAAAATTAAATCAATTAAACCAAGAAATTGAAAATATAAGAGAAGTGAACGAATCAATAGAAAACAAACTAAATAATGAACTTGAAAATGTAAAAAGAAATATCAGGGAAAACGAACCATACAAAATAGATGAATTAAGAGAATATTATAAAAAGATTCAAAAATATATTATAGAAGATCCAAATGTACGAGAATCAATTGCAAGTTATTTAAAAAAGTTTAAATATAACAAGGAAACTAAGGCAGTAGAATTTGATAAAAAATTCTATAGTGATTTGATAAATGCGATGAATAATTTTGCTTCAGATTACGAAACAAATAAGGAGTATGAAGATAATAATTATCCAGGTAACGAAGCTGTATTAAAAGCTTATAAAGAATCAAAAGAAAAACTAGATAGTATTTTATATAAAAGCATAAATGATTATGAGAATATAAGAAAAATTATTATTTGGGAAAAAGAATATTTAAAACAAAAAGACAAGCCAAAAGAAAAACCTAAAAACAGCAAAACAAAAGTAAATAAAAAGTATGAAATGGATGGACAATTAAACTTTACTGACTATGCAATTCAAGTTGCTACAGAAAAAACAACTTTAAGTAAAAATACTGAACCTACATTTGAAGAATTGGTAATAGAACATAAAATAAAACAAATAGAAAATTATGCAGACACATATGGAGGACCTGGAATAATAACACATTTTTCTCCTGATGAATTATTATTAATGCCAGAAAAATTTTTAAATGATTATAACATAAGTGTTTCTACACTTAAAGAAATGAAAGAACAAGAAGAAAAATATAATAATGAAGATGGTGATGAAGTTAAAATGACAAATATTACGAATAGTACTAGAGTAAAATTGAATAAAGATTTAAAAATAATAAAAGAATATAGAGATAGACAAGATGAAATTTATGGATTCTATGATACTGGAGGTACTCAAGCTGTTATCGAAAATGTATCTTTAGATAAAATACTATCGACTCCAACAGCAGTATTAGAAGATGTTGGTATAGATTTAGAAGAATTAGGTTTATTTAAGTATAAGGATTTTAGTGGGAATGGAAAACATAAATAAGTATTTAGAATACTTAAAATATCAAAAAAATTATTCTAATTATACTATTAATAGTTATAAAACAGACATATTAGAATATTTTGATTATTTAGATAGAGAAGGTCTAAATTATAAAGAAGTAGTTTATAGTGATATAAGATTTTATTTAATGTATTTAAAAGAAGAAAGAAATGATACTAATTCTTCTATTGATAGAAAATTAAGCGCTTTAAGAGGATTTTATAAATATATGGCTAATGAGAATATTATTAAGAGTAATATATTTTCTTTAGTAAATGGTCCTAAAAAAGATAAAAAATTACCTAGATATTTTGAATATAATGAATTAGAAGAATTATTCAATGCATGTGATATATCTACTAGTCTTGGACAAAGAGATTTATTAATACTTGAAATGTTATATGCAACAGGTGTACGTGTAGGAGAACTAGTTAATATAAAAGTTAATGATATAAATAAATCTGAAAGAAAAATAATTATACTTGGTAAAGGTAATAAAGAACGTATTGTAGAATATGGAGATTATTGTGAAGAAATATTAGAATTATATTTAAAAGATGGATATATTGAATTAAATAAGAATAATAGTGAATATTTAATTTTAAATAAAAATGGAGGAGTACTTACAGAACGAGGAGTTAGATACTTATTAGATAAAATAATAAAGAATACTAGTATAAATAAAAATATATCTCCACATATGATAAGACATTCTTTTGCAACACATCTTTTAAATGAAGGTTGTGACTTATTAACAGTTCAAAAATTATTAGGACATGAAAGTATAAGTGCAACTCAAGTATATACACATGTATCTACTGATAGATTAAAAGAAGTCTATTATAATAGTTTTCCAAGAGCTAAAAAGGATGATTAGTTAAAAAAAGTTAAGTTTTTCTTAACTTTTTCTATTATGTTTGTAATATTTTTGATATAATTAAGGTGGAGTCAAAGGATGTGAAATTCTATGGATATTAAGTTTAATAGTCAGGAAGAATTATATACACGAGTTAAACCTGCATTAAATGCTAAACTTCAAGAATTACATCGTTTAGGGTTTTCTTATATTGCTATAGATGATATATGGAATTATTTAAAGGAGACTAAATGGAAAAATGGTAAAGATTTAACATTATCTGATATAGTTAGTAATATTATTCATGTAGATAATAAAATGTTAGATGAATTTTTAAAAGGTAAATTAAGTAAAACAAGAAGATCTGAATACTTTGATGAGGATTTAATATAAGAGGTGAAATTATGGCAAAGAAAAAGAACAGCAATAAGAAGGGAAAAGTAATAACTACTTCAGCTATTTTAATACTATTAGTTGTTGGTATATGTTTTTTATTTATACCACTATTTAAGAGTTTAAAATTTGGTTTAGACTTACAAGGTGGTTTTGAAATACTTTATAAAGTAGATTCTATAGATGGATCTAAAATGAATAAAGAAAAATTAACAGCTACTTATAAGACGCTTAGTAAACGTATTGATAGCCTAGGTGTTAGTGAACCTGAAATTATTATTGAAGGAAATAATAAAATACGTGTTAAATTAGCTGGAGTTAAAGATCCAGATGAAGCACGTAAACAATTATCTACAGTAGCAAGTCTATCTTTTAGAGATACTGATGATAATTTACTTATGGATAGTAATGTATTAAAAGCAGGCGGAGCTAAAATATCACAAGATAATGGTGGTAAACCTGCAGTATTATTATCTGTTAGAGATAAAGATAAATTTTATGAAGTTACTAATAAAGTAAAAGATCAAAAAAATAATATGTTAGTAATTTGGTTAGATTATGAAGATTTAAAAGATAGTTATGAAAAAGAAAAGAATTTATGTGGTACTAACGAATCTAATTGTTTAAGTGCAGCAACTGTATCACAAGGATTTGCTAGTGATGTTATTATTCAAGGTAACTTTACTGATGAAGAAGTTAGTAATTTAGTTGATTTAATTAATAGTGGGTCACTTCCATCTAAATTGACTGAAATATCTTCTAAAACAGTAGGAGCATCTTTTGGTGATGCTACACTAGAAAAAACATTAATTGCGGGTATAATTGGTATTGTATTAATTGCTTTAATATTAATGGCAGTATATCATTTTGCAGGATTTATATCATCAGTTGCTATGATGTTATATACATTCCTAGTATTCTTTATATTTTGGTTAGTAGGAGGAGTGTTAACACTTCCTGGTATTGCTGCTTTAGTATTAGGAATTGGTATGGCAGTAGATTCTAATGTTATAACGTTCTCTAGAATAAAAGATGAATTATATAAAGGTAAGAGCTTACCTATAGCAGTACGAGAAGGAACTAAATCTAGTTTTAGTGCTATAATCGATTCTAACTTAACTACATTCATAGTAGCAGTTATAATGTTTATATTTGGAGAATCATCTATTAAAGGATTCGCAACTATGTTAATGATTACTATTATAGTAACTATGTTTACAATGGTATTCTTAACTAGATTATTGGTTAAATTATTTGTAAAAACAGATTTCTTTAATGATAAAGTTAGATTATTTATAAATGTTAATAAAAAAGATATTCCAGATGTAAGTAAAAATGAGAAAGTTAAGAAAATACCATTTAAAAATGTTAATTTCTTAAAACATAGTAAAGTATTTATAACTATATCATTATTAATTATACTTGCTGGCTCTATATTAATTGGTACTAAAGGATTAAATTTAGGTATAGATTATCAAGCTGGTAGTGATATTACTATAGAAACTAGTAAACATATATCAGAAAAAGATTTAAATAAAGATTTAAAAGAATTAAAACTAGAAAAAAGAGATATAGAAAAAACTGATAATGAAGTTAATATTAGAGTAAAAGATATATTAAGTGGAAATGAAGTTAAAGAAGTTGTACACCATTTTGAAGATAAATATGATGCGAAAACTAATGTTGGAGTTGTATCTAATATAGTTAAAAAAGAATTAACTAAGAATGCAATTCTATCAGTATTAATTGCTATGGTTGGAATAATTATTTATATGTCATTTAGATTTAAATTTTCATATGCTATATCTGGTGTCATTGCATTATTCCATGACGTTGCTATAATCTTTGCAGCATTTGCAATATTCCGTTTAGAGATATCTACTATGTTTATAGCAGCAATTTTAGCAATCATAGGTTATTCTATAAATGATACAATTGTTGGATTTGATAGAATTAGAGAAAATTTAAGAAAAGAAGATAGAAAGAAACTTACTAAAGAAGGATTAAAAGAAGTATGTAATAAGAGTATTAGAGAAACATTTACAAGAACGATCTATACTTCTATTACAACATTACTTCCAGTACTTGCTTTAATAGTATTAGGTTCTAGTGAAATATTAACATTTAATATTGCAATGTTAATTGGACTTATTGCTGGTACTTATTCATCTATATATATTGCAACTATTATGTTTACAGTATTAGAATCTAAAAGTTTAGGAAAACCTGAAAAGAAAAAAATAATATATACAGATGATATACAAGAAAAGAAGATTAAGGGAATAAACTGTTAAGAAGGAGATGATTCCTTTGCCTACGATGGATGACATCACGTTTGATAGTGTGAAAGAAAAATTAAAAGGTTATATAGAAGAAGATAAGCTTGCTCTAATTGAGAAGGCCTATCTTTTTGCGTCTTTAAAACATGAAGGTCAATTTCGTAAGAGCGGGGAACCATACATAACACACCCTTTAAATGTAGCATCCATACTAGCAGACATTTATGCTGATACTGAAACAATTATGGCAGGTTTAATGCATGATGTATTAGAAGATTGTGAATGTACTCCAGAAGAAATGGAAAAAGAATTTGGAGAGGAAGTTACTAATTTAGTAAAAGGTGTTACTAAATTAAGTAAAATTAACTTTTCAACAGAAAATGATTATTTAATAGAATATTATAAAAAAATAATTGTTGGTATGAGCGAAGATGTTCGTGCCATTATAATTAAATTATGTGATAGATTACACAATATGAGAACATTATGGGCAGTACCTGAAGATAGACAAAAAGTAAAAGCCAAAGAAGCTTTAGAAATACTTGCACCTATTGCGCACCATTTAGGTATTCATAAAATAAAAAGTGAATTAGAAGATTTAGCTTTAAGATATTTAAAACCAGATGTATTCTATGACATAGTAGAAAAGTTAAATAACTCTAAATTAGAAAGAGATAATTCAGTAAATGATATGCAAAAAGAAGTAGTAAATCTACTTAGTGAACATAATATTAAACATGAAATAAAAGGAAGAGTAAAAAGTATTTATAGTATTTATAATAAACTTAATAAAGGAAAAAAGTTTAGTGATATATATGATTTATTAGCTTTAAGAATACTTGTTAATACAGAACAAGAATGTTATTTAGCTTTAGGTATAATTCATTCTAAATTTAGACCACTTCCTAATAGGTTTAAAGATTATGTTGCTATGCCTAAACCAAATATGTATCAATCTTTACATACTACAGTGTTTGGTATAGATGGATTATTATATGAAATACAAATAAGAACATATGAAATGGATGAAGTAGCAGAAAATGGTATTGCATCTCATTGGTCTTATAAAGAAAATAGAGGATCTAAAACTAAAGCAAATCTTCAATCTACTACAGAACAAAAATTACAATTCTTTAAATCAATAATAGATTTATCTAAAGATAAAATGAGTAGTGAAGAATTTGTAAAGAGTGTAAAAAATGAAGTATTAAATAATAATATTTATGTATTTACTCCTAAAGGAGATGTAATGGAATTACCTAAGGGGGCAACTCCAATAGATTTTGCATACAAAATACATACTAAAGTAGGAGAAACTACTACAGGAGCAATCGTAAATAATAATATAGTTCCACTAAATCATGAATTAAAGAATAATGATATAGTAAAAATAATTACTAATAAAAATTCTAAACCATCTAAAGAATGGATTAATATAGTAAAATCAACTCAAATAAAAAATAAAATTAAAAGTTTCTTTACTAAGAGTGAAAGAGAAATATATGTAGAGCGTGGTAAATATAATTTAGAGAAGACTTTAAGAAAAAGAAAAATACCTCTAAAAGAATTCTTTGTGGATGAAAATATAAAGAAAATATGTGAAGAAATAAAAGTTAAAAACTTAGATGAAATATATTTAGTAGTAGGTAATGGCAAAAATTCTCCTAACTCAGTAATTAATATTATTCATAAACAAGAAGATAAAAATCCTAAAGTAGTTAAAGTTACTTCTAAAGAAAAAGAAGCAGATATTATAGTTAGTGGTATTGACAATGTAAGAGTTAATTTAGCTAACTGTTGTATGCCTGTATATGGTGATGATATAATAGGATATATAACTAAAGGAAACGGTATTAACGTACATAGAAGTAATTGTCATAACTTATCTATGTTAGAAAATAGAAATGTAGAAGTAAAATGGAATGAAAATACCAATAGAAGATATTTATCTATATTACTAATTTATTCTAATACATTAGATAATCATATAGTAGATTTAATACAAACTATTACTATGTTAAATGTTAATGTTGATGGAATAAATACTATTAATAAAACAGAACAATTAACATATGAAGCACATTTATATGTTAATAGTACAGAACAATTAGACAAAGTAATACTTGCTTTAGATAAGTTAAAATATGTTACTAATGTAGAAAGGTTAATAAGATGAGGGTATTAGTACAAAGAAGTAATAAAGCTAATGTAGTAATAGATAATAAAATTTATAATAGTATTAATAATGGATTGGTTCTATTAGTAGGTTTTACTGAGGGAGATGACATAGAAAAAATTAAATATTTAGCTAAAAAGGTAGTTAATTTAAGAATATTCCCAGATGAGAATGGTATAATGAATAAAAGTATTTTAGATTATGGAGGAGAAGTTTTATCTATATCACAATTTACTTTATATGCAGATACTTCCAAAGGTAATAGACCAAGTTATATAAAAGCTTTAGGTGGAGAAGAAGCAAATAAATTATATGAATTATTTAACAAAGAATTAGAAAAATATGTTAAAGTAAAAACAGGAGTATTTGGTGCGGATATGGAAATTAATATATCCAATATTGGACCAACTACTATTAATTTAGAGAGGTGATTATATGTCAAATAATAAAATAAATTATAGGTTATTAAATGTAACACTTTTAATGGTACTTTTATTTATAGGTTTTAGTAATATTAATTTATGGATAGGAATAGTAGCTAAAATAGTATCTTTACTATTACCATTTATTATTGGATTTGTTTTAGCATACGCTATACATCCAGTAGTACAGTTTTTAGAAAACAAAGGTGTTAGAAGATGGATTGCTTTAATTGCAGTAATTCTATTCCTAGTTCTAGCGATAGTTGGATTATTAATTCTTACGTTACCAATGTTATATGACCAAATAGGTTCTTTTGCAAATTACATAATTGAATTAGTAGAAGATATTGGTACTAAATTCAATCTTAATTTAGCTGGATTTGAAATAAAAATATCTGATTACTTTAATGATATTATTAAGTATGTAGGTAAACTTACATCATCAGGAGCAGGTAATATAATTTCTAGTCTTATATCTTTTGCTGGAAGTTTTATATTAGGACTAGTTGGATTTATTTATTTCTTAGTTGATATGGAAAAAATAAAAAAAGGATTTAAACATATATTATTATCTATTAGTAAGAAAACATTTAATTATTTTAAAACATTAGATGTAGAATTAGGAAATTACATAAAAGGATTATGTATGTTTATGGTAATTCAATTTTTTGAATATAGTTTCCTATTCTTTATAGTAGGTCATCCTAACTGGTTAATATTAGGACTACTTGCTTGTGTTACTACAGTTATTCCATATTTTGGAGGATTAATTACTAATTTAATCGCTATACTTACTGCATGTTTAATATCTACTAAACTAGTAATACTTACAATCATTATTTGTTTAATATTCCCACAATTAGATGGATATGTAATTTCTCCTAAAATTTATGGTAAAACAAATAATGTCAATCCATTAATTACTATTATGGTAGTTAGTATAGGTGGATCATTAATGGGAGTAATTGGTATTATTGCAGCTTTACCAATATATCTGTTAATAAGATCTACATATCTATTCTTTAAAAAAGATATAGAAAAGAAAGTAAAAGAAGTTAAAAAGAGTATGTAACTTCTTTTCTTATTATGATAAAATTATAAAGTAGGAGGAATCCATGAAATCATTAAAAGATATATTTAAGAAAAAAGAAAATATAAATAAAAAATCTTCTTCTTATTGGCCTAAAGAAGTAAGAAAAGGTTTTAAAGTACCTAATATGACTATGTATGAATATTTAGTAGATAAATCTAAAGATAATCTTAATCTTAGTTGTATTGGTTATTTTGATAGAAACATGAGCTATAAAACATTTTTTAGAAAAGTTAATGAATGTGCAAGAAGTTTTAAAAAACTTGGAGTAGAAGAAAAAGATGTAATTACTATATGTATGCCTAATACCCCAGAAGCGATAATTGCTTTTTATGCTTGTAATAAGATAGGTGCTATTGCTAATATGGTACATCCATTATCTGGGCAAGAAGAAATTAAATTATATGTTAATGAAACTAATTCAAAAGTATTATTAATGATAGATGTTTGTTATGAAAAGGTAAAAGAAATAATAAATGAAACATCTTTATATAAAACAATAGTAGTATCTGCTAAAGATTCTATGCCATTACTTTGGAAAGTAGGATATCAATTTACTAGAGGATTTAAAGTGTTAAAACCTAAAAGAAGAAATAAAAATTATATTTATTGGAATGATTTTATAATTAATGGATTAACTTATAATGAAGAAATTACTTGTAATATGAAAAAAGATGATCCTGCTGTAATACTTCATAGTGGAGGAACAACAGGAGTTCCTAAAGGTATAGTTTTATCTAATGCTAATTTTAATGCTCTAGAACAACAATGTGAAGTAAATATAGATAAAGCTAAAACAGGAGATAAAATAATAACAGTATTACCTATATTTCATGGCTTTGGATTAGGAGTATGTATTCATACTGGTATGTGTAAAGGTATTAAAAATATCTTAATGCCAGAGTTTGATAATAAAAGATTTACTAAAATATTAAAATCAGAAAAACCACAATTACTAGCTTGTGTACCTACTTTATGGAATGCTATGGTAGCTAATAAGAAATTAGAAAATACTGATTTATCTTTTTTGAAATATTGTATTAATGGTGGAGATACTATGTATTCTGATGCTGAAACAAACTTTAATAATTTTCTTCATAAGCATGGTGCTAATATTAAATTATCAACAGGTTATGGAATGACTGAATCAACTGCTGCTACTTGCTATAGTTATGGAGAGTCTAATGTATTAGGAAGTATAGGAGTACCTATGGTAGGTAATAAATATAAAATATGTATTCCTAATACTGCAGAAGAAGTAGAAGTAGGAGTAGAAGGAGAAATATGTGTTAATGGTCCAACTGTAATGTTAGGATATCTAAATAATGAAAAAGAAACTAATTTAGTACTTAGAAAACATAAAGATAAAAAAATATGGTTACATACAGGAGATTTAGGATACATCGCTCCTAATGGAATAGTATATTTTACACAAAGATTAAAAAGAATGATTATATCTAATGGATATAATATTTATCCATCACAAATAGAAGAAGTAATTGAATCTCATAAAAAAGTATTACAATGTTCAGTAGTAGGAATACCTCATAAATATAAAGGAGAAGTTGCTAAAGCATATATAGTTTTAAAGAGTGGAGAAAGTATACATCATTTAAAAAAAGAAATAAAAGAATTATGTAAAGAGAATTTAGCAAAATATTCAATACCTAAAGAATATGAATTTAGAAAATCATTACCTAAAACATTACTAGGAAAAGTAAATTATAAAGAATTAAGTGATGAAAATAAATAGTTATTGCAAAAATATCTAAAAAATAGTATTATAAAAGTGTAATATATAAATGTGATGACCAGTGTGGAAAGCTGAGAGCAATATTTTAAAGTGATTCTTCTAGAATAAGTAAGGTGGAACCGCGGGAATATCTCGTCCTTACGTTTTTCTAGGAGTTTTTTATTAAAAGGAGGAAACATGAAAGATTTAACAATGGAAAAATTAGTAAATTATTCTAAACAATATGGATTTATATTCCAAGGATCAGAAATATATGGAGGACTTGCTAATACATGGGATTATGGTCCATTAGGTAGTAGATTAAAAAATAATATTAAAGATTCATGGAGAAAAAGATTTATTCAAGAACGTCCTAATGCTTATGAAGTAGATGCTGCAATATTAATGCATCCTACAGTTTGGGAAGCTAGTGGTCATGTTGGAAGTTTTTCTGATCCATTAATTGATTGTAAAAACTGTAAAATGAGACATCGAGTAGATGAATTAATAAATAGTTATGATCCTGATGCTAATGCTGATGGTATGAGTAGAGAAGAAATGATTAACTATGTAAAAGAAAATAAAGTACCATGTCCTAATTGTGGTAAAAGTGATTATACAGATATTCGTGAATTTAATTTGATGTTTGAAACACATAGAGGAGTTACAGAAGATTCTAAGAGTAAAATATATTTAAGACCAGAAAATGCTCAAGGAGAATA
>CAZYQE010000002.1:0-152395 GCA_964650315.1 uncultured Muribaculaceae bacterium
TGTTTAATTGGTTATTTGCTTATTAGAACAATAATAATGTTTTAGGAGGACTATAAGGAGAAGATTCTGATCTTTATAATTATTATAAAGAATATGCTAAAAAATATTTTATAGATTTAGGAATACCTGAAGATAAATTAAGATATCATAATCATGAAAAATTAGCTCATTATGCTAAAGAAGCATGTGATATTGAATACAAATTTTCATTTGGATGGGGAGAAATAAATGGTACTCATAATCGTACTGATTATGATTTAGGAAGACACCAAGAATATTCAAAAACATCACAAGAATATTTAGATCCAACTACTAATGAAAAATATATACCATATATTATAGAATCAACAGTAGGTGTAGATAGATTAGTTTTAACTGTATTAGATAATGCATATATAGAAGAAGAATTAGAAGATGGTACTACTCGTGAAGTAATGAAATTTATACCATATCTTGCTCCATATAAAGCAGCAATTCTACCACTTGCTAAAAAATATCATAGTGAAAAAGCAAAAGAAGTATATAACTTATTATCTAGGGAATTTATGTGTAGTTATGATGAAGCGGGATCTATTGGTAAAAGATATAGAAGACAAGATGCTATTGGAACACCATTTGCTATTACTATAGATGATGAAACTATAAATAATAATACTGTTACTATAAGAGATAGAGATACTATGGAACAAGTAACATTAAAGCTTGATGAAGTAGTAGATTATATAAAAGAAAAAATATCATTTTAATATATTGTTTAAATAAATTAGTTTTGATATACTAATTGTATAAAATAGGAGAAGCTTATGAGTAAGAAAGATAAGAAAAAAACCAGTGTAATTCATAAAATGAAGAAAAGAGAAGTAGAATTAATAGTATTCTTTGTTATTTTAATAACAATAATAATTATAATCGGTTCTTACTTTGCATTTTCATCATTTAATAAAAATAAAGAATATAATATTTATACAGTAGGTAGTTTAAAAGTAAAATATAATAAGAATAATGCTGGTATAGAAGATACTATTAATATAGTAAATCAAACTCCAATTAAAGATAATAAAAACAGTGATTTAAAACCAATAAAACTAATTATAGAAAATCAAAGTAATAAAAAAGTAAACTATACTATAAATATAGAAGAAGATAAAAACATGATTAAAAAAGATAAATGTAAAGATAAACAGTATAATATAAAGTATCTAAAATATAGTATAAATAATAAGAAAAACAAAACATTTAAAAAGTCAAAATCTAACTATTTAATATATAAAGATAGTATAGATTCTAATAGTAAGAAAGAATATAGTATAAAAGTATGGGTTTCTAAAAACTTATATAAATCAAAGAATAAATTAAATAAACATTTTCATGCTAAAGTAGTTGTACATACCAAAGATGAAAATAAAAATATACCATAAAAGAGTTTTATTTTAAAAACTCTTTTATTATGTTATTAATTAAAATAGGATAATCTAAATATGGAAAATGATAACTATTAGGAATAGTAATTAATATAGAATTATTAATTTTTTTATTTATAATCTTTCCGTATTTCAATGGAGTAGATTTATCTAATAACCCCCAAATAATTAATGTTTCAGTATTAATATATTCTAAATATTTAGATAAATCCTCATTAATAATATTCTTAAAAGTATTTCTCATAGTAATTGGAATATTTTTATAATCAGTGGATCCAAATATAGATATTAATTTATTTAAATATTTATTCTTATATTTACTAGGTAAAATATAAGATACTTTTTTTAATAATTTATATATACTTTGTTTTATTTTAGAATATATAGATTTTTTAGGTTTTATAGGTGCAATATCCATAAGTATCAATTTATTTATTTTAATATTATAGTATCCAGATAATAAAGTAGATATTCTTCCCCCAAAAGAATGAGCAATTATTATTGGATTTTTAATATTATTATATTCTAAGAATTTAATAATTATATTAGTATAATCATATATAGTTAAATCATTTTTAGGAATAGAACTATTACCAAAACCGGGATAATCTAAAATATATATTGTGTAGTTTTCTTGTAAAGAAAAAATCATATTATAAAATGTTTTTCTAGTATCTCCCCAACCAGGTAATATAACTATAGAATCATTACTATTACCATATTTTTCATAATATATTGATAAATGATTGATATTAAAATACATAATATTCACCTATAGTAAAATATTCCAGTAATTAAAATTTGTTAAAATACTTGTATATCAAGAAAATTGTGCTATAATATAGGTGTCAGAGAGATGCGTGATTGTTCTCATATAAAACCCACTATAATAACGATACGGGAGTCTTGATCAGTTATCCGTGTTGAAGACCTTCCTTAGAGTAGGGATCCTAAAGGTAGCGTACGGACACCCACCTGTAAAAATGCAGGTTTTATCGTCGAACACAGCGCTCTATCTGACATTTTTTAATGCAAAAAATTAATATAGTTAAAGGAGAATTAAGTTGACAAAGAAGAAATTTTCAAGATTAGAAAAATTAATAGGTAAAGATAATATTAAGTTACTAAGTAATAAAACTATATTAGTATTAGGTATAGGTGGAGTAGGAGGCTATGTAGTTGAATCTATAGTAAGAAGTGGTATTGGAAATATTATTATAGTTGATAATGATATAGTAGATGAGACTAATATAAATAGACAAATAATTGCCTTGGATTCTACAATTGGTAAAAAGAAAGTTGATGTTTTAGAAAAAAGAATAAAAGATATTAATAACGAATGTAAAGTAATAAAAATAGATGAGTTCATAAAACCAAATAATATTAATATATTATTTGAATATAATATTGATTATTTAGTAGATGCATGTGACTATGTTGATACTAAAAAAGCTATTATAAAAGAATGTTTAACAAGAAAAGTAAAATTTATTTCTAGTATGGCAACAGCTAAAAAAATAGATCCATCTAAGTTAAAAATAACTGATATTAGAAAAACTTATAATGACCCTTTAGCTAAAATAATTAGAAAATATGTAAAAGATGAAAAAATAAATAAAAAAATAGATGTTTTAACATCTACAGAAGTATCTAAAAAAACCGAAGGTTTAGGATCTTGTATGTATGTTCCTGCAAGTGCAGGTATATTAATAGCAAGTTATATAATAAAAAAAATAATAGACTAACAAGTCTATTATTTTTATTTAAAACTTTCTATATAATCCAACTGCTTTACCTAATATAGTAACTTCATCTAATATAATAGGTTCCATTGTATCATTTTCAGGTTGTAGTCTAAAATATCCATCTTCTTTATAAAATGTTTTAACAGTAGCTTCACCTTCAGCATTCATAGCAACTACAGTTTCGCCATTTCTAGCAGTATTACATCTTTCAACTATTAATATATCCCCATCATATATACCTACATTAATCATAGAATCTCCACTAACATTAAGTGTAAATATCTCGTTTCTCGTATTAAATAGGGTAGTAGGTAATGAAAAATATTCATCAGGCATTTCAATAGCTTCAATAGGAGTACCAGCAGTTACTTTACCAAGTAGTGGTACATCAACCACATTCGCATCTTTTTCAATATATTCATTTGGTACTAATACTTCAATAGTTCTATTTTTACTATTACCTTTCTTTATATATCCTTTTTCCTCAAGTTTTGTTAGATGGAAATGTATAGTTGCAGGTGAATTTAAATTAGCCTCTTTACCAATTTCTCTAACGGTAGGTGGATAACCATCTCTCGCAATTAATTTCTTAATTATTTGTAATATATCCTTTTGTTTATTAGTGAGTTTATCCATGTAATCCCTCCTTATGTAAACAGTTTAACATATAAAATGTAAAATGTCAAACAAATGTTTTAATATCTATTGACACGAACAGATGTATGATATATAATAAAAGCATAAAAGAAAGGAGTGATATATATGATGAAAGTTAAAAGAAATATTAAGAAAGGATTTACTGTATTGCTGATATATACACTTATCACAGTTTGTTTGATGATGGCTTCCGCAAGAATTCAAAAATTAGAAAATTCAAACAAAACTGATTTTAGAAATAAAAATAATAGCGTATTAGTCAATTTTAGTAAGTAAAATTAGTTAAATATAGATTGTTATGATATAATTTTACTAGGTGATACTATGAATAAAATTATTTTAGTAGATGGTAACAATTTATTATTTAGAAGTTATTATGCAACTGCCTATCAAGGCGTAATTATGAAAAATTCAAAGGGTTTTCCTACTAATGCCTTATATGGATTTATTAATATGATGAATAAGATTATTTCAGAGGAGAACCCTTCTTATATTTTAGTAGCTTTTGATAAAGGAAAAACTTTTAGACACGACAAATATGAGAGTTATAAAGATGGCCGAAGTGAAACTCCAGATGAATTAAAAATGCAATTTCCTGAAGCAAAAAAAATATTAAAAGCTATGGGTATTAAAAGTTATGAAATAGATAAATATGAAGCAGATGATATAATTGGTACTTTAAGTAGAATTGTTGATGAAGAAGATAAGTTTATCGCGACTATTGTAAGTAGTGATAAAGACCTACTTCAATTAATATCAGATGAAGTAACAGTAAAACTATTAAAACAAAAAGGTCATATCATGATGGATAAGAAAGAGTTTAAAGATACTTATAAAGTAGATCCAATTAGAATGATAGATTTAAAAGCTTTAATGGGGGATTCTTCTGATAATATACCTGGTGTTAAAGGTATTGGAGAAAAAACTGCAATTAACCTATTATCTAAATATGATAGTTTGGATAATTTATATAAAAATATAGATAGTGTTACAGGTAAAACTAAAGAAAAATTAATTAATGATAAAGATAACGCTTATATGAGTTATGATCTTGCTACTATCTATAAAGAAGTACCAATCGACTTTACATTAGATGATTGTAAGTATAATGGAGAGAATAAAGATGAGTATGTTAAATTATTAAAAGAATATGAATTTTTCTCACTACTTAGAAAACTAGATGTAAAAGAAGAAAAGAAGGAAGAAGAAAAATTAGTTATTAAAGATATAAAAGATTTTAAAGAAAAAGAATTTTCATTTTACTTAGAAACAAGAGGGGAAGTTTATAGTAAAAGTGAAATCCTAGGAATAGGTATTTATGACGGTAAAAATGGTTATTTCATTAATAAAGATGAAATAAGTAAATATAAAGATATATTTAATAGTAAAGTAGATAAATATACATATGACTATAAAAAGAACTTAGTTGTTTTAAATAATATAGTTAATTTTAATAATGTTTGTTTTGATACAGAGATTGCTACTTACCTACTTGATTATAATATTAAAGATGATATTGCATTTGTCGCTAGAGTATTTGATTATGATATAGATTTATATGAAGATATTTATGGTACTTTAAAAAGGCCTAAAGAAGTAAGTCTAGATAAACTTAAAGAAGTATGTGTAAAGAAAGCTAAATTTATATATGAAACTAAAGATAGATTAGTAAACGAATTAGAAGATAATAATGAAACTAAATTATTTACTGATATAGAAATGCCATTAACTGAAGTACTTGCTGATATGGAGTTAACTGGTATTAAAGTAGATAGAGAGTATTTAGAAAAATTAGAAAAAGATTTAAAGAAACAAATGGAAGTATTAGAAAAAGAAATTCATGAACTTGCAGGAGAAGATTTTAATATTATGTCCCCTGCACAACTTTCTAAAATTTTATTTGAGAAATTAGAAATACCATATCCAAAAAGAGTTAAGAATGGTAAATATTCTACATCTAAAGATATATTAGATAAAATTAAATTTGTAAATCCAATAGTAGATAAAGTATTAGAATATAGAACACTTTCTAAACTATATACTAATTATGCAGTAGGTTTAATAAATGAAATAAGAGAAGATGGAAGAATTCATACTATCTTTACACAAACTCTAACTCGTACAGGAAGATTATCTAGTATAAGTCCTAATCTACAAAATATTCCTGCTAGAAGTGATTATTCAGCGTTAATTAGAAAAGCCTTTATACCAGATGATAATTCTAAGTTACTATCAAGTGATTATTCACAAGTAGAATTGAGAATTTTTGCTTCTCTATCAAATGAAGAAAACTTAATACAAGCATTTAAAGATGGAAAAGATATACATGCTAAGACTGCTTCTGATATATACAATATAGATATAAAAGATGTAAAAAAAGATCAAAGAAGAACTGCTAAAGCAGTTAACTTTGGAATACTTTATGGAATAAGTAGTTTTGGTCTATCTGAAGATTTAGGTATAGATATGAAAACTGCTAAAGAATTTATTGATAAGTATTTAGAAACATTCCCAGGAATAAAAAAATATATGGATAATTTAATATCTGATGCATATAAGAATGGATATGTTACTACTTTAATGAATAGAAAAAGAATATTAGATGAATTAAAGAGTAAAAACTATATGGTTAGAAGTAGTGGAGAAAGAATGGCTTTAAATACACCTATTCAAGGAACTGCTGCTGATATATTGAAAAAAGCTATGGTAGAAATATATAGAGAATTTAGAGTAAGAAATTTAAAGAGTAAAATGTTAATTCAAGTACATGATGAATTAGTATTTAATGTTATAGAAGATGAATTAGAAGAAGTTAAGGAAATAGTTAAATATATAATGGAAAATACATATAAATTACAAGTACCATTAAAAGTAGATATAGAAATAGGAAGTAATTGGTACGAAGCTAAATAGGAGGTTATTATGCCTGAAAAACCAGAAGTATTAACAGTAGTTAAAAACTTAAAGAAAAAAATTATTGGTAAAACTATTACTGATTGTAATATATATTGGGATAATATAATAGCAAGTCCCTCTCCTAAAGAATTTAAAAAAGAAATAATAAATCAAAAAATAAATTCTATAACTACTAGAGGTAAATGGATAGTTATAAAATTAGATAAATATAATTTATTAATTCATTTAAGAATGGAAGGTAAATTCTTTTTTAGAAAAAAAGATGATCCTAAAGAAAAACATGAACATGTAGAATTTATTCTAGATAATAATATATCTTTTAGATTTCACGATGTTAGAAAGTTTGGAAAGATGTATTTAATAGAAAATTCTAAAGTAAATAGTGTTAAACCACTATCTGATATTGGATTAGAATTTAATGATAAAAAACTTACTAATGATTATTTATATAATCATATCCATAAGAAAAGATTACCTATTAAAACAGTATTATTAGATCAAAGTATAATTGCAGGTATTGGAAATATTTATGATGATGAAATATTATTTATGAGTAGAATAAATCCTAATAGGAAATGTAGTAATATTAGTATTAATGATTGTTCTAATATAATTAAAAATACTAATATAGTTATGAAAAAAGCTATTAAATTAGGTGGTACTACTATTAAGAGTTTTACGAGTTCAGAAGGAGTTCATGGACTATTTCAAAATGAATTATTAGTACATGGAAAAGCAGGGGAAAAGTGTCCAGTATGTAAAACTATTATAGAAAAAACTAAAATAGGTGGAAGAGGAACACATTATTGTCCTAAATGCCAAAAAAAATAGAGAAGTTATACTTCTCTTTTTTAATCTATTTTTTCAGATATTCCCTCATTTATAAATTCTTCATCCATTAATAACTCATGTATTTCTTCTTCTTTAGTATCTAGGTAAACTTCTTCAATACGATCAACTCTACATTTTTCTGATGTAATAATAGACTCTACTTTATTAACAGCATCTTCTAACTTATCATTAACAACTACATAGTTATATTTAGTCACTTCATTTATTTCATTATATGCAGTATGGAATCTTTTAATTATTTTATCATTAGAATCAGTTCCACGTTTCTTTAATCTCTTAACTAACGTTTTTAAAGAAGGTGGCATTATAAATATTAATAATGCTTCAGGTATTTGTTTTTTAACTAAACTAGCTCCTTGTATTTCAATAATTAATATAACATCTATTCCCTTATCTAAATTCTTCTTAATATATTCTTTAGGAGTACCATAATAGTTACCTGCATATTCTGCATATTCTAAAAAATAATCTTCTTTAATCTTTTCTTCAAATTCTTCTTTTGATAAGAAATAATAATCTACTCCATCTTTTTCTCCTTTACGAGGTTCTCTAGAAGTAGCAGATACTGATACCCATCTATTAGTATCATCTTTTTTCATTAATTCTCTAACAACAGTATCTTTACCTGCACCAGAAGGTGCCGAAACAATAATTAATTGACCAGTTTTTTTACTCTTAATCATCTTATTTCTCCTTAACTATTTTTTTATATTCTTTTTCTACTAAAGAAAAATCATCATTACCTAAAGCATATACTTTAGTAGTTTCTAATTCATATTCCAACATATCAGGTTTATCTCTATTTATTTTACTAATAAGTTCTACATCTAAATCTTTCTTTACACTATTTAAATATTTTCTTCCCTTATCATTAAAACCTAATATTCTAATATAATCTATATTTCTAAAACTTTTAGCTTTCTCTTTTGTAAAATTACATAAAATATGTAGTATTGTTCTAGTTAATTTATTATAAGTATATCTTTTAGTCTTAACATTATTTAAAAACTCATCATAACTATTAGAATTAATTATTTCTTTTTTTAATAATTTATCTAATCCTTCATCTACACCATGGTATATTGATAAATCATCTTCTGTAATTATTTTATATTTAATATATTTAAAATAATTATCTATAAAGTGTAAATCTTTTAAATATGGTATTACAAAACTTGGTACTGTTTTTTTAACATCTTTTTTATTCTTTAAAGCATCTCTAATAGCAGTAGCACTAGATATTTTATTATCTATACTTTTATCATGATAACTATTAGTTCTTTTTATAGATATTGGTTCAATATTATAATTATTCTCTATTATAGTTTTTATATAACTAATAGCAAGTAAATCATTAGGATCTTTAATACTTTTATTAGTTAAGTCTTT
Organism: uncultured Muribaculaceae bacterium; assembly: GCA_964650315.1. Classification (GTDB taxonomy): domain Bacteria; phylum Bacillota_I; class Bacilli_A; order RF39; family UBA660; genus CAJMSU01. The sequence goes on from CAZYQE010000002.1 coordinate 8,981, forward strand.
TAATGCTTTAGAAAGTGCAGTAGGATAGTTTTCTCCTAACTTAGAATATACTTTTACTAATTTTTCAAATTCTGGATTATTTATTTGTTCTTTAGCAATTAATTTAATATCTTCTAAGTTATCACTTTCACTTCCGAAGACTAATCTTTCTACTTTCAATTTTTCTAGTATAGTGATTGCGCCATAACTAAAATAATCAGCACTTTGAGTAGCAAATGGAAAAGGTAGTTCAATAACTAAATCTATTCCAGCTTTAAGTGCTATTTCAGTTTTTTTCCATTTATCTATAATTGACACATCACCACGTTCTGTAAAGTTACCACTAAGTACTAATATAACAGTATCATCTTTATACATTTCTTTAATCTTTTTTAAGTGATATAAATGTCCATTATGAAATGGATTATATTCAGCAATTATTCCGACACTTGCCATAGTATCCCTCTTTCTTGTTAAAATATTTTATCATATTAATATTTTTTTTTCAATTTAACAACTTTTATTTATTTATTGTTATCTTTATGATATAATTTGTATATAGATTATAGAAATAATAATAGTATTATAATCTCTATGTTTTCATAAAATATAGAGATATATAAGGGGATGTTTACATGAGAGCTATTGTAGTAGCTGGAGGAACAGGTGGTCATATATATCCAGCTTTAGCGATTATAGATAAGATATATGAAAAAGAACCTGATAGTGAAATTCTATATATTGGAACAAGTGATAGAATGGAAAAAGATATTGTTCCACAAAGAGGTATAGATTTTGTTGGTTTAGAGATGAAAGGTTTTGATAGAAAAAATCCTTTTAAAAATATATCTGTAATAATTAAGACTATGAAAGCTTATAGAAAAGCTAAAAAGATAATAAAGAAATTTAATCCTGATATAGTTATAGGAGCAGGAGGTTATATAACTGCACCTGTTTTATATGCGGCTCATAGATTAGGCTATAAAACTTTAGTACATGAACAAAATTCAATACCAGGAATGTCTAATAAGTTCTTAGGTAATTTTGCAAATACTTTATGCTTATCATTTGAAGAAAGTAAGAAATATTTTAAAGATGCACATTGTGTATATACAGGAAATCCTCGTAGTGAAGAAATTACTAAAGTAAAAAAAGTTAGTAAAACTAAGTTTGGTTTTTCTAAAAATAAAAAATTAATAGTTATAGTTATGGGATCTTTAGGATCTACTACTATTACTAATAAATTAAAAGAAATGATACCTAATTTTAAAGATAAAGAATATCAAGTATTAATAGTTACAGGTAACTCATATTATAATAGTTATAATAATGTAGATGTATCTGATAACGTTAAATTAGTACCATTTTTAGATGATTTAATTAACTTAATGAAAGATACTGACTTATTAGTATCACGTGCAGGAGCTTCTACTATTGCAGAAATCACATCTATTGGTATACCATCCATTTTAGTACCATCTCCATATGTTACACATAATCATCAATATTTAAATGCCAAAGAATTAGAAAATAAAAAAGCATGTTTAATATTAGAAGAAGATAATTTTAATACAGATAATTTAATTCCAATGATAGATAAAGTTATTAAAGATAAAAAATTATATAAAGAATTAAGTGATAATTCATATAAATTTGGAGTTAGGGATTCTTCTTTAAGAATATATAAAGAAATTAGAAAGTTACTGGGTGAAGAAGATGGATGAAGTAATTAAAGAATTAGTAAAAGCAAATATTGGAAAAGTTGAAAAAGATGTATTCTTAAGTAGGTATACTACTTATAAAACAGGTGGACTTGCAAAATGTATAGTATATCCAAAAGAAGTAGAATCTTTAATTAAGACTATTAAAATATTAAATAATAATAATGTTAAATATAAGTTATTAGGTAATGGATCTAATCTATTATTTAGTGATAAAGTATATAACGGTGTTTTAATTAAATTAAATGAATTAGATAAAGTAGAATTCTTTGAAAACAAAATACATGTAGAAGCAGGTTTTCCATTAATGAAATTGTCTCATCTAGCAGCTAAACGTGCTTTAACTGGATTAGAATTTGCAGCTGGTATTCCTGGTACTGTTGGAGGAGCTGTATTTATGAATGCAGGTGCTTATAAGAGTGATATGGGATATATTACACAAGAAGTAACTGTATTAACTCCAGATTTAAAAATAATTACATTAGAAAATAAAGAAATGAATTTTCATTATAGAACATCATTTTTGAAAACACATCCAAAATATATTTGTTTATCTGCAGTTATTAGACTAGAACATGGTAATAAAAGCGCTATTGAAAAAGTAATTAAAGATAGAAGAAAAAGAAGACAAGCTTCTCAGCCTTTAGAATATCCTAGTGCTGGATCAGTATTTAGAAATCCTAAAGATAAATTTGCTGGACAATTAATAGAAGAATTAGGTCTAAAAGGTATGAAAAAAGGTGGCGCAATGGTTAGTGATAAACATGCTAACTTTATAATTAATAGAGATAATGCATCTAGTAAAGATATTAAAGAATTAATTGAATATGTACAAGAAAAAGTATATAAAAAATATAAAGTCGAATTAAAAATAGAACAAGAATTTGTAAATTGGGAGTAATTATGGCCAAAAAATTAGTCAAAAAAAGAAAAATAAAACTATTTAGTTTATTTATAGTTCTTTTAATCTTTGGAGGACTAATTTTTATAGTGTATAGATATTTAGATACTAGTATTAAAAACATCATAATAACAGGAAATAAAAGATTAAATGATGATTATATTATAGAACTTGCAGGTATTAAAAATTATCCTAGTTATTATTTTACTTCTACTATAAAAACAAAAGATAAATTAAAAAAATCTAAATATATAGAAGATGTAGAAGTACATAGAAAGTTCTATCATACTTTTGAAATAGATATTAAAGAAAATAGAGCTTTATTTATAAATAATAATAAGAATGTAATAGTATTTGAAGATGGTACAAAAGAATCTATAAATAATAGTTTTGAAACTTATAATATTCCTAGAGTAATAAATTATATACCAGATGATAAATATAAAAAATTTATAAAGAAAATGTCTAAAATAAATGAAGATACACTATGTAAAATATCTGATATTGAATATAAACCAAATGAATTAGATAAAGGTAGATTTTTATTATATATGGATGATGGTAACATGGTATACATAACTTTAACTAAGTTTAAAACTATTAATTACTATAATAAAGTTTTATCTCAATTAGAAAATAAAAAAGGAATTTTATATTTGGATAATGGTAATCATTTCCAAATAAAGGGGTAATGCTATGAAGAAAGTAGTAATTATAGGAGCAGGACCTGCAGGTTTAGCCGCAGCATACAAACTGTTAACAGAATCAAAAGAATATAAAGTAATTATATTAGAAGAAGAGAATAAAATTGGTGGAATATCTAAAACTATTAATTATCATGGTAATAGAATTGATATTGGAGGACACCGATTTTTTACTAAAAGTAAAGAAGTATTGAATTTTTGGAAAGAGATATTACCAGTACAAGGAAAAGATTCCTTTGATGATAAAAAATTAAATAGAAAAAAAGAACTACCTAAAACAAAAATAAATCCAGATAAAGAAGATAAAGTATTTTTAATAAGAAATAGAATATCAAGAATATTTTATGAGAATAAATTATTCAATTATCCAGTTTCTCTAAACTTAAAAACTATAAAGAATTTAGGTGTTTTTAGAACTATAATATGTGGTTTTAGTTATATAAAAACTAAAATTATAAAGAAAAAAGAAAATAGTTTAGAAGATTTCTATATAAATAGATTTGGTAAAAAACTATATTCTATATTTTTTAAAGATTACACTAAAAAAGTATGGGGAAGAAGTCCTAAAAGTATATCTAAAGAATGGGGATATCAAAGAGTAAAAGGAATTTCTTTATTTGAAGTAATCAGAGATTATTTTAATAGATTATTTAAAATAAAAAATAATAAAAAAGAAACATCATTAATAGAAGAATATTTATATCCTAAATACGGACCAGGTCAATTATATGAAGAAATAGCTAAAAAAGTTAAAAAACTTGGAGGTAAAATTTTAACTAATTCTAAAGTTATAAAAATAAAGAAAAAAAATAATAAAATTACTAAAGTAGTTTATATAAATAATAATAAAGAAATAGTTGAGTCTGCTGATTATGTAATATCATCTATGCCATTAAAAGACTTATGTAATTCATTAAATAATGTTCCTAAAAATATATTAACTATTTCTAATAATTTACCATATAGAGATTTTATAACAGTGGGTGTATTAACAGATAAATTATTATTGAAAAATAAAACTAAAATAAAAACATTTAATGATAATATTCCTGATTGTTGGTTATATGTACAAGATACTAATGTTAATTTAGGTAGAATACAAATATTTAATAATTGGTCTCCTTATATGGTAAAAGATATATATAAAACAACTTGGATAGGATTAGAATACTTTTGTAATGAAAATGATAGCTTTTGGAATTTAAGTGATGCTAAAATAAAACAATTAGCGATAAAAGAATTACAAAAATTAAAAGTTATAAATGACAATATATTAGATAGTTGTGTTATTAGAATAAAAAAAGCATATCCAGCTTATTTTGATAGTTATAAAGATATAGATAAATTAAAAAAATATCTAAATAAAATAGATAATTTATACTGTATAGGGCGAAATGGTCAACATAGATATAATAATATGGATCATTCTATTATGACTGCCTTTAAAGCAGTTAATAATATAATTAATAATATTAAATCTAAAGATGAAATATGGAATGTTAATATAGAAAAGAAATATCATGAGGAGGAAAAATAATGAAAAGTATAATAAAAAAATTAAAAAATTATAAACCTCCAAAATATATTTGTTATTTATATTTTTTTGTTCCAATAATAGTTAGTTGTATAACTAATGTTGCGAAAGAAGAAGATATATGGTTTTTATTAAATCATGGTAAATATTTAGTTCATCATGGTTTTCCAACAATAGAACCTTTTACTATTCATACTAATTTTGCTTTTGTTATGCAGCAATGGTTATCAGCACTAGTATTTTATATGTCTCACTTTATTTTAGGCAAATATGGATTAATATTAGTTATAGTATTAGTTAATTTATTAATATTATATTTCTTATATAAATTATGTATGTTACTAAGTAATAATAAATATACTATTTCTACTATTGTTACTTGTGTTACTGATGTAATATTACTATTATTTATATTACCGAGACCACAGATATTTACCTTATTATTTTTAGTAATAGTTTTATATATAATGGAGTTATTTTATAAGAATAAAAATACTAAAGCAATTTATTTTTTAATATTAATTTCATTATTACAAATAAATTTTCATGCCGCTATGTGGCCTATGATATATTTATTTATGTTACCGTATTTAGTAAATTATATTATTTTATATTTTAAGAAGAAAGATAAAAGGTTATTTAAATTATTATCTATAATAGTAATAATGTTATTAGTGCAATTTATTAATCCATATGGAATAGAAAGTATAAAATATGTATTCAATTCTTATGGTAATAAATATATAAATAGAATTGTATATGAAATGAGAGCAACAACATTTGAAATATTCCAAGGACAAATATTCTTTACAACATTATTAATATTAATCACTATTTATATATTTTATAGAAAAAATAAAATGCAGTTAAGACATTTTCTCCTATTTATAGGAGTAGTTGTATTAGCACTATCTAATTTTAGAAATGTAATGTTATATGTAGTTGGAACAATACCATTTTTAGCTTACTATTTAAAAGATTTAATTACTGATAGTAAAAAAACTAAAATAAAAGATAAACTATATAAAAACAAATATATAATAACAATATCATTCTTAGTAATAGTTAGTATATTATCTATGATATTTATATCACCAAGTTTTAATAATAAATTAAAATTAGATAAAGGTGTAAATTATTTATTAAAGAATAATAAGAAAGAAGATATAGTTTTATATACTGGCTATGATAATGGATCATATCCTGAATATAGAGGTATAAAAGTTTATATGGATACTAGAGCAGAAGTATTCTTAAAATCTAATAATAAAAAAGAAGATGTTTTTAAAGAATATTATTATCTTACATATGGATTATTAGATTATGATTCATTTTTAGAAAAGTATAAATTTACTCACTTATTAATAAGTAAAAAAGAGAGATTATATTATATAATTTCAGTTAATAAAAATTATAAAAAGATATTTAATACTAAGAAATATAGTATTTTTGAAAAAATAGACTAAAAATTTGAAAAATTAGTAATTTATTAGTATAATTAATATTAAGAATAGGAGGATTATAATGGGTAATATATATACAAGTATAGATTTAGGTACTGATAGTATTAAAATATTAGTAATTGAAAAACATAATGATAATTATAATGTTTTAACATCCGTAAGTAGTCCTTCTAGAGGTATTGATGATGGACATATAGTTGATATAAAAGAGTGTGTTTCTAGTGTTAAAAAGGCTTTGAAAAAGGCTAATGATATGTTAGGAACTAAGATTACTAAAGTTATTGCAAGTGTAGCACCAACTTCAGCTAATTTTGATATTGCAATAGGTTCTGTTGATGTAGAAGATTATAATAAAATAACTGGTAATGATATAAGTAATGTATTAAGAGATGCAGTTATAAATCAAATAGATGAAGAACATGAATTAATAACTGCAGTACCTATTAGTTTTACTATAGATGAAGAAGAAAATATAAAAGATCCTAAAGGGTTAAAGGGTAAAATATTAGAAACTAAATTAGTTTTAGCTACTTCATCTAAAGAAGAATTATATAGATTATTAGAAGTATTAAAACTTAGTGGTGTAGAAGCTATAGATGTAGCATTTACTTCTACTGGGGATTATTATTCTATAAAGAATTCTAAAAAAGATAAAGAAGCAGGTGCTATTATTAATATAGGTGAAAATAGTACAAATATATCTATATTCAATAAGGGTATTCAAATTAAAAATAAAGTTATTAATCTTGGTAGTAGAAGTGTAGATAGAGATTTATCTTTTGTTTTTAATACTGATATAGAAACTGCGAAAATAATAAAAGAAACTTTTGCTGTAAGTATGGAAGCTTATGCTGATGTTAATGATACTAGAGAAGTAAGAACTAAAGATGAGTCTATAAAAGAGATTAATCAAGTAGAAGTATCTAAAGTAGTGGAATCAAGAATAATAGAAATACTAAATTTAGCAAAAAAAGAAATAAAAAACTTAACAAATAGAGAAATACGTTATATAATAATAACAGGTGGACTTAGTGAGCTAGCTGGGTTCCAATATATAGTAGATGAAGAACTTGGTTTTAAAGCTAAAGTTTGTAATATTACTGAAGTAGGAATAAGACATAATAAATATAGTAGTGTTTATGGTACTGTTAAATATTTTGATGATAAAATGAGTTTAAGAGGAAAAGATGCTACAATGATTTCTAAAGAAAGTATGAAATCAATTGTTAATTCTGAAGAAAAAGTAGTAAGTAATAATACTAATATAATAAGTAAAGTGTTTGGACATTTTTTTGATAATTAAGGAGGACTAGGTATATGTTAGGCGGATTAGAAATGGATCAATTAGCAAAAATTAAAGTTATAGGACTTGGTGGCGGTGGTGGAAACGCCGTTAATAGAATGGTAGAATCTGGTGTAAAAGGAGTAGAATTTATTGCTGCTAATACAGATTTACAAGTATTAAATTCATCTAAAGCAGATGTTAAAATACAAATTGGAGCATCTTTAACAGATGGATTAGGAGCAGGAGCTAAACCTGAAATAGGAAAAGAAGCAGCTGTAGAATCTAAAAAAGAAATAGAAGATGCATTAGCTGGTTCTGATATGGTATTTATCACTTGTGGAATGGGTGGAGGTACTGGAACAGGTGCAGCACCAATTATAGCTGAAATAGCTCAAGGACTAGGAGCATTAACAGTAGCTATAGTTACTAAGCCATTCTCATTCGAAGGTAAAAGAAGAATGGATAATGCTTTAAAAGGTATTGAAGAATTAAGAAAACATGTGGATACACTAATTGTTATTCCAAATGATAGATTAAGAGAAATTATAGATAAGACTACACCAATGCTAGAAGCATTTAAAGAAGTTGATAATGTACTTCGTCGTGGTGTTCAATCAATATCAGATTTAATTGCAGTTGTTGGTCTTGTTAACTTAGACTTTGCAGATGTTAAAGCAGTTATGAAAGATAGTGGACATGCAATTATTGGAATTGGTATTGGAATGGGTGAAGATAGAGCAATTGAAGCTGCTAAACAAGCAGTATCATCTCCACTTCTAGAAACATCAATCGATGGAGCAACAGATGCTATTATTAATATTACAGGTGGAGTTAACCTAACATTATTTGAAGCAGAACAAGCTGCTGAAGTAGTTAGAAGTGCTGCTAATACTGATATTAATACAATCTTTGGTTCAGTTATTAATGAAAACTTAAGTGATGAAGTAATAGTTACTGTAATTGCAACTGGTTTTGATAAAAAAGAAAACAAAAAAGAACAAAAAGATCCAGTATTTAGTAATGCAGCATCTCAAAGAAGAAGTTCAAACAAAGAATATTCATCTCCAGAAGTATTAACACAAAAAGCTAAAGCAAAAGAAGAAGATGAAGATGATTTTGACTTTCCTCCATTTTTAAGAGATAGAAATTATTAAAAAAATAAAACTAGGAACATTCCTAGTTTTTTTTTAATATATTTTATCAAAATTTTTACCCTTTTTCTTAGCAGCATTTATTACCTGAGCTAATAAGTTTAAAGCAATTTGTTCAGTTTTTCTATTCTCATCTCTCAACGGATTAAAATCTAACAAATCATATGAAGTAATATCTTCAATATGTTTTAATATTTCTTCATTAATCTTCATAGCATCTTCTTCACTAATACCTTCAAACTCTGGGATAGAAACTCCGGGAGCAATATCAGGATCAATTAAGTCTAGAGAAAAACAGATATGAATACCACTAGTTTTTCTAGATACAATTTCAAATGCTTCTTTTAATACTTGTTCTATTCCTTTAGTTTTAATATCTTCTGTAGTAAATACATTTATACCTGAATATCTAATATTATCTTGTTCACTATTTTCAATATTACGAGCACCAATAACAACAGATCTAGCAGTTTGAATTATACTACCATCATGGAAATATCTAAGTTCATGATTCTCATAACCATTAATAGCACTTAAACTTAAACCAGCAATATTACCACTAATAGTAGTATTAAATGTATTATAATCAGGATGAGCACTTAACCAAATAAGTCCAATATTCTCATTACCAAATTTCTTTGCAGTTGCTAAACTAGATGCAACTGCAATTGATTTATCTCCTCCAATAGTAATAGGGAAATATTCTTCCTTATTTTTTTCTAAAATGTTTTTATATAATTCAGTATTTAATCGTTCAATTTCATATTCATTTTTGCGCCTATCAGATAAATTTCTACTTTTAATTATATTTGGATTTTGATTAACTGAAATAATTTCACCATCATAAAAACTTTTTAAATCTTTAATTAATTGTACTGGACCTAAAGCTGCACCATCTATGTGTACACCTAAATCACTACCAGCACCATATATAGTAATTTTCATATTATATCACCATAATAATTTTAACATAAATTATATATCATATAAATAAAAGTATTCAATTTTATCGTAAAATAATGTATAATAAGAATAGGTGATAACATGAAATTATTAAGTGAATTATATAGTGGATATCCTGATATTGAAATTAAAGGAATTAAAATAAATTCTAAACAAATAGAACCAGGAGATATATTTGTCTGCACTATGGGTGTTACTGCTGATAGACATGATTTTATTGATGAAGCAATTTCTAATGGTGCAAGTGCTATTGTAGTGAGTAAAGATGTAGAATGTAATGTACCAACAATAAAAGTAGAAAATACAAATGAAGAATTAAGAAAGTTAGCTAAGAAATTTTATGATAATTCAGATGAAGACTTAAAATTGATCGCAACTACGGGTACAAATGGAAAAACTACTGTATCTAAATTAATACAAGATTTAATGGGTGAAGATATATGTGGTTATATGGGTACTTATGGAATAATATCATCTAAATTTAGTGAAAAAATAATAAATACAACTGCGGATGCAGATAGATTATATATGTATTTTAAAAGATTTGTAGATGCAGGATGCAAGTATTTAAGTATGGAAACATCTAGTGAAGCATATTTTAGACATAGATTAGATGATATATATTTTGATATTGGTATAGTTACTAATATTACAGAAGATCATTTAAATATTCACAAAACAGTAGAAAACTATGTTTCTTGTAAAAAGGAAATGTTAGAACATGTTAAAGAAGACGGTTATGTAATATTAAATACAGAAGATACATATTATGAAGATTTTAAGAAAAGTGCTAAATCTAATATAGTGACATATGGTGAAAATAACGCTGATTTCTTAATAAAAGATTTAGAAGCAACTAATAAAGATACTAAATTTACAATAAAATATAAATCTAATGATTATAAAATAGTTAGTCCATTATTTGGAGATTTTAATGCTTATAATTTAACTGCAGCGATTGCTACCTTAGTATGTTTAGGTTATAAAATAGAAGATATTATTGAAAAAATTCCAAATTTAAAACCATTAGCTGGTAGAGTAGAATTTTTAAATTATGGACAAAAATATGACATAGTATTAGATTATGCTCATACTACAGATTCATTTTTAAAATTATATCCAGTACTACATAAAATAAAAAGAGGTAAAATAATTACTGTAACTGGTACTGCTGGAGGAAGAGAAAAAGAAAAAAGAGGACCTATGGGGAAAGTAGTATTAGATAATTCTGATTATGTTATATTTACTATGGATGATCCTAGATATGAAGATGTTAATGAGATTATAGATGATTTAGTATCATTATCAGATAAATCTAATTATGAAAGAATAATTAATAGAAAAGAAGCTATTAAAAAAGCTTTTGATATGGCAGAAGATAATGATTTAGTATTAATTGCTGGTAAAGGTAATGATAATTATATGGCAATTGAAGATAAATATGAACCATATTGTGATTTAGATGTTATAGAAGATTACTTTAAATAATAAGGAGAAACACATGAGTAAAAAGAAAGAATTAATGAAAAACACAATTATAATATTTTTAGGTAGAGTATGTACTCAATTAATTTCATTTTTCTTATTACCACTATATACTAGTTTTTTATTAACAAAAGAATATGGTCTTGTTGATTTAATAACTACGTATGTTACATTATTAGTTCCAATTATTACATTAGAACTAGAAATGAGTGTCTTTAGATACTTAATTGATGTTAGAAAGAATGAAAAAGAAACTAAAAAGATACTTAGTAATAATTTCTTAGTATTATTGGTATCTCTATTACTATTTAGTTTAGCGTATGTAATAGTAACATGCTTTTGGCATTTTGATTTTAGATGGTTAATACTAGTTGATATCATAATATGTACATTCTCAGGAAATTTCTTACAGATTGCTAGAGGTTTAGGAAGAACAATTGATTATGCAATAAGTTGTATAATTACTGGAGTATCTACAATACTACTTAATATATTATTTATAGTAGTATTAAAAATGGGTGCCTTTGGAATGATTGTGTCAATGGCACTTGCTAATGGATTTGGAGCGTTATACTTATTTGTTAGATTAAAATTATATAATAAAATAAACTTTAAATTAAAAGATACTAAACTAATAAAGAGTATGTATAAATATTCAATTCCTTTAGTACCTAATGGAGTTAGTTGGTGGGTAGTAAATGTATCAGATAGAACTATTATATCTATAGTATTAGGTACTGCTGCTAATGGTATATATGCTATTAGTAATAAATTCCCAACTATTATATCTAGTTTATTAGGTATATTTAACTTATCTTGGTCAGAAAGTGCTGCACTACATATAAATAGCCCTGATAGAGATAAATTCTTCACAGATGTATTAAATACAGTTACTAAACTATTTACATCTCTAGGAGTAGGAATGATAGCTTGTATGCCATTTGTATTCCCAATACTTATTAATCATAAATATGTAGATGCATTTAACTATATACCTATCTTAATAATTGCCACAATATTTAATGTAGCTATTTGTATGTACACAGGTATTTATATAGCTAAGAAAATGACTAAACAAGTTGCATCTACTACTATAATAGGAGCAATAATTAATATAGTAATAAACTTAATATTTATAAAATTTATAGGTATATATGCTGCAGCTATTTCAACAGCAATTTCTTACTTCGCAATGATGGTATATAGACATATAGATTTAAAGAAATATGTAAATATTAAATATGAAAAAGGATTAATTATTAATACTATTATAATATTCACATTTTCAATAATAATCTACTATCAACATATCTTTATATTAGATGTAATTAATTTATTAATAGTAATAATATATTCATATATAATAAATAGAAAATTTATAAAAAATTGGAAAAATATTATCTTTAAAAAACTAGGTTTTAAACAATAATAGAGGGCATATAATTACATAGGTGATTATATGTTTTTTTCTGTTTTAAATATAATAAAAGATTTATTATTTTTTACTGGATCATATTCTAATGAAGTATTTCTAGATCCACTTTCCCCTAGTGAAGAAAAGAAATACATAGAATTAAAAGAATCTGGAGATAAAAATGCTCGTAATAAACTTATAGAACACAATTTAAGATTAGTTGCGCATATAGTAAAAAAATATGATAAAAATAATATTGATACAGATGATTTAATAAGTATTGGTACTATTGGTCTAATTAAAGGAGTAGATACTTTTTCTAGTAATAAAGGAGTTAAAATAACTACTTATTGTGCTAGATGTATAGAAAATGAAATATTAATGTATTTTAGATCTAATAATAAATATAATAAAGATATATCTATTAATGAAGCAATCGGTTATGATAAAGATGGTAATGAGATTGCTATACTAGATATACTAAAAGCTCCTAAACCAGACTTTATTGAAGATATTAATACTAAAGATAAGATTAATTTATTAAAAAACTATTTAAAAATATTAACACCAAGAGAAAAAGAAATATTAATAATGAGATATGGTTTAAATAATAGTGATGAATTAACTCAAAAAATAATTGCGAAGAAATTAAATATATCTAGAAGTTATGTTTCTAGAATAGAAAAACGTGCTTTAACTAAAATATTAAGAGAATTTATAAAAGATAAGCAAATAGATTAGTATAATACCTAGACAACAAAGCAAAATATAAGTATAATATATCTTGTGTAGGTGGTATAAGTGGCAAATAGAAAAAGACAAAAGAAAAAATTTAGTAAATACAAATTAAGTTCTAAGAATTTAAATATTGATCGTATTAAAAATAAATATAAAAAACAAGATGATATAGAAATTCTAGAAGAATTTAATACTAAGAGTATTTTAACTATAGATAATTTTAGAAAAGTATTTAAATTATTATTAGTTGGATGTATTCTAATCGCAATATTAAATATAGGAATAGTATTAACTTATAATTATATTTTAATGCCTAGAATAATATTAAATGGAAATAAGAATATTACTATTAATTATAAAGAGAAATATAAAGAAAAAGGTGCAGAAGCAATTTATCAAGGTAAGAATATTGATGATTATTTAAGTATTAGAGGAAAAGTTAATTCTAAGAAATTAGGAAAATATAAAATCACTTATACTGTAAGATATAAATCACTTACTAGAAAATTAAATCGTTATGTTGAAGTAAAAGATAAATCTAAACCATCTATAATATTTAGACATAATAGTGACAAAGTATATGTTTGTCCAAATAAAGAATTTAAAGGTGAAAAGTTTAAGGCAATCGATAATTATGATGGAAATATTACTAAAGATGTAGATGTTGAAGTATCTAAAAACTCAGTACTTTATAGAGTGTCTGATAAAGCTGGTAATACAGAAATTATAAATAAAAAAATAATTCATGAAGATCATGAAAAACCAAAAATAATATTTACTGATAGTGCTCCTAGATATTTAAATATAGGAGAAGAATATATAAAAGAAGACTATAAAGCTATAGATAATTGTGATGGAAATATTACTGATAAAGTAAAAATATCAGGACATGTAGATACTAGTGTGCCTGCTGAATATATGATTACTTATAGTGTTGTAGATAAAGCTGGTAATAAAAATGAAATTAGAAGACAAATTATAGTATCTAAATCAAGTGGTAAAGGAACAGTTTATTTAACATTTGATGATGGTCCTAATGATGGAACTACTAATGTAATATTAGATATATTAAAAGAAGAAAATGTAAAAGCAACTTTCTTTGTTACTAATAAAGGACCAGATAATTTAATCAAAAGAGAGCATGATGAAGGTCATACAGTTGCTCTACATAGTGCTACTCATGATTATAGTTATATATATTCATCTACAGAAAACTATTATAAAGATTTAAAATCTGTATCTGATAGAGTAGAAAGATTAACTGGTGTAGAATCAAAAATAATAAGATTCCCTGGAGGAGCTTCTAATACAATTAGTAGAAGATATAAACCAGGTATAATGAGTGAACTTACTAAGACAGTATTACAAAAAGGTTATAAGTATTATGACTGGAATATTTCTAGTGATGATGCAGAACCATGGCCACATACAAAAGAAGAAATTTACAACAAAGTAACTAGAAGTTTAAGTAAAGATAAAACTAATATGGTTTTAATGCATGATATTAAACCATATACAAGAGATGCTATAAGGAATATAATTAAATATTGTAAAAAACATGGATATAGAATGGAAAGAATAACTCAATCTACTGATATGATTACACAACATGTAAATAATTAGACTATTTATAAAAAATAAGATATAATAAATAATAGGTGATAATATGGGTATTTTTAAACCTACAATGTATAAAAAGAACATTTATGATATTGATTATAATAAACTAAAGAAAATGGGAAAGAAATGTCTCATTTTTGATCTTGATAATACATTAGGTTTAATAGAACATAAAAAATGTCCATTAAAAACTAAAAGATTATTAAAGAAATTACAAAAAGATTTTAAAATATTTATTGCGTCTAATAATACAACAAAAAGATTAAGACCATACATAGATGATTTAGGTGTAGAAGGAGTATCTAATTGTTTAAAACCATTAACTTTTGGATTATTAAGAATTAAAAAGAAATATAATTTCAAAAAGAAAGAAATGGTTATGATAGGAGATCAACTAGTAACAGATGTACTTGCTGGCAAAAGATTTAAAATAATGACTGTTTTAGTAGATCCACTAGGTAAAAAAGATTTAAAAATAACAGGCTTAAATAGAAAGATCGAAAGTATGATAATAAAAAAATATGAAAAGCGTGGTCATTTCGAAAGAGGTAAATATTATGAGTAATATAAAAAGATGTAGTGGTTGTGGTGTTATATTACAAGATGAAAATATACTTCAAGAAGGTTATACCACTAGTTTAGAAAATGATATTTGTCAAAGATGTTTTCGTATGAAAAACTATGGTGAATACCAAGTAGTAACAAAAAAATATGATGAATATATTAATATTTTTAAAGAGATAGGTAAGACAAAAGATTTAGTATTATATATTACTGATTTATTAAACTTAGATAAAGATTTAGAAAGTCTAAGAGAATATATTCCTAATAAAATGATATTAGTACTAAATAAAAAAGATGCTCTACCTAAATCTGTAAAGAAGAAAAAATTATTAGAATATATTCAAAATAAAAACTTAGATTTTGAAGATGTAATAGTCGTAAGTGTAAAGAAAAATTATAATTTTGATTATTTGATAAAAAGTATTAAACATCATCAAACTAGTAAGAACGTTTATGTAGTAGGTAATACTAATGTAGGAAAAAGCAGTTTAATTAATAAGTTAATAGATAATTATTCAGAAAATAATCAAGAATTAACTATGTCACCACTTCCTGCTACTACGCTAAACAATGTTAAAATTGAAATAAATAATCATTTAACGCTAATAGACACACCAGGTTTAGTAGAACCAGGATCAATACTTAATTATGTGGATCCTAAAATGGTAAAAAAAATATCTCCACATAAAGAGATAAAACCAAAAACATTTCAATTAAGAAAAAATCAATCTATTGTAATAGAAGATATTGTAAGAATCGATTATATAGAAGGAGAAAAAAACAGCTTTACTGTTTTTGTATCCAATGACTTAAATGTTAAAAGATATTTAAATTCTTCTAATAGAAAAGACTTATTAGATTTAAATAAAACTACATATGATATTAAATATGGAGAAGACTTAGTTATAAATGGTATAGGTTTTATTAAGATAGTAGATAAAGCTAAAGTAGATGTTTATATAGATAAAAATGTATCTACATTTACTAGAAAATCATTAATTTAATATATAAATATACTTATAAATATTAATATTTTATAAGTTTTTTGTTATAGAAAAAACATCTAAAATATGATATAATATATTATAGTTTGTAGAGGGTGATATCATGAATAATAATCTTATTAATGAAATTAGATCAAAAACAGATATTGTTGATATTATTGGTGAAAGAATACCTCTAGTCGCAAGAGGGAAAAACTTCTTTGGAGTTTGTCCTTTTCATGATGATTCAAATCCCTCACTTTGTGTTTCAAGAGAAAAGCAAATATATACATGTTTTTCATGTCATGCAACAGGTAATGTTTATACATTCTTAATGAATTATGATCATATGGAGTTTAAGGAAGCATTAAGATATTTAGGAGAAAAAGTAAATGTAGATGTTTCTAATGTTAGAGTAAATAAAAAAATAAACAAATATGATAAATTATATGAAGCATATAATTTATCTGTAAAGTATTTTGAAAATAATTTATTATCTAAAGTAGGAGAATCAGCTCGTAAATATTTATTATCTAGAAAAATAGATAATAAATTAATTAAAGAATTTCAAATAGGATTATCCCTAGATAAAAAAGATGATCTAACAAAACTTTTAACAAGTAAAAAATATGATTTAAAAACATTAAATAGTATTGGACTATCTAATGATGATAGAGATATTTATAATGATAGAATAATGTTTCCATTATATGATGTTAGTGGTAAAGTAGTTGGTTTTAGTGGAAGAGTATATAAAGATACTAATACTAATAAATATGTTAATACTAAAGAAACAGATATTTTTAAAAAAGGAGAAATGTTATATCACTATCATATAGCTAAAGAAGAAGCACGTATTTCTAAGAGTGTAATAGTAATGGAAGGTTTTATGGATGTTATAAGAACTTCTTCTATAGGAATAAAAAATACAGTTGCTCTTATGGGAACAGCTCTTACTAAAGAACAAATAAATCTATTAAAAAGACTTTCTAAAAATATAATATTATGTCTAGATGGAGATAAAGCTGGTGTTAAGGCTACTCTAAGTATTGGAGATATGTTAGAAGCTGAAGATTTAGATGTAAAAGTAATTAGTCTACCTAATCCAGATGATCCAGATACGTATATTTTAAATAATGGAGAAGAGAAGTTTAAAAATTTAGTAGATAGTGCTATTAACTTTAGTGATTTTAAACTAGATAAATTAAAAGAAAATTATGATTTTAGAAGTGACGAGGAAAAATCTAATTACATAAATGAAGTATTAAAAGAAACAAGAAAATTAACAGATCCAATTAGAATAGAATTAGTACTAAAAAAACTTGCAAAAGAGTTCGATATAGGTTATAATACTTTGGAAATGCGGTTCAGTGAGTTAAAAAAACCTAAAGTAAAGAAAAATAAGGTTATTACTAAACCAAAAATAAATAAGAAAAAAACAAAGTATGAAAAAGCTATGGAACAAGTATTATATTCTATGCTAAATAATGAAGAACTAATTAACAAAGTAAGTAATGAAAAACTAATATTTCCTAATGATGAAAGTAGAATATTAGCTAGTGAAATTAATTATTATTATTTAAAGAATGGTAGTATTAATATTCCAGATTTTTATACTTATGTTCAAGATAAAGAAGAAGTTGTAGATTTACTTAATGAGATTTTAGCGGGAAATTATATGGATAATATAAATGAAGAAGATTTTAATGAGTACTGTAAAGTAATAAAGGATTATAGTAAAAATCAAGAAATTAAAAGATTAACAGGGCTATTAAAAAAAGAGATTGATCCAATAGAACAAGCTAAAATTGCTAATGAAATAAGAAATTTACGAATGGGAGAATAAATATGGTTGTAGAGATTAAGACAATTGAAGAAAGAAGAAATAAGTTACTTAATCTAGGTAAGAAACAAGGTTATATAACTTATGAACAATTAGCCGGAGAATTAAAAGGATTAGAAATTGATAGTGATACTTTAGATGAATTATATAACTTCTTAGTAGAAAATGATATTGAAGTAGTTTCTGAAGATGGATCTGATGATGCATCAGGAGAAGAAATCACTCCAGAAGTAAAAGCTGAAGACTTAACTATGTCTAAAGATGTAAAAATTAATGATCCAGTTAGAATGTATTTAAAAGAAATTGGACGTATTAACTTACTTACATCTGATGAAGAGTTTGAATATGCTGGGAGAGCTGTTGAAGGTGATGAAGAAGCAAAAAGATTGCTTGCTGAATCTAACTTACGTTTAGTTGTTAGTATTGCTAAAAGATATGTTGGACGTGGAATGTTATTCTTAGATTTAATTCAAGAAGGTAATATTGGATTAATGAAAGCAGTAGATAAGTTTGATCCAACTAAAGGTTATAAATTTTCTACATATGCAACTTGGTGGATAAGACAAGCTATAACAAGAGCTATTGCAGATCAAGCTAGAACTATTCGTGTACCAGTTCATATGGTTGAAACAATCAATAAATTAGCTAGAGTACAAAGACAATTAACACAAGAGTTAAATAGAGAACCAACAGATGAAGAAATAGCTAAAAAATTAGGAATTACTATAGAAAAAGTTAGAGAAGTATATAAAATATCTCAAGATCCAGTATCTTTAGAAACTCCAATAGGAGAAGAAGATGATTCTCATTTAGGAGATTTCGTTCCTGATGAGAGAACTATGGGTCCTGAAGAATATGCAACAATAGAAATGTTAAAAGAAGAATTACAAGGAGTTTTAGGAACTCTAACTGAAAGAGAAGAAAGAGTATTACGTTTAAGATTTGGTCTTGATGATGGACAATGTAGAACACTAGAAGAAGTTGGACAAATCTTTGGAGTAACAAGAGAAAGAATTCGTCAAATAGAAGCTAAAGCTCTACGTAAATTAAGACACCCATCTAGATCAAGAAAGTTAAAGGACTTTTTAACAGATTAATGAAAATAAATAATAGATTAAAACAAATAGGAGATTTAGTAGAAGCTAACTCTTTTTGTTTAGATGTAGGTTGCGATCATGCGCTTCTAGATATTTACTTAGTAAAGAAAAATAAAAATATAAAAGCAATTGCCTCGGATGTTAAAGAAGGACCATTAAAGAACGCTTTAGAAAATATAAAAAAAGAAAAACTTGAAGATAAAATAGAATTAAGACTAGGTAATGGTCTAGATACTTATAGTGATGATATAAATACTGTTATTATTTCTGGTATGGGTGGTAGAAATATAATAGGTATTTTAAAAAACAATCTAAAAATAACTAAAAAAATAGATACTTTTATAATAAGTCCAAATAATTACCAAGAAGATGTAAAAAGATTCTTAACTAAAAATAAATTTTATATAGAAAACGAAGTATTAGTAAAAGATTCTAAATATATATATCAAATTATAGTATTTAAAAAAGGTAAAAGGAAATATTCTAAAAAAGAATATTTTATTGGACCAAAGCTATTAGAGAATAAGAATAAATTATTTAAAGAATATTATTCTAAAGAATTAAAATCTAGAGAAATATTATTAGATATATTACCTAAAAACTTTAGATTAAAAAAATATAAACTAAAAAAAGAAATAAAAATATTAAAAGAAATTTTAAACTAGCTATCAGCTAGTTTTTTATTTATACCAGAAATAGATCCTAATATAGAAGATGTAATAATTATAATATAATATATTAATACTTTATAACTTAATACTTCCCTAGATAACAAAGTAAATATAAAAAATAATATAATTATAATTAAACTATGTTTAATACCTTCTATATAACCTTTTTTAGTACTATTTTTACCTAATATATATGCACTTATAAATATATTAATAATTAAATTAATTAACATAAATATATGATTTAAATCCTTAGATATAATATTAAAATAATAAAGAACAGTTATAAATAATAAAGTAATTATAATAGATAAACTCATCCATAATAATCTTTTTCCATATTTAATGATATAATTCATAAATACACCTCTATTAATATTTATGTTTATGAATAGAAACTTATGAATTATAACACAATAATAATGGTGATAATATGAGTTATATAATTGTATTAAGTAAAACATTATTCTTTTATTTTTTAATTACTATAGTATATAGAATAATGGGTAAAAGAGAAGTAGGAGAATTATCTATAATGGATTTTATAGTGTCCATCTTTATCGCAGAATTAGCTGCTATGTCTATAGATAATCATAATGAATCTATATTCATGTCTTTATTTCCAATGATAATACTTGTACTAATACAAATTGGAATAGCTAAAATATCTTTTAATAATTCTAAAATAAGAACACTTATAGACGGAGATCCTTCAGTAATTATTAATAGAGGAAAAATAAATTTTAAAGAAATGTTAAATCAAAGATATAACCTAGATGATTTATTAGTACAATTAAGATCTAAAGGAATAAAATCTATCGAAGAAGTAGATTATGCCATATTAGAAACTAGTGGTAAATTATCAGTTTTTAAAAAAGAAGAAGATAAAAACAGGTCATATCCATTACCTATAATTATAGAAGGAGAAATACAAGAAGATACTCTAATACAAATAAATAAAGATAAAAAATGGTTAAAAGAAACTCTAAAAGATAAGAATTATATATTAGATGATATATTCTATGGCTTTTATAAAAATAATAAGCTATTCTTAATAGAAAAAAACACTATAAAATGACAAAATAAACATAAAAATTAATATATATTTATATAGGTGATATTATGAAAAAATATATATTAATTTTTTTAATATTATTAGTATTTATAAATATATCTAGTAATAATAAAAAAGAACTAGAAATAAAAGAACAAAGATCTATATTTATAAGTTATATAGAATTAAAGAATTATTTAAATACTGATATAAACACTAGTAAAAAGAATATTAAAACTATGATAAAAAATATAAAAAAATATAAATTTAATACTATAATACTCCAAGTAAGAAGTTTTTCTGATTCTATATATAAATCTAATATATATCCATGGAGTAGTATTTTTACTAATGAAGAGGGTAAATATCCAGGATATGATATTCTAGATTATTTTATAAAAGAATCACATAAAGAAAATATATTATTATATGCATGGATTAATCCATATCGAGTAAGATTAAATACTGATATAAAAAGTATAAGTACTAAAAATCCTGCTTATAAATACATAAATACTGATGTTTTATATGTAAATAATGGTATATATTATAATCCTGCTAAAGAAGAAGTAATTAATTTAATAACTAATGGAGTAGAAGAAATAGTAAAGAATTATAAAGTAGATGGAGTATTATTTGATGATTATTTTTATCCAGATAAGAATATAGATATTAAAGATTATAATAAGTATAAGAAAAACAATAATATAACACTAAAACAATTCCACTTAAATAATGTTAATAAATTAGTAGAAAGAGTACATAAAGTATGTAAGAAATATAATACTAAGTTTGGTATATCTCCTGATGGTAATATAGAGAATAATTACAATAAGAATTATGCAGATGTTAAATTATGGTGCAGTTCTAATAAGTATATAGATTTTATAATGCCTCAAATATATTATGGTTTTTATAACGAAACAAAAGACTTTAGAAAAGTAATAAAAGAATGGGAAACTATAATAAAAAGTAATATAGATTTACATATAGCTTTAGCTTTTTATAAAAGCGGTAAAGTAGATAAATATGCTAAAAGTGGATCTAATGAATGGATAGATAATAATAATATTATAATGAAAGAAATATTACTAAGTAGAAATTTAAATCATTATAAAGGATTTGCTTTATTTAGATATGATCATTTATTTAACAAAGAATATCAAACTGTAAATAGTGTAAAGGAATTAGAAAATATAGAAGATATAATAGAATAATATATAACTTATGATATAATTAATATAGGTGATAATATGAAAAATAAAAAAGGATTTACACTAGTAGAATTACTTGCTGCTATGGTTATATTAGGTCTGATAATGGCAATAGCTATTCCTAATATCATGGGAGTATTAAAAAGTAATAGAGAAAAAATATATGTAGAAGATGCTAAAAGATTATCAGCATTAGCTGAATATAAATTTAAAGGAGATTCAACAATAGTAAAACCAACTGAAGATTATCAATGCACAGTTTTACCATTAAGTTATTTAGATAATGGCGAATTTGAAAAAGCACCTGATGGAAAACCATATGATAAAAACAAATCATTTGTTACTATAAAAAAAGAAGCTGCTAAATATATTTATTATGTCACTTTAGCTGATTCATCAAATAAAGGTATTGAATATAAAAAAACAGATGAATTAAATATAAACAAACCAAGCGATTTAATTACACAAAATGTTAGTGTAACATATAATGGTGCTACTGTTTCTGGTAAATGTACTTGCACTGTAAACAATGCATGCTATTAATATAAATAATAATTGATTTTTAGAAAAAGATATGTTAATATTTAACTATAAAATAAAGGAGATGTTTAATTGTGAAGAAGTTAAATAAAAAAGGATTTACATTAGTAGAATTACTTGCAGTTGTAGTTATATTAGGAATTTTGATGTTAGTTGCTATCCCAGCTATTCAAAAAGCAATACAAAATTCTAAGAAGGGAACGTTTGCAGACTCAGCTAAAGAAGTTGTAAATGCAGTTAAAAATGCATATGCTGCAGATGAGTTAGGAGAAACTTGTCCTAATGGAGTGGATGGTACATATAAAGTAGATTATAGTGAAGCTCAAAAATTATTAGAAACAGAGTTTAAAAGTCCGTTTCATCCAAAAGAAGAAATTGAAGGATACATATTGATAACTGTTACTAAAGGTAAAGCAACATATAAAGCAGAATTATATGAAAAAACTTCAAAAGCAGGAATAGATGGTTTACAGGAATTTCATAATATTAAACCTGAAAATATAAAAGATAAAGGTGTTGAACCAGTAACTGCATCTGGTACATCATGTACAGTTTCTCAATAAAATATGTTATAATAAACTTAGTATTAACTAAGTTTTTTTATGGAGGTAATTATGTTATATATAGGTAGTCATGTTGGATTTAATAAAAATAGTCAATTAATGGGCAGTTTAGAAGAAGCATTAAGTTATGGTTCTAATACTTTTATGTTTTATACAGGTGCACCTCAAAATACTAGAAGATATCCAATAGATGATAAACTAACTAAAGAAGCATTAGATATAATGAAAACTAATAATATAGATTATTCTAAAGTAGTAGTACATGCACCATATATTATTAATCTTGCTAATGATAAAGAAGAAGATAAGTTTAATTTTGCAGTTAATTTTTTAAAAGAAGAATTATCTAGATGTAATGATTTAGGTATTAAAAATGTAGTACTTCATCCAGGTAGTCATGTTGGACTTGGCAAAGAAAAAGCTATTAGTAATATTATTAAAGGGTTAAACTTAGTACTTGGTAAAGTAGATGTTACTATTCTTTTAGAAACTATGGCTGGTAAAGGTACAGAGATCGGTTCTTCTTTAGAAGAGATTAAAGAAATAATAGATGGAATTAAAGATAAAGATCATATTGGAGTATGTCTAGATACTTGTCATTTATCTGATAGTGGTTATGATATGGCTGATTTTGATAAATTACTTGATAAGTTTGATAAATTAATTGGTATAGATAAAATAAAATGTGTTCATATAAACGATAGTAAAAATGAAGTAGGAGCTCATAAAGATAGACATGAAAATATAGGTTTTGGACATATTGGTTTTGATAAATTAATTAACGTCATTTATAACAAAAGATTAGAATCTGTTCCTAAGATTTTAGAGACACCTTATATAGATAGGGAATATCCACCATATAAATATGAAATAGAAATGATTAGGAATAAAAAATTTGATCCAAAATTACTTGATAAAATAAGAAAATAACTGTATAATTTAAGTAACTTCTAAAGAGGAGTAATTATATTAATATTTAATAGAGAAAGTATGGTTGGTGGAAATACTAAATATTATGTAATGAAGACACTTTATTAATAGAAGTTTCGTGTAACTACGTTATAAGTTTAAGAGTATAAAATAAGGTGGCACCACGGATATATTTCGTCCTTAGTAGGTGGTCACTTTTTATTTTTTAGGAGGGATTTTTATGATTAAAAAACAAAAAGGATGTCATGATATTTATGGAAGAGAAGCTAAAGTGTGGAAGTATGTAGATACTGTAATTGATTCTGTAATGGAAAAGTATAATTATGGGTATATTCGTACTCCAATATTTGAAGCTACTGAATTATTCCACAGAGGTGTAGGAGAAACTACTGATATTGTTACTAAAGAGTGTTATGATTTTGAAGATAAAGGTAAAAGAAAGATAACACTACGTCCAGAAGGTACTGCAGGTGTTGTTAGAAGTTATATTGAAAATAAAATGTATGGAGATAACAATCAACCAGTAAAAGTATATTATAATGGACCAATGTATCGTTATGAAAGACCACAATCAGGTAGGGATAGAGAACTAACTCAATTTGGTATGGAAATATTAGGTAGTGATGATCCACTTTCTGATGCAGAAATTATCTCTTTAGCAGTAAACATCTATAAAATGTTAGGATTAAAAGGTTTAAAAGTAAATATTAATTCTTTAGGTGATAATGAGTCACGTATGAATTATAGAAAAGCTTTAGTAGATTATTTTACTCCACATATAGATGAATTTTGTGATGACTGTAAGGAAAGATTAGAAAAGAATCCTTTAAGAATATTAGATTGTAAAGTAGATAAAGATAATAAAATATTAAAAGAAGCTCCTAAAACAATAGATTATTTAAATAAAGAATCTAAAGAATACTTTGATAAAGTAAAAGAATATTTAGATATAATGCAAGTTAAATATGAAGTTAATCCTAGTATTGTTAGAGGTCTAGATTATTATAATCACACAGTATTTGAAATAGAAGCAGAAGTAGAAGGTTTTGGTTCTAATAATGTAATTGGTGCTGGTGGTAGATATAATGGACTAGTTAAAGAACTAGATGGTCCAGATACACCATGTGTAGGTTTTGCTTGTGGTTTTGGAAGATTAGTTATGGCTTTAGAATTAGAAAATATTAAACTACCAATAGTAGAAGATATAGATTTATTCTTAATGTATGTAAATGATGAAGAAAAAAAATATGCTGCATATTTAACACAAGAACTACGTATGGCAGGATTTATTGTTGAAACAGATTATCTAAATAGAAGCCTAAAAGCTCAATTTAAACAAGCAGATAGATTAAATTCTAAATATACTGCAGTATTAAATAGTGAAGATTTAGATAATAATGAAATTAAGATTAAAAATAATAAAACTAAAGAAGAAGAAATTATTTCTTTAGATGCATTAATATATTATTTAGATGAAAAACTAAATACAGATTTAGATGAATGTGAATGTGGTGATGATTGTAATTGTGATCATGAACACTGTAATTGTAAACATGATGAAGAGGTGTAATAATGAAAAGTATTAGTATAAATAAATTAAATGAACACTTTGATGAAGAAGTAGTTATCTCTGGATTTGTAGATAATATTAGAAATCTGCAATGGGTACAATTTGTAATAATTAGAGATGATACTTCTAAAGTACAAGTTACTATAGAAAAAAGTGAAGAAAAAAACAAAGAAATTGTAGAGTTAATTGAAAATTTACCATTAGAAAGTACAGTTAAAATAACTGGTAAAGTAGTAGAAAGTCCTAAAGTAAAATTAAATGGTATGGAAATTATTCCTGAGAGCATTGAAGTAACTTCTAAGTCTGAAGAAGAAATACCATTTAACTTTAAAGATCTAAATAACGTTAATTTAGATACAAGATTAGATTATAGATTTATTGACTTAAGAAATGATAAAAATATGTTAATCTTTAAAATACAAAGTGATATTACTAAATATATGAGACAGTTCTTGTATGAAAAAGATTTTACTGAGATTCATACTCCAAAACTAATTGGGGCAGCAAGTGAGTCAGGATCTGAAGTATTTGAAGTAAAATATTTTGATGATAAAGCTTATCTAGCTCAAAGTCCACAATTTTATAAACAAATGGCTATGGCTAGTGGTTTTAATAAAATATTTGAAGTAGCGCCAGTTTTCCGTGCCGAAAATTCTAATACATCTAGACATGCTACTGAGTTTACATCTTTCGATGTAGAGATGTCATATATTGATTCATTTGAAGATGTAATGGATCTAGAAGCAGAATTAATTAATTATACGTTTGATAAAATTAGTAAAAAATATAAAGATAAAATAAAAGAAGTATTTAATATGGATATAGTAGTACCTAAACTACCATTTCCAAAGATGACTCTATCTGATATATATAAAGAATTAGAAGAAAGATATAATTATAAAGTAGATGAAACTGAAAAAACAGATTTAACTACAGAGGCTGAAAGGTTATGTTACAAGTTATCTAAAGATAAATTTAATCATGAATTCTTATTTGTAACAGATTATCCTGCAGATAAACGTGCTTTCTATCATATGAGAGATAAAAATGGATTATTATTAGGATATGATTTAATTTGGCGTGGAGTAGAAATTACAAGTGGTGCACAAAGAGAACATAGATATGAAGAAATAGAAAAGAATGCTACTGAAAAGGGATTAAAAGATGATGTTAAATTCTATTTAGAATTCTTTAAATATGGATGTCCTCCACATGGTGGATTTGGTATTGGTCTAGATAGACTTACTATGTTACTTTTAGGAATACCTTCAGTTAAAGAATCACAATTCTTATTTAGAGGTCCAAATAGACTAAACCCATAACAAATATAAGTAAGCATAGTTTTATTGACATTTCAATATGAAAATGCTAGAATATAAAAAGTTTTATGGAGTGATGGAATATGAAAGAAAAATGCATAAATTCCAAGGACATAAAAAAAAGAGAATTAAAACTTGCCAAAGAGGAATATAAAAACTTAACTAAGTTTGTTGATATTGAACTTGATAGAGGAGTAGCCCTAGCTGCTAAACATTACACTGGATTAGGAATTAGTTATATATGTTCTGGTTCAGGAATAACATATGGTATAGCATCTGGACATCCAGAAGTAATGATTGCTTCAGGTTCTATATTTGCATTAACTCTTGTTTCTACAGGCATTGAAATTTTTGGTGGGCCTAGAAAAGAAAGGCAAGAATATCTAAAACCTATCAAAAAAGCTAAAAAAGAATACAAAAAAATGTATAAGACTAAGAAACATGAAATAGAAGCAAATTATTTAGAAAATAAAGCTAAAGAAAAAATATTAATAAAAAAATAAAAAGCCAGATTAAATATAGCACATTGGAGTAATTGGCTTGAACAAAGTGGAGTTAAGTTTTGTGTTATCACATCAGGTGTTGCATCAGGTTCAGCATTAACAGCAGCTTTTATTGTCAACGATTTTGAAATGGGTGTTATGGGAACCTGCCTAGGAGCTGCAACCGTTGGTTTTGGACTAATTGGTCGTGGTATGAGTACAGATAGAAAGAATGAAATAAAAGAAATAAAAGAAATAAAAGAAATAAAAGAAAAGAAAAAAGTATTAAAGAAAGAATATAAAATGAATAAAAATACTAGTGATTACTAGTTTTTTATTTTGTCTAAATATGTTATAATCTATAGACAGAAAGAGTGATTATATGAAAGTTGGAATATTAAGTTTAGGTTGTAAAGTAAATATGTATGAGTCTGAATTTGTAACTAATTTATTATCCAAAGCTGGATATGAGATTAGTAGTTTTAATGATGTTTGTGATATTTATATAATTAATACTTGTACAGTTACTAATACATCTGATATTAAATCACGTAAAATGATTAGAAAAGCTATAAAGAAAAATCCAGATGCTATTGTTATTGCAATGGGTTGTTTTATAGAGGCTAATAAAGATGTAGATATTCCAGGACTAGATATAATTATAGGTAATAAAGACAAATCTAAAATAGTAGAAATAATAGAAGAATATATAAATAATAAAAATACTATAAAAAGACTATATAATGATAAAAAATATATATTTGAAGATATGTATATAGATAACTTCCCAGGTAGAACAAGAGCTTTTGTAAAAATACAAGATGGATGTGAAAACTTCTGTACTTATTGTATTATTCCATTTGTACGTGGTAAATGTCGTAGTAAAGAAGAATCTAAAGTAATAGAAGAAGTAAAAGCATTAGTAAATAATGGTTATAAAGAAGTAGTATTAACTGGTATTCATACTGGAAGTTACGGAGTAGATCTAGATACTTCTTTTGCAGATTTATTAGAAAAACTAGTAAAGATTAAAGGATTAGAAAGACTTAGAATCTCATCAATAGAAACTACTGAATTAAATGAAGATGTATTAAAAATATTAAGAAATAGTTCTGTAATAGTAGATCATCTTCATATACCAATTCAATCTGGATCTAATGAAATATTAAAATTAATGAATAGAAAATATGATTTAGATTTCTTTAAAGAAAAAATTAATGAAATTAGATCTATTAGACCAAATATTTCTATAACTACAGATATAATAGTAGGTTTTCCAAGTGAAACAGAAGAGTTATTTAATGAAAGTATTGAAACAGTAAAAGAAATTAATTTCTCTAAATTACATGTATTTCCATATAGTGAAAGAGAAGGCACTAAATCTATGGAAATACCTAATCATATTAGGGGAGATATAAAGAAAAGTCGTGCTAGAAAAATGTTAGAAGTATCTAAAGAATTAGAAATTGATTATATGAATAAATACTTAAATAAAGAAGTAGAAATACTAGTAGAAGAATATAAAGATGGATATAGTTTTGGTCATACTGGTAATTATTTATATGTAAAAGTAAATAAGAAATTAAAGCATAATGACTTAGTAAAAGTTAAAATAACTAGTATTGATTATCCATACTGCATAGGAGAATAACATGAAGAAATATATAAAGGGTAAGTATAGAAAAAGTATTTATGAAAATGATAATGGATATAAAATAGGTCTATTTAAAGTAGTAGAAACTAATCATGAAGATGTAGAAGATTATCTAGATAGAATCATTACTTTTACAGGTTATTTCCATGAACTTAATGATATGGATACATATATGTTTTATGGTGATTTAGTAAATCATCCTAAGTATGGAGAACAATTTAATGTAGAAAGTTATGATAGAGTAAAACCAGATGAAAAAGAAAGTATAATAGAATTTCTAACTAGTGGACTATTTAAAGGTATTGGAGAAAAGAAAGCTAAAAAGATATATGATACTCTAGGTAAAGATACTTTTAATATTATATTAAATAATCCAAATAATTTATTATTAATCCCAACTATTACACAGAAGAATGTAGATACACTACATAATAAATTAAAGGAATATGAATCTAGTTATGAAATAATTATTTATTTAAATGAATTAGGTTTTAATACTAAAGATTCTATGAGTATATATAACTATTATAAAAATGATACTAAAAGTATTATAGAAAAGGATATTTATAGATTAGTTAAAGATATAAATGAGTTAAGTTTTAAAAAAATAGATTATATTGCATTACAAAGTGGTATTAAAAAACTAGATATTATTAGAGTAAAAGCTTCTATATTATATTTAATGAATGAAATATCTAATTTATATGGACATAGTTATATATTTAAAGATGAAATTATTAATACACTTCCTAGAGTTCTTTTAGAACGTATTGAAGATTATTTAGTTAATGATGCATTAATTTCTTTAGAGAAAAACTTAGATATAGTTAAAGTTAATGATAAGTATTATTTAAGGGATATGTATGATTCTGAAGTATTAATTTCTAAAAGAATAAAAGTATTAAATAATAAAGAATTAATAAAAGTTAATAATATTAATGATGAAATAAAATTATTAGAAAAAGATTTAAATATTAAATATAATACTGATCAAATAAAAGCGATTAAAGAAAGTATAAAAAATAATTTTTTAATTATTACTGGAGGTCCAGGTACAGGTAAAACTACTATTATGAAGGCAGTAGTAGAGTTATATAGAAATATTAATAAATTAAGTTATAAGAATTTATTAGAAGATATTGCATTACTTGCCCCTACAGGTAGAGCAGCTAAAAGAATGAGTGAAGCAACAAATACACCTGCATCTACTATCCATAGATTTTTAAAATGGAATAAAGAAACAAATAAATACCAAGTAAATGAATATAATAAAAGTAAAGTAAAATTAGTTATTATAGATGAATCTTCTATGATAGATACATATTTATTTGCTAATCTATTAAAAGGAATTTCTAGTAGTTGTAGAATAATTATGGTAGGAGATTATTTCCAATTACCATCAGTTGGACCAGGACAATTATTACATGATTTAATTACTAGTGATATTTTAAATGTAGTAGAATTAAAAAAGTTATATAGACAAGAAAAAGATTCAGATATATTAAGTTTAGCTTATGATATTAGAAATGGTGAATTAAATAAAAGTATTTTAAATAAAAATAGTGATCTTACTTTTATAGAATGTTCTAATGATGAAGTAATGTCTAATATTATAGAAATATCTAATACATATAAAGACTTATCTTATAAAGATTTTCAAATATTAGCGCCTATGTATAAAACTATTAATGGTATAGATAATATTAATATGAATTTACAAAAACTATATAATAAAAAATCTAATTCTAAAAAAGAAATTATTATTGGAGAGACAATATACAGAGAAGGAGATAAAGTAATAGAACTTTCTAATATGCCTGATGAAAATATATATAATGGTGATATTGGTATTATTAATTTAATAAAGAATAAACCTAAAAAAGAAATATATATAGATTTTGATGATAATATAGTTAAATTTACTCCAGCAAACTTTAATAAATTTAAACTAGCATATTCTATATCTATACATAAAGCTCAAGGTAGTGAATTTGATGTAGTAGTTATTCCGTTAGTTAGAAACTTTAATAAAATGCTATATAGAAAACTTATATATACTGCAGTTACTAGATGTAAAAAGAATTTATATTTAGTTGGAGATATAAATGCTTTAAATATAGCGATTAATAATAATTCTAGTGAAATTAGAAGAACTACTATTAAAGATTTATTAATTAATGAATAAAAACAAATATAATTACCATACTAATTTTAGAGGTGATTATATGAAAAAGAAAACTAAAAATAAAATGATGTGGGCTGCTATTCTAGGAGGTATGGGAGTAGCAGGTTATATGTATATGAAAAAGAATCCTGAAGCTATTGATAATATGAAAGAAATGGCTAAGGATATGGCAAAAACTACATATAATAAGTTAGAAGATGTAAACTAGAGAACAAAGTTCTCTTTTTCTTTACATATAAATTGACTTGTATATTGTTTTTAAGATATAATTAGTATATATAATAAGGAGGATTTAATATATGCAAAAGAAATCAAAAACATATTTAATAGTAGTAACAATATTAATATTAATTGTTGGAATTAGTATTGGATATGCAGCGTTGTCTGCTACACTAAATATTTCAGGAAGAACTGCAATTAAAAAAGCAGCTTGGGATATACATTTTACAAATTTAAATGTTAAAGAAGGAAGTGTAAGTGAGATTTCACCTACTGTAATTAGTGATTCTAAAACTGATATTAGTTATAGTGTTAATCTTGCTAAACCAGGAGATTATTATGAATTTACTGTCGATGTAGTAAATGCTGGTTCTATACCTGCTAAAGTAGCAGCTTCTCCAACTTTATCTGGATTAACAGATGCACAAAAACAATATATAACTTATACAGTTACATATGATGATGGAACTGTCATAGCAGAAGGAGATAGATTAGGAGCAGATCATACTAAAACTGTAAAAGTTAGAGTAGAATTTAAAAAAGATATTACAGCTGATAAGTTACCATCTGCAGATCAAGATTTAAACCTAACATTTGCTATGAATTTTGTACAAGAATAATATAAAACAAACATATAAGTATAGGAGCTAAAATGAATAATAATAGGGTTATAAAAAATTTTGTTTGTGTTTCATTATTTATAATCTATATATTCTTATATAGATTATTTATCGTGACTAAACTATTAAAATATACTGAATTTATTACAGCTTCTTTTATGCTTATAATGACTTTTATTGCTATATTATTTTATGGTTATAGAAAAGATAAAATTAATCCATTAAAAAAGAATGTATATATAATTACTATTATTCAGATACTATTCTTTTTTGCCATATCCTATGGTCTAGGATTAGTAGTAGGATTTTTAAAAAATTCTTATTCTTTAACACCATTTTCGATACTAAATAATATATTTGCACCTATAATAATTCTAGTTTGTATAGAAATATTTAGGTATGTTGTACTTAATAATAATTCTAGTAGTAAAAAAAGCATATATTTAATTACATTAGTATTAATTGCTTTTGAATTATCAATTAGCATTAATACAATTAATACAGTTAACTTTGCAGAAATATTTAAATTAGTAACTGCAATAGTTATACCAATAATTATAAAAAACTGTGTATTTAGTTATTTAACATTACATGTAGGATATAGACCTGCATTAATGTATAGATTAGTTATTGATTTACATGTATTTGTTATTCCTATAATTCCTAATCTTGGAGAATATTTAAATTCTATGATTGGTATTGTATTTCCGTTTATATTATACTTATATACATCTAGAATAATAAATGAACATTACAACGGAATAGAATTTGAGGTAAAGAAATCACCGTTTAGATTAATTGATATTCCAATAATAACTTTTATAGTTATATTTATAGGTTTAGTATCAGGAATTTTACCATACTATTTAGTGGGTATTGCTACTGGTTCTATGACTCCTAAGATAAATAAAGGTGATGCAGTATTTGTACATAAGATAAAAAAAGATAAAGATATTAAAATAGGAGATATCATTGTTTATAATGATGAAGGAAGAAATATAGTACATAGATTAGTAAAGATTGAAAAAAAGAAGAAAAAACGTTATTATATAACTAAGGGTGATGCTAATAATACGGTTGATGATGTAGATATAAATTTAAAGGATATAAAGGGTGTTGTAATATTTAAAATACCTGCTATAGCTTATCCAAGTATATTTTTAGAGGAAAAACTAAGATAGAGGTGTTATTTATGAGAAAAGGAACTAAATCAATTATATTACTATTACTATTATTTATAACAATAAGTAGTTCAATAGTGTTATATATGGCAGAATTATATGAATATTTAATAATAGATATATCAGTATTATTAATAGTGTTGGTACTATTACTTTTACACATATTTAAGAAAACTGATGATTTTTCTATATATAATAGTAATCTAAAGAAAATGTTAAAAAGATATGATACTATTTTAGTAGAAACTAGTACTATACCTGATTTAGATGGCAAAAATGTAATGATAATTACTAATATTGAAGATTTAATAGATGCATCAGTAGAAATTAGAAAACCAATTTACTATAAAAAAGAAAAGACTTATTGTAATTTCATACTATTAGATAATCAAGATGTTAGTATATATTTATTAAAATTATATGATAGAGAAACACCTATTGAAAAGTTTATTAAAGATAAAAAACAAAATATGGAAGATTTAATTGATAAAGCAAAAGGTTTAAGGACAAGATAAATGTATAGGGGGTAATCCTATGAGTAGATTTAGCAAAACTACTATTTATGGAATAGCAATCCTAATAACTATAGTATTTATAGGCGTTGGATATGCTTTTTTAAGTAGTGATTTAAGTTTAAATGGCCTTGTTAGTGTTAAAAAACATGAAAAAGATGAAGAAGAAAGTAAGATAGTATGTAAAAGAGCAGAAAATCTTCATGAAGAAATATGTAATAGTGAAGATGGTAATGGTTGTAAAGCTGTGGGATATAATGCTGGGGATAAAATTACATACGGATCTTTAGGTACTAAAGGAACATTTAAAGCAGGAGATGCTTTTGATTGTGATGTTAATGGTGATAAAGAGTATAATCCATCAACAGAAAGATTTTATTATATTAGTGATTTAAATACAGATAATAATTATGCAGTATTAATATATTACAATAATATATCTAATGGAGTTCCAACTAATAATGCATCTTACGCTTATGATAAGAGTAATAAACCTAGAACAAATGGTCTTATTACTGCTTTACCTCAATTAATATCTACTAGTACTTGGTCTAATATATCATTATCTAGTACAACTAGAAAATTAACAGATGAGAAAGGCACAGAATATATGGATTTTAATTATGAAGGGCGTGTTACTAGATTACCAACTTATAATGAAATAGTTAATGCCTGTGGAAGTGGTAATATAACTGCAAAAAATTATTTAAACAATTGTATATATTTAGCAGAAAATACTAAATATACAGATAATTCATTGCTATATGGTTATTGGTTAGAAAATCTTTCTGCATCGTATGCTTCTCAAGTATGGCGTGTTAGTGGATATGATCGTAATTTGAATGTACGTAATGCAAATAGTGTAGGAGCAAAAGGTTATGCAGTAAGACCTGTAATAGAGGTTAAAAAGTCAGAAATATCATATTGAAGGAGATATTAATATGTCAAAAGTAAGAAGAAAGAGTTTAATTGGTACAAGTAAACATTCTATATTTTTAGTTATATTATTCTTTATGGCTATTTTTATTGGAGTAGGTTACTCTTATTTAAATAGCGCTCTATCAGTAAATGGTATGACTAAAATATCAAAGAATACATGGAATGTTCATTTTGATAATATACTTGTAAAAGAAGGCAGTATACCTGATGGACATGTTACTATTACTAATGATGAATCAACAATTATTAATTTCCAAGTACCATTACAAAAACCGGGTGATTTTTATGAATTTAGTGTTGATGTAGTAAATAGTGGTACAATAGATGCTAAAATAGGAAGTATTATTAATACTGGTCTAACTGAAGATCAAAAAAAATACTTAGATTATACCGTTTTTTATGAAAATGGTTCTCAAATAAAAGAAAATGATCTATTAAAATCAAATAAAGATTCTAAAATAGTAATTAAAGTTAAATATAGAGATGATATTACAGAAAGTAATCTACCTACTGAAGATCAAAATATCAATTTAACATTTAATATTAATTATATACAAGCTGATTAAAATAATTCTTAATGGATTATTTTTATTTACGTAAAATTAAGTAAAGTATAATTGAAAAACCCTTTATTTTTCGGTATAATAATAGATGTGAGTATAGGAGTGATAATAAATGGCTTTAAAATATGACGACTCATCAATTAAAATATTAGAAGGATTAGACGCAGTTAGAAAAAGACCTGGTATGTATATTGGTTCTACTGATAAAAGAGGTCTTCATCATTTAGTGTGGGAAATTGTAGATAATTCTATAGATGAAGCTATTAATGGTTTTGGTGATTACATTAAAATTACAATTCACTCTGATAAATCAATAAGTGTAGAAGATCATGGTAGAGGACTTCCTACTGGAACACATAAATCAGGTAAGTCTACACCAGAAGTAATATTTACAGTATTACATGCTGGAGGTAAATTTGAATCAGATGGTTACAAAGTATCTGGAGGACTTCATGGTGTTGGATCTAGTGTTGTTAATGCACTTTCTAAATGGATGGAAGTAACTATTAAAAGAGATAAAAAAGAATATTTTATAAGTTTTAAAAATGGTGGACATGTAGATAAATCATTAAAACAAGTTGGTACAACAAATCGTACAGGTACAGCAGTAAGATTTATGCCAGATGATGAAATATTCTCATCTACAAATTTTTCTTTCACTACAATCTGTGAAAGAATGCAAGAATCTGCATTCTTATTAAAAGGTATTACTATAGAAGTAGTTGATGAAGAAGATGAAAGAAGTGCTAAATTCCATTATGAACGTGGTATAGAAGAATTTGTAGAAGATATTAATAAAGGTAAAAATACTTTACACAAAGTATTATCTATAAATGGTAAAAAAGATAAAATTGAAGTTGATATAGCACTTCAATATACAGATAAATATAATGAAAATATAGTTAGTTTTGTAAACAACGTTAAAACTATAGATGGTGGAACACACGAAGTAGGATTTAAAACAGCTTTAACTAAAGTATTTAATGATTATGCAAAAAGTAATGGTTTTATTAAAGGAAAAGAAAAGTCACTTGAGGGTAGTGATGTACGTGAAGGATTAACTGCAGTAATTAGTTTAAAAATACCAGAAGAATTATTACAATTTGAAGGACAAACTAAAGGTAAACTTGGTACTCCACAAGCAAGAGTTGTAGTAGAAAATATAGTTAGTGATAATTTAAGAGTATTTTTAGAAGAAAATAAATCTATTGCTACTGAATTAATTAATAAAAGTTTAAAAAGTAAAATAGCTAGAGAAGCTGCTCGTAAAGCAAGAGCTGAAGCTAGAAAAGGTAGTAAGAAAAATGCTAAAGAAAGAAGTCTTTCTGGTAAACTTGCTCCTGCACAGAGTAAAGATAAAAAGAAAAAGGAATTATTCTTAGTCGAGGGTGATTCTGCAGGAGGTTCTGCTAAACAAGGTAGAGATCGTAAATATCAAGCAATCCTTCCACTTAGAGGTAAAGTTTTAAATACAGAAAAGACTAAAGAAGAAGATATATTAAAAAACGAAGAAATAAATACAATGATTTATACTATTGGAGCTGGTTATGGTCCTAACTTTGATATAAGTGATTGTGAGTATAATAAAGTAATTATAATGAGCGATGCTGATGAAGATGGTGGACATATTCAATGTTTACTTTTAACATTCTTCTATCGATATATGAGACCATTAATAGAAGATGGAAGGCTATTCGTTGCACTGCCACCACTATTTAAAATACAAAGTGGTAAAGAGATAGAATATGCTTATACAATAGAAGAAATGAAAGAAAAATCTAAAGGAAAAAGATGTGATATTCAAAGATATAAAGGTCTTGGTGAAATGAATGCCGATCAATTATGTGAAACAACTATGAGACCAGGATCAAGAACATTAATAAGAGTTAATATTGAAGATGCACAATTAGCAGAAAAACGTGTTTCTATACTTATGGGAGATGATGTACCTCCTCGTAAGGAATGGATAGAAGAGAATGTAGAATTCTCATTAGAAGATGATTATCAAATTTAAATAACAAATAGTAGGTGATATAATGCCAAAAAAACAAACTAAAATTGAGGAAGTTATAGAAAAGATATTTGACTATACACTAGAAGATATTATGGGTGAACGTTTTGGATCTTATTCTAAATATATTATTCAAGATCGTGCTATACCTGATGCAAGAGATGGATTAAAACCTGTACAACGTCGTATATTGTATTCTATGAATAAAGAACGTAATACTTATGACAAAGGATATAGAAAAAGTGCTAAGACTGTTGGAGACGTTATAGGTAATTACCATCCACATGGTGATACTTCTATATATGATGCTATGGTTAGAATGTCACAATCTTGGAAGACAAGACTCCCATATATTGATATGCATGGAAATAATGGATCAATAGATGGAGATTCTCCTGCTGCATATCGTTATACAGAAGCAAGACTTTCTAAAATTAGTAATGAAATGCTTAAAGATATAGATAAAGATACAGTTGAATTTTCTCCTAACTTTGATGATACTACAACAGAACCAACTGTATTACCTGCAAGATTTCCAGCCTTATTAGTTTATGGATCTCAAGGTATTTCTGCAGGATATGCAACAAATATACCACCTCATAATTTAAATGAAATAATAGATGCTACAATACATAGAATAGATAATCCTAACTGTCAGTTAGATACTTTAATGAAATATGTAAAAGGTCCAGATTTTCCTACAGGAGGAATTGTAGAAGGACTTGATGGTATTCGAAGTGCATATGAAACAGGTAAGGGTAGAATTATAATTAAAAGTAGATATGAAATAGATGAGAAAAAGAAACAAATTATAATTACAGAAATTCCATATGAATCTAATAAAGCTAATATGGTTAAAAAAATAGATGATATTAGAATAGATAAAAAAATAGATGGAATTAGTGAAGTTAGAGATGAATCTGCTTCAGATATTAGAGTAGTAATTGATTTAAAGAAAAATGCTAATATAGATTTAGTAGTTAACTATTTACTTAAAAATACTGATATGCAAATAAGTTATAACTTTAATATGGTATCTATTGTAAATAGAAGACCTAAATTATTAGGATTAAAAAAAGCATTAGATGCATTTATAAATCATCAAAAAGAAGTAGTACGTCGTCGTACTGAATTTGATTTACGTCATGCACAAGCAAGATATCATATAGTTGAAGGTTTAATTAAATGTTTAGCTATCTTAGATGAAGTAATTAAAGTAATTAGAGCATCTAAAAATAAAAGTGATGCTAAAGAAAACTTAGTAAAAGAATTTGATTTTACTATGGAACAAGCAGAAGCTATTGTAACATTGCAATTATATAGATTAACTAATACAGATGTAGTTGCTTTAGAAGAAGAAAAAGCTGCACTAGAGAAGAAAATAGAAGCTCTACAAGCGATTCTTTCTAGTGAAGATGCTTTAAAATATGTAATGAAAAAAGAATTAAAAGCAGTTAAAAAAGAATATCCAACTCCAAGACTTACTGATATTAAAGAAGAAATAACCGAAATTAAAATAGATACTACTGCAATGATACAAAAAGAAGATGTAGTAGTTGTAGTAACTAAAGATGGATATATAAAACGTACTTCGTTTAGATCTTATAAAGCTTCTAATATGGAAGATTTAACTATTAAAGAAAATGATTATGTAATAGGTTTATATGAAATGAATACTACTGATACTTTATTAGTATTCACAACTAAAGGAAATTACTTACATATTCCAGTACATATAATACCTGATTTAAAATGGAAAGATATGCCTAAACATGTAAGTAATATAATAGAAATATCTTCTGATGAAGATGTTATTTCATCTATTCCTGCATATGATTTTAAATCTGATAAGAATATAATTATTTCTACTCATAATGGTATGATTAAACGCAGTAAATTATCTGACTTTAAATTACTTAGATATTCTAAACCAACTAGTTGTATGAAATTAAAAGATAACGACTATGTAATTGATGCCTTTATAGAAGAAAAAGATACTGTCTTTATTACTACTGATTCTGGATATGGATTAAGTTTTAAAACTAATGAAATTCCAGTAGTAGGAGTAAAAGCTAGTGGTGTTAAAGCTATTAAATTAAAAGATGATCATGTAATATCTGTTAATAACTTTGATTATAATGAAGATGAATTTATTTCTGTTATTACTGATAAAGGTACTGGTAAAAGAATTAGATTAACAGAATTTGAATTATCTACTAGATCTAGAAGAGGATTAGTATTATTAAGAGAAGTAAAAACTAACCCATATAAAGTACTAAAATCATTTATAACAAAAAACAATAATTATATAGGATTAAAATCTAATAAAATAAAATATATTAAAGTAACTGAATTATCTATTAATGATAGATATTCTACTGGTACACAAATATCAAAACAAAAATTAGAAGATGTATTTATAAAAGTAGATTTATTATCTAAAGAAACATCTAAAAAGAAAGAAACTACTGAAGTTAAAGAGGAGAAAAAAGAAGAGATTAAGAAAACTGTTTCTCTAAAAGAAATAGATGATAGATTAATGACTATAGATGATTTCTTAAAATAATAAAAAGAGAAAATTATTTCTCTTTTTTTCATATACTTAAATAGGTGATATTATGTCAAAAGAATCATTTAAAAACTTTGCTAGAAATCATACAGAATTAGCTAATCAAATAATAGAAGGTAAAACTAGTTGGCAGAAACTATATGAATTATATGAAATATATGGAGAAGATTCTACTATCTGGAATGAATATTTAAACACTAAACAAACCACAATATCAGATTTTATAAGTACTATAAAAAATATAGACATGAATTCTATTCAATCAGGAATTAAAAATATTCAAAAAACAATTAATTTACTACAAGAAATAGGATTAGGTTCTAATAATACAAATAATAATTATGAACCTAGACCAATGTATAAATATTTTGAGGATTAATATGGATAAACACACAATAAATATAATTAAGAATAATCCTAATATATATAATTATTTAAGAGAAAATTCATATTGGTATAAAGAATTAAATAGAGATATACAATCTATAAAAAAACTAGAACAAGAAATGAGACAGAAATACAAACAAACTACTATAGATAAAATAGATACTTTAACAAGAAATATCAATTTAATTTCTACATTTATAGATGTATTAAAATAATTATGATAAAATATACATATGGAAGAATTATTAGAAAAGATAGACAATTTAAAAACATCTTTAAATAATGAAGAAGTTATTATAAGAATTAATAAATTAAATAAAGAAGTAGAAAAAGAAAAAGACCTATTAAATTTAATTAATGAATACAAACTAAATAATAAAGAATCTATAAAAAAAGAAATATATAATAACGAATTATTTAAAAAGTATAAAGAATCTGAAACAGATTTAAATCTTTTAATAATGTCTATTAATACAAAACTAAAAGAAATAAACAAAGGGAGAAAATGTCAGTGAAAGTAATTAGTGGTAAGTATAAAGGAAGAAAAATATTAGGTTTTGATATTGATGGTACAAGACCTACAATGGATAGAGTAAAAGAAAGTCTGTTCGCTATGATACAAGACTATATAAATGAATCAGTAGTATTAGATTTGTTTTCTGGTAGTGGTAATCTAGGAATAGAAGCTTTAAGTATGGGTTCCAAATATGTCTATTTTGTTGATAATAATAAAAAAGCATATAATACAATAAAGAATAATATAGTAAATATTGGTATAGAAAACTTTAATATTTTAAATACCGATTATAAAAAAGCATTAAATTATTATAAAGAAAATAATATAAAATTTGATATTATCTTTTTAGATCCACCATATAATACAAATTATATAGAAAAGAGTATTGAATTAATAGATAAATATAAATTATTAAATAATAAAGGAATTATAGTTGCTGAAAGTAGCGATATTAATAAAATAATATATCCTAAAAATTACAAAGTGATTAAAGATAAAAAGTATAATGATAAATGGGTAGTAATATTAAAACAATTATGATAGAATTATTTTAAGATAGGTGATACTATGAAAAGATTAAATAATAAGGGATTTGCTATATCAACACTATTATATGGATCAATATTAATAATATTTCTAAT
The DNA here is from genome assembly GCA_964650315.1 of uncultured Muribaculaceae bacterium. Lineage (GTDB taxonomy): Bacteria > Bacillota_I > Bacilli_A > RF39 > UBA660 > CAJMSU01. Next base: position 50,767 of record CAZYQE010000002.1, read on the forward strand.
AGTAGTAGCTTTAATGGCTACTTTAGGAACTACTAGAAAAAATACTAAGAATTTGATGTATCAAATAGATGATGAGTTAAATAGATATTCTAATATTAATCAACATTTTGTATATGATCAAGATATAGATGACGAAGCAGGAAGAAAAATATTTATATTAGAAGATGGCTGGTATTTAATAGAACTATGGGATACAACAAATAAATTTTCAGGAGTTGCATATTTTAAAAAAGATGAAAAGATAAATGTATATTTAAAAGCAAAAGATGCAGATGAAGTTTCATATATAACTTTTGGTGAGAATCCAAATGAAGCTGATATCAAACATTTTTCAGCTGTTAAATATACAGCCGAATCAAAAACTAATTCAGAATTTAAAATATCCAAATTATCAAATGATCCTGAAAACAAAGTGCCAATTCCAGAGCAAGAAACAAAATTAAATAATGTTCAATATATAAGAGACTGCATGAATAGTATTAATAATAATTCTTGGGTATTTTGGACTGAAATTCAAGCTTATGATAACAACAACAATAAAATAGACTTATCATCAAAAACTTGGGAATTTGATAATAAAGGTGGGACAACAGGTTCTGGTGGAATCGATGCACAAAAAGTAATATTTGATAATAAAATATCAAAACAAGAAAGTGGAACTTATTTCGGAGTTAAAAATACTGATACTTCAAAAAGTTTATGTATAACAATAAATTTAGGTAGCAAATATAATCTAAGCGAGATAGCAGTATGGCATTTCCACGAAGATTTTAGAAAGTATCCAAATCATAAAATATCAGTTTCAGAAACTAATGAAGATGGATCTTTTAGAGAAGTTTACAGTGGCTCTAGAAAGGAAACTTTACTTGGTATTAGATATGCAGATAGATATATAATAAATTAACAATAAAAATAAAAAAATTAGCACTATATAGTTGACAAGTGCTAATTTTTTGTATACAATATAATTAGCACTCATATAAATAAAGTGCTAGGAGGGTTTGCTTATGTTAACTGATAGACAGAATAAGATTTTGAAGTTAATAGTTGAACACTATATTAAGTTAGCTAAACCAGTAGGTTCTAAATTAATTAGTAAAAAATTAAAATGTTCTAGCGCAACTATTCGTAATGAAATGGCTGCTTTAGAGGATCAACAACTATTAGAAAAAACTCATACTTCTTCTGGCAGAATTCCTAGTGAAAAAGGTTATCGTTATTATGTAGATAATCTAATGGAAACTAAGAAAATGACTGGAGAAGACATGTTAAGACTTCAATTAGTATTTCATAATCAGCAACTTGCCTTATCTGATGTAATAACTAAGAGTTTGCAGGTTATATCAGATATGACTAATTATGCTACTGTAGTACTTGGTAGTACTTCTCATGAGAATCTTCTTAAAAAAATAGAAGTAGTTCCGATTGATGATGTTAGTATGATAGTAATTATAGTTACTGACAAAGGACATGTAGAACATAAAAATATTCAACTTAAAGAAGTGTCTTTAGAAGAAATTAAGAAAACTGTTGGACTAATTAACAAGTTAATTGTAGGTACTCCTATAGATGAGATTTCTACTAAATTAGAGTATGAAATCAAGCCAATTATAGGCAAATATGTAAAACAGCATGAACAATTATATAATGCCTTCTATCATGTGTTTAATGATTTTACAAATCATGATGTTAATGTTGTAGGTAAATCTAAGTTCTTAAATCAACCAGAATTTAGTAATGTTGATAAGATTAAGAATGTCTTTAATAAATTAGAAGATGAAGACTTACTTCAAAATATTGAAGAAGATTCTGATAATAACATTAAAGTATATATTGGAAAAGAATCTAATATAGATGATGATGTTACAGTTATTAAAACTAAATTTAATGCTGGTGGAGAAGAAGGAACTTTAGCGATTATAGGTCCTAAAAGAATGGAATATGATCGAGTTGTTTCAATGTTAGAATACATGAAAGAGAATATAGAAAGGTAGGTATTATGGCAAAAGAAAAAGTAGAGACTTTAGATGAAGAAATTAAAGTTAAGAAAAAATCTAAAAAAGATGTTAATAAAGAAATGTTAAAGATAGAAGAAGAAATTTCTAAATTAACAGAAGAAAACAAAGTATTAGATGAAAAAGTTAGATTAGCTCAAGCAGAATTAATAAATTATCGTAAAAGAAAAGATGAAGAAACTGCTAATATATTAAAATTTGCTAATCAAGACTTAATATCTGAATTACTTCCAGTAATAGACAATTTTGAAAGAGCAATCGCTGCTAATAGTGAAGAATCAAAATTTGTTGATGGAGTAAAATTAATATATCAAAATTTAATGAATATATTAGAAAAAGCTGGAGTAGAAGTAATTAATAGGGTTGGAGAAGAATTTGATCCTAATTTAGAAGAAGCTTTAGTAACAGACTGTATAGAAGATAAAGATGATGATATTGTTCTAGAAGTTTTAGCTAAAGGTTATAAATTAAAAGGTAGAGTTATTAGACCTGCCTCAGTAAAAATAAATCAAAAATAAAGGAGAGATGATTAATGGGAAAAATAATAGGTATCGATTTAGGTACAACAAATTCATGTGCTGCAGTATTGGAAGCTGGAGCAGCTAAAGTTATTCCAAATCCAGAAGGAGGAAGAACTACACCATCTGTAGTATCATTTAAAAAGAAAGAAAAAATAGTAGGAGATGCTGCTAAAAGACAAGCATTAACAAATCCAAATACAGTATCTTCAATTAAAAGATTAATGGGAACTTCTAAAAAAGTAGAATTAGATGGTAAAAAATATACACCAGAAGAAGTTTCTGCTATGATTTTATCTTATATTAAAGATTATGCAGAAAGTTATTTAGGAGAAAAAGTAGAAAAGGCAGTTATTACTGTTCCTGCATACTTTAATGATTCACAAAGACAAGCAACTAAAAATGCTGGTAAGATTGCTGGTTTAGAAGTAGAAAGAATTATTAATGAACCAACAGCAGCTGCACTTGCTTATGGATTAGAAAAAGAAGAAGGACAAACTATCCTAGTATACGATTTAGGTGGAGGTACATTTGACGTATCTATACTTGAATTAGGTGATGGAGTATTTGAAGTTAAATCTACTAATGGTAACAATAAATTAGGTGGAGATGACTTTGATGAAAAAATTATAGATTATTTAGTAAAAGAATTTAAAAAGGAAAACAGTATAGATTTATCTAAAGATAAAATGGCTATGCAACGTTTAAAAGAAGTTGCTGAAAAAGCTAAGAAAGATTTATCTGGAGTAGTTACTACTCAAATATCTGCACCATTTATAGCTAAAGGTGATGATGGAGAGCCATTACATTTAGATATGGAACTATCTAGAGCTAAATTTGAGGATTTAATTAGAGATTTAGTAGAATCTACTATTGAACCAGTTAAAAAGGCTTTAAAAGATGCTAAAATGACTAAGAAAGATATAGATAAAGTAATATTTGTTGGAGGAAGTACACGTGTACCTTTAGTTTATGATTTAGTAACTAAAGAATTAGGTCAAGAACCTTCACGTGAAGTTAACCCTGATGAAGTTGTTGCTATGGGAGCAGCTATTCAAGGTGGAGTATTAACTGGAGATGTTAATGATATAGTACTTTTAGATGTTACACCATTATCACTTGGTATTGAAACATTAGGAAGTGTTATGACTACATTAATTCCAAGAAATACAACTATACCTACTTCTAAATCAGAAGTGTTCTCAACTGCTGCTGATAATCAACCAGCTGTTGATATTCATGTATTACAAGGTGAAAGACCAATGGCACCAGATAATAAAACTTTAGGAAGATTCCAATTAACAAATATTCCACCTGCACCTAGAGGGGTTCCTCAAATCGAAGTTAAATTCGATATAGATGCAAATGGTATTGTTAATGTTACTGCTAAAGATTTAGGTACTAATAAAGAACAATCAATTACAATCACTTCTAGTACAAATTTAAGTGATGAAGAAGTAGAAAAAATGCGTAAAGAAGCTGAAGAGAATAAAGAAGCTGATGAAAAACGTAAAGAAGAAGCTGAAATTAAAAACGAAGCTGAACAAATGGTATTCCAAACTGAAAAAGCTATCAAAGATTTAGGTGATAAAGCTGATAAGAAAGAAGTTGAAGAAGCTGAAGACTTAATTAAAGATCTTAAGAAAGCTTTAGAAGGTGACGATATCGATAAGATTAAAGAAGAAAAAGAAAAAGTTCAAGAAAAAGCTATGGCACTTGCTTCTAAAGTTTATGAACAAGCTGCTAAAGAAAGACAAACTGAAGAATCTACTGAAGAGTCCGATGATAAGAAAGATGATAAAGTAGAAGAAGCAGACATTGAAGAATAAAATATCAAGGAGTAGTATTTACTACTTCCTTAATATTGTTAATATAAGCTAGAGGTGATTATATGGCAGAAAAAAGAGACTATTATGACGTATTAGGAGTATCTAAAGATGCAACTGATGCTGAAATTAAAAGTGCATTCCGTAAAAAAGCAAAAGAATTTCATCCGGATTTAAATAAAGATAATCCAGATGCCGAAAAGAAATTTAAAGAAGCACAAGAAGCTTACTCTGTCCTTTCTGATGCAAATAAAAGAAAATCTTATGATCAGTTTGGTCATGCAGGAGTAAATTCTGGAGGACCAGGTGGAGCAGGAGGATTTAATGGCTTTGGAGGAGCTGGATTCAACTCAGCTGATTTTGACTTTGGAGATATATTTGATTCTATCTTCGGAGGAGGATCAGGATTTGGTGGAGGATTTGATTTTGGAGGATCTTCCCGTACTAGAGCTACTCGTGGTAGTGATATCTTAATGAGAATGGATTTATCTTTTGACGAAGCAGTTTACGGTACTCATAAAAAATTTGATTTAGATGTAGTTGAAGACTGTGAAGAATGTACTGGAAAAGGTGGATTTGATGAAGAAACATGTTCTACATGTCATGGTAGTGGTACTATAACACAAGAACAAAGAACTATTTTAGGTTCTTTCATGTCAAAAAGTACTTGTCCAGAATGTAATGGTCTTGGTAAAACATATAAAACAAAATGTTCTACATGTCGTGGTAAAGGGAAAGTTAAAAAGAACAAAACTATTACTGTTAATATACCTGCTGGTATAGATACTGGTGATAGATTAAGAGTTAGTGGAAAAGGAAGTCCTGGTACAAACGGAGGTCACAATGGAGATCTATACTTAGAATTTGTAGTAGGTAAACATAAATATTTTGAAAGAGATAATGATGATATTTATTTAGAAGTACCACTTACCCTTGCAGAAGCAGCTTTAGGTTGTAAAAAAGACATTCCTACATTATATGGTAATGTAAAATTAAATATTAAAGCTGGTACTAACGGTGGAGATAAACAACGAATTAGAGGTAAAGGTATAAACAACAAACACAATAATCATAAAGGAGATATGTTTGTAATGTTTAAAGTTTATACTCCTAAGAAATTATCTAAAGAACAAAAAACTTTAATAGATAAACTATCAAAAACTAACTTAGAAACTTCTGAAATAAATAAGTTTAATAAGTTTACAAAAGACAATAAATAAGAAACTTTAAAAAAGTTTCTTTTTTTGTTGACATTATATATAAATAGCGTATAATAGTTGTTCCCGGAGGTAATAGAAATGAGTAGAAAAGTAAAAAATCATTATGGAGATAATTTTGAAATTGAGGAAAGAGAAGACTTAATTTATGATAAAGTAGAAAAAATAAAAAGAGAAAATGTATGGTCAGATGATTCTGATGATATAGATATATTTGATGAAGCTTTTAAAGAAAGTCATGGATATAGAGAAGCTACTACATTATTAGGAAATCTAATTTGTAAAATAACAAGCAATGATGATATAAAAGCTAATGATGATGCATGGACTATAGTGTTTGAAGCATATCAAACACTAGTTTCTAGAGATACTTTAGGAGCTTTTGAAAAAGGTGAATTAGAATCTTGGTGGTTAAGACAATTAGATAAAAGAATACCTGATCCAGAGATTCCTGATCTAATTATAAATCCACTTGAATTATATACTGAATATGCTGAAGAAGAAAAAGAAAAAAAGCTTACTCTTAAAATAAAGTAGTAATGCTTTTTTCTTGACTAAATTAATAAATAATATATAATATTAACAGGTGATTTGAATGATAAAAAGATTTAATTATGATAGAATTAATATTGAAAAAATAAAATTAGGAGAAAACTTTATAAGTTTAAACAACTTAACTTATCCAGAAGTAAAACACAATAGAAAAAAATTATTAAATAGAAATAATGATCCAATTGGTACAAAAGGAGATATGTATACAAAAATAATATTGAATAAAATATTAGAAAAAGGTACTTTAGATAGAAATCCTCGTCCTCAATATGAAGATTTCTATGAAAATGCCACTTATAATATGAAAAAGAATGTAATATGGACAAAAGAAGATTATGAAATAAAAGTTGCTCCTAATGATCAAATAATAAAAGAAAATAATGGTATAAAGCATTTAGTACCTGCTCATACTTTAAGTGTTAATAGTGGAATAGAATGTAACTATGATTTATCCAAAGGTGAGTCTCCATTAATAACGCTAAGACCAATCGCAACAAAAGCAGCTATTGCTGAAATATTATGGATATATCAAAAACAAAGTAATGATTTAGTAGAATTTGATGAATTATTAGGAAATAATACTTGGGATACCGATCATAGAATAAATAATTGGTGGAAAGATTGGGCATTAAAAGATAAATCAGGTAATTATATATTAAATGATAAAGGACATCCTACAATAGGTTCTTGTTATGGAGAAACAGTTAATAAATATAATATGTTAAAAGAAGAAGTAATAAATAATATCAAAAATAATATAGATAATAGAAGAAATATAACAAGCCTATGGCAAGAGTCAGATTTCTTAGATCCACATGGTCTAAAACCCTGCGCTTTCTTAACTATATGGAATGTAAGACACGAATGGGATGGATGTGACTATTTAGATATGACTATGGTACAAAGATCAAGTGATTTCGCAACTGCCGGTTGCATTAACCAAGTTCAATACGTAGTACTACAAAAAATGGTTGCTAGAGAATTAGATTTAATACCAGGTAAATTTACATGGAAACCAATAAATGTTCAAATATATGATAGACATATTAATCAAGCCATAGAAATGTTAAATAGAGAACCAATAAACTGCGAACCTAAAATAGAATTAAATAAAGATATTAAATACTTTGACGATTTTAAAGTAGATGATATTAAAATAGAAGATTATCCAAAAGAAGAAATAAAAGTAAAAAATAAACAATTAAAATTCCCATTAGGAATCTAATAAGAACAAGTTATAAATACTTGTTCTTATTTTCATCATAGATTAATATAATTTTATTATATAATTCATTACTAATCCTAGATCTTAATTTATCAAATACACTAGTATTTTTATTTAAAATATCTTCATAATAATTTAATATAAAGTTAAATATTATATTAACTTCTTCATTAGATAAATTAATATTTTTACTCTTCGCATAATTATAAATATCATTAGGAGTTAAATTTTTTATATATTTTAAAGCTAATTCCTTATACATAATTCACCTCTTTATAAAATATATGAAATAAGTTATAAAAAATGTGATAAACTATATATAGAAAGGATAATTCCATGAAAAAGAATATAAAGAAAAAGAAGTTTAATTATGACAAAATTATTAATCAGAGATTAATAGTGTTTTTAGGTGGAATAATTTTATTATTTGTAATTATATTTATAGAGTTATATAAAGTAATGATAATAGATAATAATAAATATAAAGAAAATATAAAAGAATTAGCTAATACTAAAATAGAAGGTACTTCTTCTCCTAGAGGAAGAATATATGATAGAAATTATAATATTATAGTTGATAATAAAGCAGTTAAATCAATAGTATTTAAAAAGAGTAAAGGATATTCTAATGAAAGATTAATTAATTTAGCTTATGAAGTATCTCCTCATATAGATTTAGATTATAGCAAAATAACTTTAAGAGCAAAAAAAGAGTTTTTCTTAGCTAAATATCCTAAAAAATGTAATAAAAAAATAACTGAAGAAGAAAAAGAACAATTAAAAACTAGAAAATTAACTATAAAAGACTTAGAAGAATTAAAAATAAATAGAATAACTGATAAAGATTTAGAAATATTTAATAATAAAGATATAAAAGCAGCTTATCTATATTATTTAATGAATAAAGGTTATACTTATGATGAAAAAACCATTAAAAATAATGTAAATGATGTAGAGTATGCTTATATTGCTGAAAATAATGCTAAACTAGATGGTTTTAATACTAAATTAGAATGGGAAAGAGTATATCCATATGGAGATGTATTTAAAACTATGCTAGGTAATGTATCTACTACAACACAGGGATTACCACAAGAAGAAAAAGCTAAATATTTAAAAAAAGGATATGCTCTAAATGATAGAGTTGGATTAAGTTATATTGAAAAGGAATATGAAAAATATTTAAAAGGTACAAAAGATAAATATGAAGTAATTAATTCTCATGAATTAAAATTAATAAAGAATGGTAAAAGAGGCAATGACATAGTTTTATCTATAGATATTAATTTACAAAAACAAGTAGAAGATATATTAACAGAAGAAGTAATAAGAACTAAGGGTGAAGCAAATACTGAGTATTATGATCATTCAAGTGTAGTTATACAAGATCCAAATACTGGAGAAATACTTGCTATGTCATCTAAAAAAATAGTTGGAGATAAAATAGTAGATTCAACTTCTTCTATATTAACTTCTCCAATTACCCCAGGTTCTGTAGTAAAAGGAGCTTCTATGTTAGTTGGATATAATACCGGAGTTATTAAAATGGGAGAATATATGGTAGATGAGTGTATAGAAGTAGCAGGAGTACCAGAAAAATGTTCTTCACATACATTAGGAACTATCAATGATATAACAGCCTTAGCTAAAAGTTCCAATGTATATCAGTTTAAAACAGCAATTAGAGTAAATGGACAAGAGTATTTTCCTGGAATGAAATTAAATTTTAATAAAAAAGCTTTTAATACTTATAGAAGTATGTATAATTCATTTGGACTAGGAGTAAAAACAGGTATAGATTTGCCAATAGAAAGTACAGGATACTCATCACAAGATAAAAAAGCAGGTAACTTATTAGATTTTGTCATGGGACAATATGAAACATATACACCAATACAATTGTCTCAATATATATCTACTATTGCGAATAATGGTACCAGATTAAAACCACATTTGTTAAAAGAAGTACACGAAGGAACTAATACTAATAAACTTGGTAAAGTTATATTAAGAATAAAACCAAAAAAACTAAACCAAATTAAAACTAAAAAAGAATTTATGGATAGAATACATGAAGGATTCTATGCAGTAACACATGCACCTGGTGCTTATGGAGTAGGCTATATGTCAGATGAATATAATCCAGCTGGTAAAACAGGTACATCGCAAAGCTTTTTAGATACTGATAATGATGGAGTAATTGATACAGAGACTATAACTAGTTCATTCATAGGCTATGCACCATACAATAAGCCAAAAATGTCAATTATTGTAACTTCTCCAGATTCATCTAGACCAAGTAGTAGTGATTTTGCAAGCCTAGTTACTTATAGAATAACGCAAAAAGTAACAGATGCTTATTTTAATTTAAATAAAAAATATTAATAAAAAAGTGTAAAATATTGACAAGTAAACGTTTTTGTGGTATAATATGTTTACTTTGATGGTACAGGGGTTCAAAGAAAATATTCACAGGGGGGTTGAATATATATGGAAAAGACTTATATATTTGAATACTTGGATGAAAATGATTTTAGAAAAAAAGAAAGATCAGTAAGAAAGTATAATATGTTAGCTTATAAGAAGTTAACATTCGATTATTATCCAGAAATAAGAAAAGGTAATTTCCTAGGTGCTGAAGTATCAAAGAATGATAAAGATAAAACAATATCTTTTGAATTAAAATTACCTACAGATGAGTTATTTGCTAAAGTACATGGAGAAATAATCTTACATTATACAGTTTATACTGAAAAAGGTATTATTCTTTTAACAAACATAACTCCAGAAAATATATTAGATGAAGGTCATAGAGCAGAACTTTCTACATATAAAGGAGTAATGATTTCTAAAACAAATCCAGAGAAGGATGTATTTAAGATTAATTTATTAAATATGTTAGAGAAATAAAGTAGTTAAAATACTTTATTTTTTTATTGAAAACAATAAAAAATTGGTTGCAACATTTAATAATATATGTTATTATTAAATGGTCATGGACCCTTAGCTCAGTTGGTTAGAGCATCCGGCTCATAACCGGACGGTCATTGGTTCGAGTCCAATAGGGTCCACCATTTTTATATGCGAGTATGGCGGAATTGGCAGACGCGCTAGACTTAGGATCTAGTGTCTTAGACGTGCAGGTTCAACTCCTGTTACTCGCACCAATTAAAAATAAACTCAAGTATTACTTGAGTTATTTTTTTTATTTTGATATAATAATAATCAAATTTAGAGGTGAATTATGAAAAAGAAAGATATTTATATTGGTACTATACTAAAAAATGAAAATAAAGAAGTAAAAACATTCCAAGAATATAATCAATTATTAGATATTGGTAATGGATACTATATAAATTTAGATTGGATAAAATCTTTAAAAGATAAAATTAAATTATATAAAGGATTAGTAACTAATAAATATAGTGATGAATTAGTTATCTATAATATGCCTCCAGAATATGGTATATTTGTAGATCAAGAATCATTAGTACCTTATTATAAAGAAGACAAAGATAAAAATATTGGAGTTAATACGGCTCAAAAAGATAAATTAATGGATGTTCGTATTCCAGGTGGTGTAGAAGTTAATGTCAGTGAAGGAACAACAAGCTATTATCATAGAGAAGGAAATCCAAACAAACATAAAACAATTAAAGTAAAGACAAGATAATCAATCCATACGATTGATTTTTTGCTTTACATATGAGAAAATAAATTCAATAAAAAGTGTCGTTGGGAGGTGAAAGTATTAAAAAAGTATTACTTATATTAATGGTATTTTGTTGTGGTATATTACTAATAGGTTGTGCTAAAGAAAAAACTAAAGATAATAAAAAGACAGAACAAAAAGATAAAATAATAAATAAAGTAGTAGTTGAAGGTGACAAAATAACAATTGATGGAGCTATTTTAAAGGATATGGATATAATCAATCTTAATAATGTCTTTAACTTATCAGTAGTTTTTGATAATAGTAATAATGATTTGGTTAAACTAGATATGGGTAAATTTATAGTTAAAAAAGATAATAAAAAAATGACTGTATTTACTTCAGATATTGCAAAGATCAAAGCAAATGAATCATATACACAACTAGGATATCCATTAAAAGATACTGATGAGTTGAAAACTGGAGACGAAGTTGACATATATTATGGTAAAACAAAATTAGGAACTACAACAGTAATTGAAAGATAAAAGAAGGAGTAGATTATGAAAAATAAAAAATATTTATTAAGTATATTATTTATAGCAGTTGCATTTATATTTGTAGCAATCAACGCAAGTGCTAAAGGACTTACTACAGCAGGAGATGTAGTAACACAAAAAGGTAAATTTGATTCAGTTAAATTACTTTTTGGTAAAGATGTTACTAATAAAGCAGATGTAAATGGTATTTCATTTGTTGCTGGTGACAAAGTAACACTAGAAGGTAAAGCACCATATGGATTCTATGGTGGTAACACAGTTGATGTAAATGAAAAAATTACTACTGATGCTTTTATAGCGGGTAGATATATTACATTAACAAATAATGCTTTCATAGGAAGAGATGCATTCCTAGCTGCTAGTACAATAAAAGTTAAATCTATAATTGGAAGAGACTTAAGAGCAGGAGCAGAAACAATAGATTTAAGTGGAGCAACAATTAAAGGTGATGCTTATATCGATGCAGAAAACATAATATTAGATGATAATACTAGAGTATTAGGTAAATTAACTTATTCTAAAGGTACTAAAGTAACTGGATTAAGTAAGAATAATATTAAAAATATAGTAATTACAAAAGAAAAAGTAAAGCAAGAAAAGAAAGATACTGCTACTATTATATTAGAAAAAATTGTTGATACAATATTTGCAATTATAACTGCATTTATTACTATGGTAGCAATATTATGGTTATTACCTAAATTAGATAAGAAATTAACAAAAGAAGAAATTAAAGCTTCTATTATAGCTAAAAAATCTTTGATTGGTTTAGGAGTATTCTTCATAGTACCAATAGTTGCATTATTTGCGGTATTTACTGGATTATTTACACCAATTTCACTAATGACAGTTGCCGTATATGCAATAGCTCTATACATCGCAAGTTTATTTGTATACTATATAGTTGGTAATGCAATTGACAAAAAATGGATGAAGAAGAAAAATAAATATTTATCATTATTAGTTGGTATTACAGTAGTAAAAATTGTAAGCTTAATTCCAGTACTAGGAGGATTAATCGGTTTGGTAGTATTCCTATATGGATTAGGATTAGTATTTAACTATATTAATTCAATTAGAAAGAATGCATAAATTTTAGATGTGATGTATAAAACTCAAACTATATGTTTGAGTTTTCTTATGTATATATAATAAGTAAATATCCATACTATAATTAGGAGGATATTATGAATAAAGAAAATATAAGTGCATTAGATGAAGTAAATAAAGGTGCATGTATGGGTATGGATGCAGTTGATTTTTTATTAGATAAAGTAAAAGATAAAAATTTAAAACAATTACTAAAAGATAGCTACAATCAATATGAAGAAGTATCAGAAGAAGCAAATAAATTATATAAAAATTATAAATCTGATAAGGATGAGGAAGCAAAGGACTCTAATATAATGACTAAAGCTATGACATGGTCAGGAGTAGAAATGAAGACATTTACTGATAAGAGTAATTCTAAAATTGCAGAAATTATGCTTCAAGGAGTAAATATGGGAGTTATAGAAGGTAGAAAACTACTTAATAATAAAAAAATAGATAAAGAAGTAAATAGTTTAATATCAAAGTTTGTTAATATGCAAGAAAAACTAGTAGAGGATTTAAAGAAATTTCTTTAAGTTCTTTTTTATGATATAATTTATATAGAGGTGGGTTCATGAAAATATTAGTAGTTGGTGGTAGTTATTTCGTAGGTAGAGTATTTACTATAGTTGCTTCTCCTAAACATGATTTAACTCTTCTTAATAGAGGAACTTATTCTATGAAAGAGTTAGGAGTTAACGAAATAAAAGGAGATAGACATGATAAGAATATATTAAAAACTATCACTGGAGATTATGACTGTATAGTTGATTTTTGTGCCTATAAAAAAGATGATATTAAAACTATATTAGATAATACTTCTAATAATATTAAAAAATATATATTTGTAAGTACATGTGATGTTTATGATAGAGAAGATAGAACCCTAAAGAATGAACATTATAAATTAAATTATAATACTAACAACTATCCAAAAGAATTAAAAGAATATATAGATGGTAAAGTAATATTAGAAGATGAACTTATAGAAAACTCATTAAAAAAGAATATTGACTATACCAGTGTTAGACCAGGTATGATATATGGACCATATAATTATGCTGAAAGAGAAAGTTTATATATAAAAAGTATAGTACAAAATAAAAAAGCTATATATCCAAACGATTCTGATAGTTATTTTCAAATGATATATGTAAAGGATATTGCTAATGCATTACTTGAATTATGTGAAAGCTGCGATAATAAACATGTATATAATTTAATATCTAATGAAGTAATGAATTATAATAAGTTTTCTAAAATATTAAATAAAGTATCTGATATAGATTATAACGAAATATTTATGAATAAAGAAAATATAATTAAAAATAATATAGAAACACCATTTCCATATAGTTTAGAAGAATCTCAATTTTATGATGGATCATTATTTGAAGATGAGTTTGATTTTGAATATACACCACATAAAGAAGGTTTACAAAAAACGTATACTGCCTTTAAAAATATCTATAAAAAGTAAGATAAACACTAAATTATGTTATAATATATAAGTAAGGAAGTGATATTTTGATTACTACTATACGTGAAGCATCTGAAATAGATGAAAACAAAATAATAGATCAAATTAGATCTATTGGTATTGATATGATAAATGAAGCAGGTAGTGGACATCCTGGTATTGTATTAGGTGCTGCCCCTATAATATATAGTTTATATGCTCACCATATGAGAATTGATACTAAGGATCCTAATTATTTTAATAGAGATAGATTTATAATGTCTGCAGGACATGGATCTGCATTATTATATTCGACTTTATACATGTCAGGCTTTGATTTAACTGTAGCTGATTTAAAAGATTTTAGACAGTTAGGTTCTAAAACACCAGGTCATCCTGAATATGGAGTTACTCCAGGTGTAGATGCTACTACTGGACCTCTAGGACAAGGATTAGGTATGGCTGTTGGTATGGCTATTGCAGAAGCAAATCTTAGAAGTAGATTTAATAAAGATAAAAATGAAGTAATAGATTTTAATACTTATGCTTTATGTGGAGATGGAGATCTAATGGAAGGTATTTCCTATGAAGCATTAAGTCTTGCTGGAACATTAAAATTAAATAAATTAATAGTATTATATGATTCTAATAATATTTCTTTAGATGGAGATACTAATTTAACATTTACAGAAAACATAGAAGAAAGATTTAAATCTATGGGTTGGAATTATCTATTTGTAGAAGATGGCACTAATCCAGTATTAATAAGTGAAGCAATAGAAGAAGCAAAGAAAAGTGTCTCTAAACCAACTATAATAGAAATTAAAACTACTATTGGTAAGTATTCTATGTTAGAAGGTACTAATGAAGTACATGGTAAACCTCTATCTACAGAAGATATTACTCAAATTAAAGAAAAA
Organism: uncultured Muribaculaceae bacterium; assembly: GCA_964650315.1. Lineage (GTDB taxonomy): Bacteria > Bacillota_I > Bacilli_A > RF39 > UBA660 > CAJMSU01. The sequence continues at coordinate 65,803 of CAZYQE010000002.1, forward strand.
ATGGATATTAGAGATATACCTTTTGTAATAACTAAGACTACTAAAGATGATATGGAATTCTTCATAGATAGTAGATGTAAAAATATAAAGAAGAATTTTGAAAAATCTATTGATAATTTAGATGATCAACTAAAAGAAGAATTAAAATATCTAATGAATGATGATAAAAAATTAGATATAACTGAATTAATATATGATGCACCTAAGGATAATAAAGAAGCTCCTAGAGAAACATCTCATAAGATATTAAATTCTATTGTAAATAGTTGTGATAATATTTTAGGTGGAAGTGCTGATTTATTTGGAGCTTGTAAAAATTATATAGATGACAAAGGTAATTTCTCTTTTGATAATTATCTAGGTAAAAATATATATTTTGGCGTAAGAGAACATGCTATGGGTGCTATATTAAATGGTATTTCTCTATGTGGATATAAAACATATGGTTCGACATTCCTAAGTTTTAGTGACTATATGAAAGAGCCGATTAGATTAGCAGCCATGATGAGGTTACCTGTTACATATATATTTACACATGATTCTATAAGTATTGGACAAGATGGTCCAACACATCAACCAATAGAACAGTTAGCATCCCTAAGATCTATACCAAACCTAGAAGTATTTAGACCAGCAGATGCTAATGAAGTAATTGGTACATATAAATTAATAACAGAAAAATCTGATTCTCCATCAGTTATTTCACTTTCTAAAACAAATTTGCCAATACTTAAAACTACAAAAGTAAATGAAGTATCTAAAGGTGGATATGTAGTATATGATTCTGGTAGAAAACCAGCTGGAATTATAATTGCTACTGGTGAAGAAGTACATCTAGCTACTAGAGTTGCTAAAAGACTTCAAGGTAGGGGAATAGATATTAGAGTAGTATCTATGCCATGTATATCTAGATTCTTAGAACAAAGTGATGAATATAAAGAAGAAATACTACCTGTTGAAGTTAAAAAAATAGTCATAGAAGCAGCTTCTTCTATGTCTTGGAATAAACTTATATTTAATGATAAATATCTCCTTACAGTAGATGAATTTGGTTCTAGCGCTACTAAAGAAGGAATATATAAACATTTTGGTTATGATATAAAAACTTTAGAAAATAAAGTAGAAGAATTATTAAAATAAGACAATAATAGACACTCATATTATATATACTAATTATGGTGATAATATGAGAGTCTATTTTATTTTTTCTATTAAATTAGAATTTATTAATCTATATTATAATAATAAGAACATATTATATTCTATTCTAAAACAAATATATTATTTAGATTCAAATGAATTAAAATATGGTTATAATATATATAATCAATTAATAAATGATATTGATAAAAATGATTTAGATAAATTCTTATATATAAAACTACATAGAAATATACCATATTCTAAAAGAGAAAACATCCATATATATAATAATTTGTATAAAGATGAAGTATCTAAACTAATAGTGAAAAGATCATATATTAAATTAGAAACAGAAAATAACTATTCATCATTTTTTAAATACTTAAAAGAATATAATAATTCATTATTTGTATGTGATTTTAAAAATCAAGATTATTTTTTTCTTAAAGATTATAATTACTAGTTGTATTATTTATATATATTTAGTAAAATATTATTAAGGAAGGTGATATAATGTTACATGATATTTTAATGATATTAATTGGCCTTATAGTAGGAGCTGTAGTAGGATTCTTCTTAGCAAGATATTTTATGAAAAAATATATTAAAGATAATCCACCAATTAATGAAGATATGATTAAAGCATTAATGATGCAAATGGGTAGAAAACCTAATAAAAAACAAATTAATCAAATGATGAAATCTATGGAAAAATACAATTAAAAAGATCAATTATTTTTGATCTTTTTTTAATTTTAATACTTTTTGTTCTGCTTGCTTAGGAATAAAATTTTCATATAAACTTAAAATTCTTGAATTAAGATCTAAATCTCTATAATCTTTTTTCATTTGCAGATAATAATTAGAATCAGAGTCTACAGTAATAATACCTACAACTTCTCTAGTCTTATTTCTAATAACAGCATATTTATTTTCGTTATCTAATGAAATAGAAAAACTATCATCAGAAACTACTGGATAAAACTTACTATCAGGTATTATTCCAATATAGTCATAAACTTTACTTAATTGATTTATTTCATCAATACCATCTAATTTTTCTACATCTTCTAATAAAGAAACAATATCATTTAATGCTTGCTTTTTAGATAAAACATAATCATCAATATTATGATTACTAAATCTATCACCTATATACTCATCTACCATACTAGGATCACTTACATATATTTTAATATTATTTTCTAAATTATTAGAGTCATTAACTTTTTTAGTAAGTTTATATTGATTACCATTTAATAATTCTAATGTAGTTTCTTTATAACCATCTTTATATTTTTCTTTTTTATCGATAGCTAATTTAGAAAAATTAATATCATCATAATCATTCATATTATAGAAAATATTATATACTGCATTATCTTTATTTATTACATATAAAACACCTTTATTAACTTGGATTAATTTATTATATATATAACTAGGATTAACATCATTAACTATCTTTTTAGGAAGTTTAGATGTAATAGCGTTATAAAAATAAATTAAACTATCTGGTTCTTCAATTTCAATTTTAGTTAAATTAGGCTTCTCAGTAATAGAAATTTTATCAATTTTACTATCAAACTCCATGTAATTTACACCTCTTTAATCAGCTTGATTATTATAGCACATTTTTAATTTAATTTCAAGATTATATTTAAATATTATAAAATATAAGATATAATAACTGTAATGGTGATTTTATGAAAAATTTTAAAGAAAAATTAGCTTTAGTTCCAACTAAACCCGGTAGTTATCAAATGAAGAATAAAGATGGGGTAGTTATATATGTTGGAAAAGCAAAAAACTTAAAAAATAGATTAAAAAGTTATTTTACTGGTACTGTTACTGGTAAGACTAGAATGTTAGTTGAAGATATAGATGATTTTGAATATATTGTCACTTCTAGTGAATTAGAATCATTAATATTAGAAATAACTCTAATTAAAAAATATGATCCAAAATATAATATATTACTAACAGATGATAAAACATATCCATATATAGAATTAACTAACGAAAAATATCCTAGATTAAAAGTAGTTAGAAATACTAAAAGAAAAAAGAATAAGAACTATTTATATGGACCATATCCTAATGTAGGAGCCGCAAGAAAAACAGTTAATATGATTAATAGATTATATCCATTAAGAAAATGTGATAGATTAAAGAAAGATTTATGCCTTTATTATCATATAGGTGAATGTTTAGGATATTGTAAAAAAGATATTTCAAAAGAAGAAATAGATATAATGAAAAAAGAAATTATCTCTTTCTTAAAGGGAGATGCAAAAGTAATTACTAAAAAGATTAATAAAGAGATGAAAAAAGCTAGTGATAATCTAAACTATGAAAAAGCATTAGAATATAAAGAAATGTTAGAAGATATAAATATTACTTTAAGAAAACAAAAAATAGATTTAAATAATACTAATAGTTTTGATTTAATAAACTATTATACTGATAAAAACTATTCATCTATAGAAATATTCTTCATTAGAGACGGACTCTTATTTGGGAGACATAATGAAATTATACAAACTATATCAGATTATAATGATCAAGTATTAGAATATTTAATTAAATTCTATGAAAAGAGTGGTATATTACCTAAAAAATTATATATACCAGATGATTTAGATGAAGAATTATTAAAAGAATATTTTAATTTAGATGTTATTACCCCTAAAAGAGGTAAATTAAAGAAATTAATAGATTTAGCTAAAGAAAACGCTAAAGAACAGTTAGACTTAAAAGAAGAGACTATAAAGAACGATGATAAAGTCAGAATAGATGCTATTAATGAATTAAAAGATTTATTAAAACTAGATAATATATCTAGGATGGAATCTTTTGATAATTCACATTTATTTGGTACTTTCTATGTAGGAGGAATGGTTGTATTTAATGACTTTTTACCACTAAAAAAAGAATATAGAAAATATAAGATTAGTACTGATGTTAAAGATGATTTAAATGCTATGAGAGAAGTATTATATAGAAGATATTATAAAGTATTAATGGAGAATTTAGAAAAACCTAATCTAATAGTTATGGATGGTGGTAAACTACAAATAAGTGTAGCTAAAGAAATAATAGATTCTCTTAACTTAAATATACCAATTATTGGATTAGTAAAAGATGATAAACACAAGACAAGTTATATAATGAATGATAAATATGAGAAATTAGAAGTTAAAAAAGATAGTAGTCTATTCTTATTCTTAACTAAAATACAAGAGGAAGTACATAGATATGCAATTACTTATCATAGAAATATTAAATCTAAAGGAATGCTTTCTAGTATGTTAGATGTTATTCCAGGAATAGGTGAAATAAAAAAGAAAAAATTATTAAAAACTTTTGGTTCTTTAAAGAAAATTAAGGAGGCAAAAGAAGAGGACTTAATAAAAGTAATAGGAGAAAAAGAAACTAAAAATCTACTTAAGTATTTAAAAAATATGTAGTATAATTATAAATAGGAGATGATATTATGAATAATAAGGGATTTTCTCTACCAGAACTTCTAGCTGTTGTAGCAATATTAGGAATTATATCAGGTATAGCAGTAATTGCAGTAACAAAACATACTGCAGATAGTAAAAAACAAGCTTATGATACAATGAGAAAAAGCATTTGTGAATCAGCACAAAATATTATTTTAGATGCACCTGATAAGCAAGTTTTTATAAATGCTGGATTTAGCGAAGAAAAAGCTGAACAAATAGCAAATCTTTATGGTGAAATTCGTAATCAAATAAATGATCACAGTAAAGCAGTTGAATTTAATAACATTGAAAGTTTAGTAAAAACAGGTTATTTAGATTCAACAGTATCTCCAGACAACAAAGGCGAAGATTGTAATGCATCTATGTTTAGAATTGGTTGGATAAATGGTAAAAATGATCAATTCATGTGCGATGTTAAATTAAAATGTGGAGATAAATGGATAGATAATGATTATATAATTAGTAATTAAAAAATAGGTGATATTATGAGTAACATAAAAATAATGGATGAAAATTTAGCTAATAAGATAGCAGCAGGTGAAGTAGTAGAAAAAACTATGAATGTTGTTAAAGAATTAGTTGAAAATTCTATAGATGCAGAAAGTACTAAAATAACAATAAAATTAATTGATTCAGGAGTTAAAGAAATAGAAGTTAGTGATAATGGTATCGGAATGGATAGAGAAGATGCCAAACTAGCTTTTTCTCGTCATGCAACATCAAAATTAAAAAGTTTAGATGAATTATTTAATATAGAATCACTTGGTTTTAGAGGAGAAGCTCTTCCATCTATCGCATCAGTATCAAGTATTGAATTAAAAACTTCTAATAGAGAAATTGGTACTTATATTGAAATTGATGGTGGTAAAGATTTGAAAATAGAGAACTCTGATTTAATAGAAGGAACTACTATCAAAGTAAAAGATTTATTTTATAATACTCCAGTTAGATTAAAATATTTAAAGAATTTATATACTGAATTATCACATATAACAGATTATGTAAATAAAATGGCTTTATCATACCCAAATATTAAATTTAAATTAATCAATAATGATAAAGTACTATTAGATACAGATGGATCTGGAGATTTATTAAAAGTTATTTATAATATCTATGGTGCAGATGTTACTAAGAAAATGATAGAAATAAGTGGAGAAAATGATGATTACTATATTAGTGGTTATATAGGATATCCAGAAATAGCTAGAAGTAATAGAAATTCGATAACTACACTGGTTAATGGTAGAGTTATAAAGAATAATAAATTAAATAAAACAATTATAGATTGTTACCACACTTATATACCAAAGAGTAAATTTCCTATTATAGTATTAAATATAGATGTAGATCCAACACTTATAGATATAAATATACATCCTACTAAGATGGATATTAAATTTTCTAAAATTGATACTTTACAAGAATTATTAGAAGATGTTATATCTAAAAAACTAAAAGAATTAACTTTAATACCACATGCAAGTACTAGAGACAATAAAAGTATTAACGAAGTAAAAAATAGTATTAAAGAAGAACCTAAATATGAAGAAACAATACCAAAAAGTAAAACTTATGAAGAAATAAAATTAGATTTTGAAGTAGAAGAAGTTAAAGAAGAATATGAATCTAAAGAAGAAGAAAAAAAGATTAATAGAATTAAAAAAATGATTCCTAGAGGAGTAGTATTCTTAACTTATATAATTGCAGAAAATGAAGATGGTATGTATATAATAGACCAACATGCTGCTGCTGAAAGAATTAATTATGAGAAAACTTTAAAGAAAATAAATGAAAATAAAACAGTTATAGATTTATTAGTACCAGTAAAGATAGAATTATCTAGTGATGAATATTTAATTATTAAAGATAAGTTTGATGTTTTAGATAATTATGGTTTTAAAACAGAAGAATTTGGTCTTAATACTATCATTATTAGAACTGTACCTGGTTGGGTAGAAGATATATTCCAAGAAGAAATTGTTAAAAAGATAGTAGATACTATACTTGTTAATGAAAAGTTTGATTTTGATCAATTTGTATGGAGAATGGCTGCAACTCAAGCATGTAGAATGTCTATAAAAGCTAATGATTATATATCTGAAGAAGATCAAATATATCTATTAGAAAATTTAAGAAAATGTGATAATCCATTTACTTGTCCTCATGGTAGACCAACTATCATAACATATTCTAAATATGAATTAGAGAGTATGTTTGAAAGGTCATAGTATGGAAGATATTATTGTAATAGTTGGGCCTACTGGAGTAGGTAAGACAAAATTAAGTGTAGAATTAGCTAAAAGACTTAATGCAGAGATAATAAATGGAGATTCAGTCGCAATATATAAAAAATTAGATATAGGTAGTGCTAAACCAACAAAAGAAGAACAAGAGAATATAAAACATCACTTAATAGATATATGTGATGTAGAAGACAACTACTCAGTATTTGACTATCAAAAGCAAGCTAGAAAAATAATAGAGGATTTAAACAAACAAAATAAAAGAATAATTATAGTAGGAGGAACCGGTCTATATATAAAAGCACTTTTATATAATTATGAATTTATTGAAGGTACTACTAATAATGAATATAATGATTTAACAAATGAAGAATTATATAAAAAAGTATTAGAATATGATAATAATTTAGATATTCATACAAATAATAGAAAAAGATTAGTAAGATTATTAAATAAATATGAAAATAATGAAGTAATAAGTAATAAAAAGAATGAATTATTATATCCATGTAAAGTAATAGGTTTAACTACTGATAGAGATATATTATATGATAGAATCAATAAAAGAGTAGATATAATGATTAAAAATGGTCTATTAGATGAAATTAATAATTTAAAAGGTTATTATAAGAATTCTAGAATATTAAATAATGCTATTGGATATAAAGAATTTACTGAATACTTTGAAAACAATAATTTAGAAGATACTATAAATAAAATAAAACTAGATTCTAGAAGATATGCAAAAAGACAATATACTTTCTTTAAAAATCAATTCAATACTAAATGGTTTGATGTAGATTTTAATGATTTTAATAATACAATAGAAGAAGTATATAATCATATAAAATAAAAAAACACACTATTGTGTGTTTTCTTCTTGTTCTACTATTGGAATTTGAATATTAGTTCCTTGTACTGGTTGAGCTGGTTGCTGTACCTGTTGCACCTTTTTATCATCTTCAACTTCTGTACCTAAAGCAGCAACTGCTGGTGGAGTAGAAGTTTGATTATTAGGATTAGGAGTTACTTGCACAGGTTGTACTGCTGGAGCAACAGACTTTACTTGATTAGCAGGAACTTGTACAGGCTGCACCTTAATATCATTATTAACAGGCTCACTTTGTGGTGGAACCACTTGTACTTGATTAGTAGGAGATGGTAAAGTTTTCTCTTCTTTTTTAACCTCAGTATTAGATTCATTAGTAAAAGTAGGAACATTTAATGTTTCAGGTTCAGAATCATCACTACTAACACTACTTAATTCATTATCATTAGTAAATAATGAATCAACATCATCAATTTCAATAATACGATATACTTCATCAAAAGAAGTAATACCATCTACAACTTTACCTAAAGCATCTTGAAGCATAGTAATTACTTTATCAGTATAAACTAAATTCTTAAGTTGCTCTTTTTTTAATTCTTCTTCATTTAAAGCATTTCTAATATCATCATCAAATTCTAATACTTCTTGTATAGCAATACGTCCTTTATAACCATGATGACATTCATCACATCCATTTTCATTAACATCATGTACTTTCTCTACATCTTTATTTAAAAATTTCTTTAGTAATTTCTTTTCATAATCAGTAGTATCTCTTTCAATACAACATTTAGGACAAATTCTTTTAGCTAATCTTTGAGAAATAATACCAGTAAGCGCAGTAGATAATAAATATCTTTCAACCCCCATATCTAATAATCTTTCTACAGTAGCTAAAGCATTATTAGTATGCACAGTAGATAAAACTAAATGACCAGTAATAGATGATCTAACAGCTATTTTAGCTGTCTCAGGATCACGAATTTCCCCAATAAGTATTATATTAGGATCTTGTCTTAAAACAGATCTAAGAACTTTAGAAAAAGTCATACCAATCTCAGAATTAACTTGTACTTGATTAAGACCTTCAATACTCATTTCAATAGGATCTTCTACAGTAACAATATTAGTTTCCTCTTTATTAAGAGTTTGTAAAATAGAATAAACTGTAGTAGATTTACCAGAACCAGTAGCACCAGTAATTAAGATTATCCCATTAGGTACTTGAATCATTCTTTTTAATTTTTCTAAATTTTTTGCATTAAAACCTAATTTATCTAAACCCTCTAAACTTCTAGAATAATCTAATATACGTAAAACTATTTTTTCTCCTTCATTAAGTGGTAAAGAAGAAACACGAATATCTAAATCTAAATCCCCAATCTTACCTTTGATTGCACCATCTTGAGGAAGTCTTGTCTCTGTAATGTTCATATTAGCTAATAATTTTAATCTAGTAGCTAAATTCTTTTCGTAAGTTTTACTAATAAAAGTATAGTCTTGTAATTCACCATCTATTCTAAAGCGAACTATCATTCCATCTTCCCTAGGGTCAAAATGTATATCTGAAGCATTTGCCTTAGCAGCAGCCACAATAATATAGTCAGCTATTTGAGTAATAGGTGTTTTATTAAAATCAAACTTAACCATACTATTTCAACCCCTTTTTGTTTACTTTCCTATGGTAATTTATCTTATTTTATTATATAATAAAAATACAAGAATAGCAAGAAAGTAGATGTGAAAAAATGAAAAAGTTATTAAAAGGGAATAATAAAGGCTTTGTATTAGTAGAAACATTGATTGCAACTGTCTTTGTTGCAGCAATTTTCAGTATTATTTATATAAACTTTTTTCCATTAATGGGAGAGTATGAAAAACGTGAAAATTACGACGATGTAGATAGTAAATATGGAGCATTTTGGGTAAAGCGTTTTGTAGAAGATAGTGATAAGTTTGGTTTTGGTTCTCACCATGGTTTCTTAGTATTGGGACATTTATGTTTAGCAAAAAATGAATTTTGTACTACAATGTATAATGATAACAACAAATTAAATAGATGCAATAATATATTAACCGGATTAAAAGTCAAACAGATAGTTTTAACACCATACAAATTAAGTCGAATAAAAGAAAAAATAAAAGAAAATGATGCAATGGTTTCCAATTTAACAAGCGAAATGAAAGAATATATAAAATATTTACCAGAATATGATAATTATCACTCATTATATGACAATGATTACAGAGTAATTGTAGAATTTGAACAAGCTGATAAAGATGGATTAGGAAACGAAGTAACATACAATACATTTTCAACTATGGAGGTAAACAAATGAGAAAGTTAAATAATAAAGGTATGACTACTACAGAATTATTAATTACTTTTGTAATAGTAGCCTCTGTAGTGTTATCACTCTATGTTAGTATTGCAAATTTAAGATCAAAAGAAATTATAGCTTCATATAAACAAAGTATCACAACATATAAAGACTTACTTACTAGGGAAATACAAACTGATATCATTACCAAAAGATTAACTAATGCCACAATAGAAAATCCAAGTCAAGGTAATGTATTAGTATTAAAATTTTCAGATAATATTGAAAAAAAGTTAAGAATAGGTTACGCCGATCCTGCAAACATTGCATCCGCAAATGTATGTTCAAATCCAACAGGAACCCTAAATAGTTCTATAATATACGGAAATGAAGAACACCCATTACCAACTTTAGGTGCAACAGCCCTTAATACTAGTTTAGGGTGTGTAAATGTAAATAGTCTAAGAATCAAACAAGAAGGTACACCTTACTTTAAAATAGAAAATAATATTCTAATTATAAATATAAAACTATATCACCCAGATCTTGGAAATAAATATTCAATAAATATAGTCGCTCCAATAAATTATGACAAATAATAAAATAACACTAATAATAAATTGTAATGTTCTACCAATAATAAAATATTTATAACTAATAGAAGTATCAGAAATGATACTTTTTACTTGCATATTTACAGATATTCCTCCAAAAGAAATAAAAAATATAATTAATATAGCTTTTATAATATCAACTCTTATTAAACTAGTTAAAAATATACCTTTAGTTAAGTCAAATACACCATTTAATAATATAAAATTGTAAGTAGAAAAACTAATATATTTAGTAATTATAGTAATAATTAAATAAAAAAATATAGAAGTACCATATATTAATAATATTACTTTAAAAGAACTGTATATCGCTTTATATAAACTATTAGAAAAAGTAATATTATTATACTTATAATTTATTTTTTCTTTATTTTTAGGTCTAAATATTAAACCAATTATAAAATTAGATAAAATTAAAACAATTAAAATATATATTGAATACAAATTATTATTAAATAGAACAGAAACTGATCCTAAAACAAATATAGGGTTCGGAAAATGAGTAAACATTAATAAATAATTAGATAATTCTACTGATATAAGTCTTTTCTTATATAAATCAACAATATACTTACTACCACTAGGGAAACCACTTATTAAGCTAAGTATTAATACATAAAAAACAGAACCATTAACATGAAATAATTTATTAATATAATATGGTAAATTATAATCTAATAATAAAGAAGATATTATAAAAAATATAAAACTTGCTGGAAACAACTTAGTAATAAATAGTTCTGTATAACTAATAATACTATTAATAACTAAACTTGAATTAATTAAATATAAACATAATAGTGTAAATAAAAATAAAATATAAATATAATTTAAACTCTTTTTTCTCATAATTCTCCATTTCTTTGTTATAATTAATAATGAGGTATATATATGTTTAAAAAAGTTTATGATAATGTAAAACAATTTATTATAGAAGAATACAAATATATAATATTATATTTAGTTTTATTTGTGATTTTTACTTGGCCAGTTAATTATAATATAGTTACCGGAGGAGGAATAAGTAATATAGATAGTAGAATTAATATTACAAATAGTTATAAAAGTAAAGGTAGTTTTAATATTACTTATGTTAATGAATTAAAAGGCAATGTATTAAATTATTTATTAAGTTATATTATTCCTGATTGGGAAAGAGAAAATATGAATGATTATAAATATAATACTAATGAAGATTATTATGATATTTTATATAGAAATAAATTAGAATTAGATTCTGCAAACGATAACGCAATTAAAGTTGCTTACACTCTAGCTAATAAAGAATATAAAGTAATATCTAAAAAAATATATGTAACAGGTACTTTTAAAGAATATAAAACTAAGTTAAAAGCCGGAGATGAAATATTAGAAATAGATAATAATAAATTTAACGATATAAAAGAATTAAAAAATTATATTAAAAATAGTAAGACTAAGTATTTAGATGTAAAAATATTAAGAAATAAAAAAGAGAAAAGATTAAAATGTAAAGTACATAAATATAAAAATGAAAAACTTATAGGTATCGCAATACAAGAAGTTAATAAGTATAAAACTAAACCTAAAGTAAAAATAAAGTTTAAAAATAGTGAAGCAGGTCCATCTGCTGGATTAATTACTACTTTAGAAATATACAATAATTTAACTAAAGAAGATATAACACACTCATTAAAAATAGCAGGTACTGGAACTATAGAAGAAGATGGCAATGTAGGTGAAATAGGTAGTATTAAATATAAACTACTAGGAGCAGAAAAAGCTAAAGCAGATATCTTTTTAGCGCCTTCAGGTAAGAATTATAAAACATGTATTAAATTAAAGAAAAAAAGAAAACTAAAAATTAAAATTATAGAAGTAAAAAATATTAAACAGGCTATTAGGAAATTAAAATCCCAATAGCTTTTAATATATTTATAAATAATGGTTAAAATAATACTAGGTGATACTATGAGAATACTAATAACTGGATCTTCTTCCGGCATAGGATATAAATTAGGAAAAGAATTAATAAAAAGAGGTCATACAGTATATTTAACTACTCATACAGATAAAGAATTAGTAACCTTAAAAGCTAAACTAATAGAAGAAAGACTAGATGCTTTAAGTTTTAAAATGGATATAACTACTAAAGATATAAACTTAGTAGATAAATTAAAAATAGATTGTCTAATTAATAATGCTAGTATAGGTATAGGTGGTTCTATTTTAGATATGAATATAAAATATTTAAAAGAAAACTATAATGTAAATATATTTTCTTCTTTTAAATTAATACAAAAAGTATATAAAAATATGTTAAAAGATAAAATAAATGGAAAAATATTTATACTATCTTCTTTATCATACTATATAAATTTACCGTTTTTAGGATGTTATACATCTTCAAAAGCATCTATTTCTACACTAACAAAAACCCTTCAAAAAGAAATAAAGTACTTAGATAATAATATAAAAATATCATTAATAGAATTAGGTGCTTATAAAACAGGTTTTAATGATGTTATGATAGATAATAAAGATAAATATCAAAATAAAAATAAATTATTTAATTATAATAAAATAACTAAATTACAAAAAAAGTTCTTTAAAAAAATAGAATCTAGTAATTATAAACCATTAATAAATAAACTAATTAGGAATATAGAAAGCAAAAATCCTAAAAAAATAATAAAAAAACCAAAAATATTAAGTATTTTTATAAAAATATATTTACTTTTTCACTAAAAAGTTTTATTATAATGTGTCATAGACTTTCAGGAGGTCAATTATGGCAGATAAATATATAACTATGTTATTAGAAAAACATACACTTAGAGAAAAAGAGTATATATATACACCAGTAGATGCAATCACTATTAAAGAAGATGGAACTAATTTATTAGATGAAAATGATGATATAATATTTCCAATTAGTACTATGGAAGCATGTGATCCAAACGTAAAATATGCTATAGATTCTTTTTTATGTAATTATGAAGCATATATTAAGGATAGTAAAAATAAAGATGATGAAGATAAAATAAGAGATGAGTATTTTGATTTAAATAAACAATTTTATTTTCATGTTGTACATGATGATAAAAATGTACAAATTACTACTTTAAATACTGGTATTAACTTAAATTTAGATCCAGATAGTTTGGATTATGCAAAAAGAGTTGCAGAAAATATAAAAAACAATAGATATACTACAGAAGATTTAAAATTAATTAGAAATAATGTTAAAAGAGAAGAATTAAGAGCTACTGAAATTGGTAAATTATTTGATAGTGCTATTAAAATATACGATGAAAATAAACAATATGAAAATGATGAATATGAAATGAGAGGAATTAATAACATAGATAGATTATACAAACAAGTAACAAGAACTTTAGTATCCCAAGATAAGGCGGCTGAAGAGTTTATTACTAGATTAACTATGTTAGATTTAGATCGTAATAATAGAAAAGGAATATTATTAACTGGAGATTCTGGAGTAGGCAAGACTAAATTAGTAGAATTAGTATCTAGATATTCAAAAAGACCTGTTTTAATGATAGATTCTACACAATTAACTATTCCTGGATATGTTGGTAAAAATATAGAAGAATTTCTATACGATTTATTAGATCAATGTGATTTTGATATAGAAAAAGCAGAAAAAGCAATTATATTCTTTGATGAAATAGATAAAAAAGGTTCTTCTAAGAAAAGTGATGTTTCAGGACAAGGAGTTCTAAATCAATTATTAAAATTCTTAGATGGAGCTACTTATACTGCTTGTGAAGATGCTGCTCATAAATCTAATGCATATATGAATATAAATACTGATGATATGATAGTAGTAGCTGGTGGTGCTTTTAATGATGTTTATCACAGTCCAGATAATAATAATCCACTAGGTTTTGGAGGAAACACTAAAGAAGAAGCATCAGAAAACAATGTCTCAGTAGATGACTTTGTAGAAAAAGCTCAAATGCCTAGAGAATTTATGGGAAGATTTTCAATAATACATTTAAATAGTTTAGAAGCAAAAGATTATGAAAGAATATTAAAAGAATCAGATGAATCACCATTAATATCTGCTAAAAATGTATTTAAGGAAATGGATAATGTAAAACTAACATTCACTAATAATTATATAAAAGCAGCTTCAGAACTTGCTTATAATAGAGAAGTAGGAGTAAGAGGCTTAAGTGATATAATTACTGAATCTATAAACAATCCATTTAGATATATTAATCAAAATTTAAATAAATATAAAGAGGTAATTATAGATGATAATATATTATTAGATCCAGATGATTATCAGTTAAAAGAAAAAACAAATATTGACCACAAGACATTACAAAAATTACCAGAATAGTATTGTAATATGCAAGCAATTATGTTATATTTATATTGCTTGTATTTTATGGCGATGTAGCTCAGTTGGCTAGAGCGTTCGGTTCATACCCGAAAGGTCGTGGGTTCGACTCCCTCCGTCGCTACCATATAAAAATAACTCAAACAATTAAGTTTGAGTTTTATTTTACTTCTTTTCTCATCATTTAATCCAAGTATGAATAATATTATTCACCAAAAATGTCTTTAAAATTTTTCTTTTTTAATTTATATTTTGTATTTCCTCTATTATTAATTCTATCAGAAATAGTTTTACTTTTTTCCTCAATTGTTGAATCAGAATTATAATAATATTCCATATTAGATAATACTTCATCTTCTACAAATTTATAATAATTAAATTCTTCTGCACTTTTAGTACTATTTATTTCTACAACCTTAGATCTTTTAAAAACAGACTTCTCAATACTATATTTATCATAACCAGGTATTATATCTATTGTTTTAGTACATACAGGACAAAAGCATTCATATACATTCCCAACTTTATGAACTTCATTATCATTCCATTTAAATACTAACTCATGGGAACATTTCTTTTTTAATTTATGTTCTCTCCAACGTAATTTCTTCCCATCACGTTCTAATTTTAATTTCTGTTTATATATATCTTTTCTTTCTTCAATAATATCAATCTTTTTCATAGTAAACCTCCTGAAAGTAAATATATTATAACATATTTTACTATTATTTGATATAATAAATATGGAGGAATAATTTATGAGTTTAGAAAAAAGAGTAGAAGAAATTGAAAAAAGAAATAAAAGAGTAGAATTAGATAAAAAATGGGAAACTAGTTGGACTAGAAAATTATGTATACTATCATTAACTTATATAGTAGTAATTATCTATTCATATTTTATTAGTAAATATAACAATATTTTATTTAGTTCTTTAGTACCAGTAATTGGATTCTTTTTATCTACTTTGTCCTTACAATTAATGAGAAAATTTTGGGAAAAGAACATCAATAAGGAGTAATTATGAAAATAATAAATAATAAATTAAAAAATGATTTAAATATAAGAACAGAAAAAGATTTTCCAGTAGAAGGAATAGAATTTATCGATATTAATCCTTTAATATTAGAAAAAGATGTTTTTAAAGAAATAGTAGATTTATTTGTAGAAGAAATTAAAGATAAGAATGTTGATTATATAATTGCACCTGAAGCTAGAGGATTCTTATTTGGAGGGGTAATTGCAGATAGATTAAATATTGGATTAGTTCCAGTAAGAAAAAAAGGTAAACTGCCTCCAACGACTATACAAGCAAAAATTGATTTTGAAAAAGAATATGGTAAAGATACATTTGAATTACCAAAATTAGTTAATAATGATTTTAAAGACAAAAGATTTTATATTATAGATGATATATATGCAACTGGCAATACTTTAAAAGCTATAGAAGAAGTAATTACAGACTTAGGTAGTATAGTTGTAGGTAAAGGTGTAATTGTAAATATTGTTGAATTAAATAATGATAAAGATATCTTTTCTTTAATAGATATTAATGAAGAATAAATATATCTTTATTTTTTTCTTATTTTAATATATAATTATAGTGTTATTTGATGCCCTATAGCCAAGCGGTAAGGCAGTGGACTCTGACTCCATTACGCGTAAGTTCGAATCTTACTAGGGCAGCCAAGAATACAAATACAAGGCGGTGTATTTATGAATAAAGATGAAAGAATAGAATTAGCTAATCTTCTATTCCCAAATATTAATAAAACTAAAGAAGATTATGAAAAAATGTATCCTGAAAGAAATTTATCTGAAGGTGCAATGGTAACTAGATTTGGACCTAGTCCAACAGGTTTTGTACATATGGGTAGTTTATTTGGAGCTTTTTGTGATTCTGTATATGCTAAACAATCTAATGGTATATTCTTTTTAAGAATAGAAGATACTGATCAAAAAAGAAGTATTGAAAATGGTACAGAAGGTATTTTTAATGATTTAGACGCATTTGAAATAATTCCAGATGAATCACCTAAGAATGAAGGAAGTTATGGACCATATATTCAATCTGAAAGAACAGAAATATATCAAACTTATGTAAAAGATTTATTAATACAAGGACTTGCATATCCATGTTTTATGACTGAAGAAGAAATCGCCTCTATTAGAGAAGAACAAGAAATAAATAAAACAAAATTAGGTATATATGGAATGTATGCAGGAGATAGAGACTTATCTTTAGATGAAATAAAAGAAAAATTAAATAATAATGAAGAATATGTAATTAGATTAAAATCTCCAGGTAATCCTAATAATGAAGTAGAAATAATTGATTGTGTTAAAGGAAAAATGAAATTCCCAGAGAATGATATGGATATAGTTTTATTAAAGAAAGATGGAACTCCTACATATCATTTGGCGCATGTTATAGATGATCACTTAATGCATACAACACATGTAATAAGAGGAGATGAATGGGTATCAAGTATTCCTCTACATATACAATTATTTGATATATTAGAGTTTAAAAGACCAGAATATGTACACCATGCTCCAATAACTAAAAAAGAAAATGGTAATACTAGAAAATTATCTAAAAGAAAAGATCCAGAAGCTAAAGTTTCTTATTATGATGAAGTAGGTATTCCTATTGATGCAGTAAAACTATATTTAGCTACCATCTTAAATTCTAATTTTGAAGAATGGTATTTACAAAATCCAGATAAAAAAATAAGTGATTTTAAATTTACATTTAATAAAATGGCTGTAGGTGGAACATTATTTGATTTAGAAAAACTAGGTAATATTTCTAAAACATACTTCTCTAGAAAGAGTGGAGAAGAAGTGTATAATGAAACTCTTACTTGGGCTAAAAAACATGATGAAGAGTATGCTAAATTATTAGAAAATAATAAAGATGATATGATTAAATATTTATCTATAGAAAAAGATGGACCTCGTCCACGTAAAGATATATCTAAATACAGTGATGTTAAAGAAGAATTCTCATATGCGATAGATTCTATGTTTGAAAAAGAGAATTATTCAAAATATGATGGAGATGAAGTATATGATATTAATCTAATTAATAACTACGTAGATAATTATTTAGATTTAGATGTAGATAATAATGATTGGTTTAATAAAGTAAGAGAATTCTCTATAGAAAATGGTTATGCAGGTTCTCCTAAAGATTATAAGAAAGATCCAGATAACTATAACGGTCATGTAGGAGATATCTGTGAAGCAATCAGAGTAATGATTACTGGTAGATTAAAATCACCTGATTTATTTTCTATAATGAAAGCATTAGGTAAAGATAGAATAAAAGATAGAATAAATCTATATAGTAAATTTATAAGTAAATAAGTGTAGAATACCTACACTTATTTTTTTAAAAGTGATATAATTAATATAGTAAAATATATAAGGAGGAATTTTTTATGGATAAATTTAATGACTTTAGAAATAAATATAGTGAGTTTTATTATAATAATTATTCTATAGAAGAAAATGATAATTATATAAAGATTACTTATGAATTTGAAATTAAAGATTTAGAAAAATTTACTCCTACTTTAAAAATACCAGTAAGTAAAAATTATAATAAAAATAATTTAGATACTATAGCATTCTCAGTGGGACTTGCTGAAATAGCAAGTTACTGGAAAGCTACGTGTTCTAAAAAGATTATTATAAAATGTGGTTATCTAGACGAGTATCAAACAAACTTCTTAAGAAAATTATTATTTAATGGTTTAGGAGAATTTTTCTATACTAATGGTATTAGTACTGATATTGATAATTTTGTAGAAATAGAAAGTATAGGACCTAAAAAAGAAATAATTAATGATAATATAGATTGTTCCGGATATTTAGTTGCAGTAGGTGGAGGAAAAGACTCTGTTACTTCATTAGAATTATTAAAAGATACATCTAATAAAAAAGTATTTATTATAAATAATAGAAAAATATGTTTTGATAGTGCTCATATAGCAGGAATAGAAGATAAAGATATTATTAATGTAGAAAGATGTTTTGATAAGAAAATTATTAAATTAAATGAAAGAGGATTCTTAAATGGACATACTCCTTTATCTAGTTGTATTGCTTTTATCTCATATTTAACTGCTTATTTAAATGGATTTAAATATATAGTTTTATCTAATGAAGCTAGTGCTAATGAAGCAAGTGTTAAAGGTACTAACATAAATCATCAATATTCTAAGAGTTTAACTTTTGAAAATGATTTTAGAGAATATGCAAATAAATATTTAATAAAAGATATAGAATATTTTAGTTTATTAAGACCCTTAAATGAATTACAAATAATGAAAGTATTTACTAAATATCCTAAGTATTTTAAACACTTTATTAGTTGTAATAACGGAGGTAAAAGTAAATATATAGGTAAAGTAGATGGATGGTGTTGTAATTGTCCTAAATGTTTATTTATTTATATAATTATGAGTAATTTTGTTAAACAAGAAGATATGGTCGAAATATTTGGTGAAAATTTATTAGATAGAAAAGATATGTTAAATTATTTTCTAGAATTACTAGGTAAGACAGAATCTAAACCATTTGAATGTGTTGGAACTATAGATGAAGTATTATATTCAGTTAACAATATAATTTTAAACTATGAGGGAAAGCTACCATATTTATTAAAATATTATAAAGAAAACTATAAAATAGATAAACCTAATACAGATGTCATTACTAATATTAACAAAAGTAATGTAAGTGATGAATTTATTGAAAAGATTAAAGGAGCTTTATATGATTAATAATATAATAAACGAAATAAATAACTATGATAAAGTATTAATATTAGGTTTTGGTAAAGAAGGTAGATCTACTTATAATTTAATTAGAAAGTATTTAAAAGATAAATTTTTATATATAGCTGATAATGACAATAAAATAGTAATAGAAAATGATAAAAATATAGAACTTATATTAGGTGATAATTACCTAGATAACTTAGATAATTATGATTTAATAATTAAATCTCCTGGTGTAAATTTTAAAAAAATAAACTATGAAAGTTTTAAAGATAAAATAACTAGTCAAACTGATCTGTTTTTAAGATTTAGTAAATGTAAAACTATTGGTATAACAGGTACTAAAGGAAAAAGTACTACTTCTTCACTTACATATCATGTACTAGCTAGTTTTACAAAAAATATATTTTTAGTAGGTAATATTGGAACTCCAATATTTGATAGAATAGAAGAGATGAATAATGATAGTACTGTAGTTATAGAACTTGCAGTACATCAATTACAATTCATTAAAAAATCTCCAAATATAAGTGTATTATTAAATATATATCCAGAACACTTAGATTTATATAAATCATATGAAGACTATAAAAATACTAAATTAAATATTTTTAATTATCAAGATTCTAATAATTATAGAATAATAGGTCTAGATAGTGAAGATTTAAGTAATTATATAAATGATAATACTTATACATTATCTAAAGATAAAAATAAAATAAATAAAGGTATATATATTAATAATGATGAATTATATTTTATTTCTAATGATACTAAACTAGTATTTGATAAAAATAATAAAAGACAAATACTTGGAGAACATAATTTATATAATATAGGAGTAATATTCTGTATATGTAAAATATTAAATATTGATTTTAATAAAATATATTCACTAATAGAAGACTTTAAACCATTAGCTCATAGGTTAGAATATATTGGTACATATAATAATATAAAATTTTACGATGACTCAATATCTACAATACCAGAAACTACTATTAATTGTATAAATTCTATTGAAGATTTAGATACATTAATAGTAGGAGGTTTTAATAGAGAAATTGATTTATCAAAACTTATAGATAGAATAAATAACAGTAATATTAAAAATTTAATATGTATGAGAGATACAGGTTATATAATAGGTGATAATATTACTAATAATATAAATATATATAAAGTTAATAATATGACTGAAGCAGTAGAAATAGCATATGAAAATACAAGTAAAAATAAATCATGTGTATTATCTCCAGCTGCTGCTAGTTATAATATGTATAAGAGTTTTGAAGAGCGTGGAGATGACTTTAAAGAAAATATTATTAAATTAAGTAAATAGGTGATTATATGGACAAAAAGTTTTATAAAATAGTAAAACCTATAGTAAATCTTTTTATTAGAGTATTCTTTAGACCAACCATTATAGGTCTAGATAATATTCCTAAAGATAAATCTTGTGTTATAGCAGGTAATCATACTAGATGGTTAGATCCTGTTATGTTAGTAGGTATTACTAATAGACAAATACATTTTTTAGCTAAAGATTCATTATTTAAAGGCATTGTAGGAGCCGTTGTTAAAGGGATGGGTGCTATTCCAGTCAATAGAAAAATACACGATAAAGATGCTTTAATAAACGCTAAAGAGTGCTTAAAAAATAATGCTGTAATTGGAGTATTTCCAGAAGGAACTATTAATAGAACTAATGATATAATTATGCCTTTTAAAATAGGTGCAGTAAAGATGAGTCATGATACTAATAGTTATTTAGTACCATTCGTTATTACAGGTAAATATAAATTATTTAGAAAAGGTATAAAGATAGAATTTTTAAAGAAAATGAAAATATCAAAGGACTTAGGTAAAGAAAACAAAAAATTAGAAAAATTAATTTCTAATAAATTGGAGAGTGCTAATAATGAAAAAAGATAAAATGTATGGTTTTAGATTCCTAAGATTTGTTTTAGGTATTATATTTAAATTATATTATAATCCTAAAATAGTTAATAAAGAATATATTCCTAAAGACGGATCTATTTTAGTAGTAGGTAATCATAAACATTTATTTGATCAATGTCTACCTATAATATCTACTAAAAGACCAATTCATTACATGGCTAAAAAAGAATATTTTGATGATAAAAAAGTATCTTGGTTCTTTAAATTAGCTAGTTGTATTCCAGTAGATAGAGCTATTAAAGATGATAAAGCTACTAATGCCGCTTTAAAAGTATTAAAAAACGGTAATGCTCTAGGATTATTTCCAGAAGGAACTAGAAACAAAACTAATAAAACATTATTACCATTTAAATATGGTGCCGTTTCTATGGCTCATAAAACTAATAGTTATTTAGTACCTTTTGCTATAACTGGAGAATATAAATTTAGAAGTAAAGATTTAACTGTTACTTTTGGTAAACCATATAAAGTAAAAACTAATGATTTAGATAAAGAAAATAAAAAATTAGAAAAAACGATATTAAATTTATTAAAAAGTGGCAAATAGTGTAAAGTATAGAAAGTTCAACTATAATGAGCTTTCTTTTTTTGATATAATTAAAGTGGTGATATATATGAAAGATAACATTTTTAATAAGAATTACAAATTATATAGAACAGTATATGACATTATACACCCATCTATATCTAAAAAGAATATATCTAACTATAGTATTATTCTAGATGAAGAAATTGCGCCTATAAGAGCATTTTATCCAAAAAAACTAACAGAAGATACTAAAATAATTATATTTCTACCATCTTCTAAAGCTATAATGGATGATGATATAAATTATGCTAAAGTATGTAAAGAAATATCATTTGAATGTAATAGTATAGTAATTGGAATAGCTTATAAAAATACTATAGAAGATAAATTTAATATTGGATTAGAAGAATGTTATAAAACTATAAAATATTTATATGAACAATTAAAGAAAATAGGTATTAAATCTAAAGATATTATATTAATGGGAGAATCTATTGGTGCTAATATTATCAATGGTATTATAGAAAAAAATAAAGATAATGAATTAAATATTAATAAAGTAATACAAGTTAGTCCTATAATAGAAAATCCTCTAGATATAGAAAAAACAGAAGTAAATGTAATTCAATTAAATAAATTTAAAGAATTTTTTGATAATTATATAGAAGAAAAAGATTATACTAATCCATTAGTATTCCCAATAAATATTAATGAGTATAGTAATTATCCAAAAACATTAATATTTGCAGGAGCAGCTGATCCTATATATGAAAAAATAAATAAGTTTAATGAAAAATTAGATAAAAATAAAGTTAAAACAGAACTAGTAAAAATAACTTTTGCAGATCATAATGTTTTAGGTAATAACGATGAAGATATAAAAGATGAAGTTTTTAAAAAAATAAATGAATATTTGAATTCATGATATACTTAAGTAGGTGATTATATGGAAAAAAAGAAAACAAAAAAAGAAATAGTAAAAATGCTATTAAATAATAACGAATTAGAAGATGAAGATCTAGATGAATTATTAGATTTACTAGTAGATCAACCATTATCTATAGATGTAGATAAACAAGAAGAAGCTAAAATGACTAGAGGAGACTATTTAGCAGATAGATTAAGTGAAGTGGCTGGTAGTTGGGGATTCATATTAGGATTTAGTTTATTCTTAATTGGATGGATAGTATTAAATACAATTATTTTAACTAAAGGTTCAAGAGTAGATCCATATCCATTTATATTATTAAACTTATTATTATCATGTTTAGCAGCTTTACAAGCACCTATAATCATGATGAGTCAAAATAGACAAGCTGCTAAAGATAGTTTAAGAAACCAAAACGATTATAGAACTGATTTAAAGAGTGAGTTAATACTAGAAGAATTACATGATAAAATGGATGAAATATTAAAAAATCAAAGAAAAATAATGAGTAATCAAAAGGATGATAGTAATGAAAAGAAATAAAATACTATTTTTAATAATAATTATATGTTTAGTAATAACTGGATGTGGTCATAAAAAACCAAGTAATAAAACTATTAAATCTAAAGATGATTTAAATAATAAATCTGGTAGTATGTCATGTACAAGAGAAACAACTGCAAATGACGGGATAAAGCCTTCTTGTACATATAAAATTACTTATAGTAATGGAAATATATTAATACTACATTCAGTAGAAAAAATAACTACTGATAATACTGAATATTTAAACCAATATGAAGAAGCTTATAAAAAAATTAATAGTTATTATGCTAATTTAAAGTATTATGATACAAAAGTAATACGTGAAGCAGATTCAGTAACTAGAGATACAACTATTAATTATGATAAAATAAATACAGATAAACTATTAGCGCTAGAAGGAGAAGAAGATAATATTATAGTTAATGGTAAAGCTAAACTAAATAAATGGTTAAAATTTGCCAGAAAATTTGGTACTGAATGTCATGAAGATTAATTTCTTCTTTTTTTGTTCAAGTAGTTTAATGGATAAAATATTTCCCTCCGACGGAAATGATATAGGTTCGAATCCTATCTTGAACACCATATAATAAAGGAAGTGGTACTATGTCTAAATTTATGCTTATAGGTGGAGGAAATATAGGTAGAAATGATACAAAATATGAAACTGAAGCTATTGATAAAGAAATAGTTAAAATGACTAATAAAGACAATCCAAACTTTTTATTTATAGGATTCGCATCATCTTTTGCAGACTCTTACTATAAAATAATTAAAAAGATATACCAAAATCTAGGATGTAATACATCTTATATAAAAAAGAAAAATTTAATTAATAATCCAGATATAGTTAAAAATAAAATATTAGAAGCTGATATTATATATTTTGGTGGAGGAGATACTTTAAAATTATTAGAAAAAATAGAAGAAAATAATTTAAAAGAAGTAATAGATAAATCTATTTCTAATAATACAGTAATTGCTGGTATGTCCGCTGGTGCTATTATGTTATGTAGTGAAGGTTATAGTGATTCTAAAATATTAAGAGAAGAAAGTGAAAAACATGAATTTATTAAAGGGTTAAATTATTTAGACATAATAATTTCTCCTCATTATGAAGAAGATAATATAAAAACAAAAGAATTAATTAGTGATTTAAAAGATACTAAAAAAGAAGTAATATGTATACCAAATAAATGCGCAATAAAAGTTATAGATAATAAATATGAAGTTATATCTGAAGATAAAGATATTAAAGCTTATACTTTATCTTCTAAAGGTAAAAAAGTATTTAAATAGGAGTAATTATGAAGAAAAAAGATATAAAACTAATAATATCTATAATTATATTTATACTAGTATTAGGTTGTTATTTATATGATAATTATAATAGTAATAAAACTATTAAAAAACGTGAAACTACTAAAGAAGTATTCAAAGATGAAAATTTAAAAATATATTTCTTAGATGTAGGTCAAGCTGATTCAATACTTATAAATAATAAAGATAAATATATGTTAATAGATGCTGGTAATAATGAAGATGGAGAAAAACTAGTTAATTATTTTAAAGAATTAGGTATCAAGAAATTTGATTATGTTGTTGGTACTCATGCTCATGAAGATCATATAGGTGGAATGGATGATATAATTAATAACTTTGATATAAATACTTTCTATATGCCAGATGCTATAACTACTACCAAAACATTTGAAGATGTATTAGATGCTCTAGAAAACAAAAAACTTGCTTTTAATACACCAGAAGTAGATAAATCATTTAATTTCTCTAATACAAAAATAACTACTTTATATACTGGATCTAATAAATCAGATTTAAATAATACATCTATAGTATTTAGATTAGATTATGGTTCTAATTGTTTTATATTAACTGGAGATGCCACTAGTACTACAGAAAATAAAATATTAGATAAAGATATAGATTGTGAAGTATTAAAAGTAGGTCATCATGGTTCACATTATTCATCAAATCCTAATTTTTTAGATAAAGTAAGTCCAAAATATGCAATTATTTCTGCCGGAATAAATAATATATATAATCATCCTAGTGATATTACTATTAATAAACTTAATGATAGAAATATTAAAATATATAGAACTGATAAAGATGGTACTATTTTGATGACTAGTGATGGCGCTAATATTAAATTTAAAAAGATAAAGACTGATACTAATGGGTGATATTATGAAATATGCAGTAGATAGAATAGAAAATAATATTGTAGTATTAGAAAACATAAATAATAATAGTATTAAAGAAGTTAATATTGATGAATTACCTAATAATATAAAAGAAGGTACTATACTAAAATATTATAATAAAACTTATACTATAGATACTAATGAAGAAAATATAAGAAGAAAAAGAATACAAGATAAATTAGATAGATTAAAAAGACTAAAAACTAATTAGTCTCTTTTAATTTATATAATACTTTTTTATTATGGTATATTTTCTTAGTACTTATATTAAAACTATTTAATATCTTACTACTAGTATTCATATTAGTAACTATATAATTACATGATTTATAATATAATTTCTTCTTACTATTTTTATTTAATTCTTTTATACCAGATTCTATATCTTTAGATTTAACATAATAATACTTATATTCTTTATTAATACCTAATTGATCTTTAATAGGTATTATTTCTTTTAAATATATATAATAACTATTATCTTTATAATATACTCCTATACCATCTATAATAGCTAAATTATTTAATTCTATATACTTTGGTATATGTATAAAAATAGATATAAAAAGTAATATAAATAATATTATTAATTTCTTTTTCATTTATATTTACCTCTTATTATATTTTTAGTAAGAAGAGAATTTCTAGTTTTAATATTTTTATCTTTTTTAATAAAAGAATCTAATATTTCATTCTTATCATATGGAATAATAGGGGATAAATAAGAATAATTAAAACATCTAATAGTAAATAAATTATATAAAAGCAAGAAAGTTCCTATAAATACTCCATATATACCAAATATTGCAGATAATATAAGTAAAAATATTTTATAGAACCTAACTACATTAACTAATTCATTAGAAGGAAATATTAAAGCTGCTATAGAAGAAATAGCTATAATTATAATCATAATAGGAGATACTATTCCTGCACTAACAGCAGCATCTCCTAATATTAAACCACCAAGTATAGATATAGCTGATCCAGTAGTAGCAGACATCCTAATATCAGATTCTTTTAATATCTCAAAAGCTATAATCATAAATAAAGCTTCTATATAAGCAGGGAAAGGTACAAAAGTTCTTCCTGCTTTTAACATAATTAATAATTTATATGGAATTAAATCATAATTTCTAGTAGTAACAGATATATATAAAGAAGGTAGGAATATTGCTATTAAAAAAGCAATTAATCTAATTATTCTAATAAAAGTAGTATTAATATCTTTCCCATAATAATCATCTACAGTATGAAAAAAATCTATAAAAAAACTAGGTAATATAATTGTATAAGGACTACCATCTACTATAATTACAACTTTACCTTCTAATAACGCCATAGAACTTTTATCAGGTCTTTCTGTAGTAGTTAGAGTAGGAAATAAATTATTTTTATTCTCTAAAGAATTTTTTAAATAACTAGAATCTATTATTCCATCAATATCTATTTTATTTAACTTATTTTCTATATCTTTTACTAACTTTTTATTAACTAAATTCTTCATATAAAGTATCCCAACTAATGTCTTAGAAGATCTACCTATAGATAAAGTTTTAGATACCAAATAAGGACTTTTTATTCTTCTTCTAATAAGACCTAAATTAGTATTAAAAATCTCTGAGAAAGCATCTTTTGGCCCAGTAAGAGATAATTCACTTTCTACACTAGATACACCTCTATCTAGATTAGCTCTTACTTCAATCGCAAGTATTTCATAACCAATTATTACTAAAAATCCATTATTAACAAAATTAATTATATCTTTCTTATTAATCTTAATTATATTAGTATTAGGTAATATATTAATTAAATCTTTTAAATCTCTTTTATCTAAATTTACTAATTCTCTAATTATAAAATCATCTATCAATAAAGTATTAGTTAATACTTCATTAAATAATAAATATATCTTTTTATTAGAAATATTTAATTCTTTAAATATATAATCTTTAGATATTTCTAATTCTTTTTTTAAATTATTTATTAAAGACATATAATCACCATTATTAGTATGTAATAAATTGACTTTTAAATACATCTATGTTAATATATACATCAAAAAGGAAGTGAAAAACATGTTTGAAAAACATAAACAAGCAAAAACAGATAAATTAATTAATATGTTAAATATTCAGGCTATATCACTAAAAAAGAAATTTGATAGTATTAACGATTGGATAGAATTACATATAGATAGTGATCCAAACTTATATGAAATGATTACATGTATATGCAATTATGGAGAATTAGTAGCAGCATATAATCATGTATATAAAAAATATGATACTTATCCTATAGTTGAAAGAGCATCTGATCAATTATTAAACTATGAAAAAGTAGGTTATAACAATAATATAGGTCTTAATATATTTAAAGCTACTCACTATGCTATACCATATATAAATAATACTATAAAAGAAACAACTTGTAGTTTAAAAAGAATGATGGAATTAAGAGAAGATCATGAATTATTTAGAGATGAAGCAGTTACTACATTCTTAGATCCAATATATTCTTCTGCACTTTGTGCTGAATTTGCTATTGAAAATGAAAAAGGTAGTGAATTAAGAACTAAAGTATTAGCTAAATGTGGTGGTATATATAACTATATCCATCAAGAAAAAAGAAATAATAAAAATTTCTTATATGATAATGAAGTAGAATTTAATCAATTAAAAAAAGATTTTCAAAACTATATTTCAGTATCTAAAAAACAACAATTTGTATCTGATATTGATAATATGATAGATAAAATAGATAAAAATTATTTATATAGTGAAAACAAACCTAAAAAAATTGTATATCATGCAAAGAAGACATTTCGTTAATTAAAAACGGAATGTTTTTATTTTTATGTTATAATTATTATAGGAGTGATAGTATGAATAAATATATGAAAATAGCTAATGATTTAGCAAAAGAAAACTTAAAAACAAATGATGGAGGTCCTTTTGGAGCTTGTATAGTTAAAGATGATAAAATCATTGGTAAAGGAAATAATAAAGTATTAAAGAATAATGATCCAACTGCTCATGCAGAAATAAACGCTATTAGAGATGCATGTAAAAATATTAATTCATATGATTTAAGTGGAGCAGTTCTATATACATCTTGTTATCCATGTCCTATGTGTTTATCTGCAATAATATGGGCAAATATTGATAAAGTATATTATGCTAATACTAAAGAAGATGCTGATAGAATAGGTTTTAGAGATGAATTTATTTATAATTATATAAAAGGTAATAATAATGATGCATTAAAATTAGAATGTATTGATAGAGAAGAAACTATTAAAGTATTTGATGAATTCATGGATAAAGAAGATAAAACAATATATTAAGAAATAATATACAACAACTACTACTATATGTTATAATAAATGCAAATATGAAAAAGGAGATGATTGTATGAAAAGAAAAATACTTTTAATTACACTAATATCTATATTTTCTATTACTTTAATTGGATGTGGTAATACTACTACTGATAATAACACTACAAATAATACAAACAACAATGTAAACAATGCTGACAAAAACAAATACATAAGTGAATCTAAAGCCAAAGATATTGCACTATCTGATGCAGGTTTAAAAGAAAATCAAATTACAGAATTATCTATTGAGCTTGATTATAATGATGAGGATAACAATGGTAAAGCAATCTATGAAATAGGTTTCAAACATGGACAACAAGAATTTGATTATGATATAGATGCAACTAATGGTAAAATATTAGATAAAAATGTAGAAATTGATGATTAATTAAGAGTTAGCTAACGCTAACTTTTTTCTTTTATAAATATTAATAACATGATAAAATTATTATAGGAGTAGTAGTATGGAAGTATATATTAAAAATGATAAAAATTTCTATAAGAATGTAAAGAAATATAAAAAAAATAAAAATACTATTCATTTCTTATATAAAGATAAAGATATTATTGATGATAAAAATATAAAGAAATATACTGATGATATTAAATTTAAAATATATTGTACTAATGCACTAAATATAAAAGATATAAAAGAAAGATATAGTTATATATATGATACAGTATGTAATTATTTAGATAATAAATTTAATACTGATAATATATGTGATTTTAAAGATAATAAATGTATTTCTGTTAGAAATAATATGCATTGTGATGAATCTAATAATGGATGTTGTTATGGAAAAAAAAGAGGAGTATGTGAACATTTAAAGAATAATAAATGTATGATAAAATCTATTACTTGTAAATTATTCACTTGCAGATATTTAAAAAAACAAGGTATAAAATATAAAATAAATGATATACCACTATTAAAATATTTCATGAACATACAACAAAGACTAGTAATTATGTCATCTTTTTTCAAAGATAAAGATGAAGTAATAAAACTATTAATGAAGTATAAATAATATGATATAATTAATTAAGGAGGAATAAATATGGAAGTAATTAATGATATTTTAAAAAACAAAATAATTCAATCTATAATTGCAATTATAATAGTATATATAGTATATAAGATAATATCTACTATATTTATAACAAATAATAAAGTATTAAAGGAAAAAGTATCACTTAGTAATAAGGGTAAAACATATGTAAAATTATTACATAGTATTCTAAGATATATATTTTTAGGTATAGCAATACTTGCAATATTAAAAATTTATAATGTAGATATTACCTCATTACTTGCAGGTGTTGGAATTGTTGGTGTAGTTTTAGGTTTAGCGATTCAAGATGCATTAAAAGACATTATAAGAGGAACTACAATACTATCTGATAGTTATTTTAGAGTAGGAGATGTAGTTAAATATAATGGTATTGAAGGAGAAGTTATGGCTTTAGGACTAAAAACTACTAGAATAAGAGATATTGCTACTGAAAATATAATTTCTATTTCTAATAGAAAAATAGATGAAATTCAAATAGTATCTAAATTTATTTACATAAATATACCATTACCATATGAATTAAAACTAGAAAAAGCAGAATCTATAGTAGATGAAATATCTGCTAAAGCAAAAGAAAACAATAATGTTAAAGATTGTATATACTTAGGAGTAAGAGATTTAGCTGATTCATCAATAAAATATCAAATAAAAGTAGAAATGAAACCTAAAGAAAAATTAATTGCATTAAAAGCAGTGAATAAAACAATACTGGAAGTATTAGAAAAACATAGTATTCAAGTTCCATATAATCAACTTGATATACATAATAAATAGGAGGTACCATGATTAAATTAGTTTTAGTAAGACATGGGCAAAGCATGTGGAATTTAGAAAATAAATTCACTGGTTGGACTGATGTTGATTTATCAGAACAAGGTATAAAAGAAGCTATAGAAGCTGGTAAAGTATTAAAAGAAAAAGGTTATACTTTCGATATTGCATATACTTCTGTATTAAAAAGAGCAAATAGAACATTAGAATTAATATTAAAAGAATTAGATTTAGATATTCCAATTAAATATAGTTGGAGATTAAATGAAAGACATTATGGAGCTCTACAAGGATTAAATAAAGATGAGACTAGAGAAAAATATGGAGATGAACAAGTACATATATGGAGAAGAAGTGCAGATGTTAGACCTCCAGAATTAGATGATAATGATCCTAGGTATCCAGGTTTTGATTCTAAATATAAAGGATTAAATAAAGAGGAATTACCTCATACAGAATGTTTAAAGGACACTATAGAACGTGTTATGCCATATTGGTATTCTGATATAGAACCAGCACTAAAAGATAATAAGAAAGTAATTATCGCTGCTCATGGTAATAGTTTAAGAGGATTAATTAAATACTTAGATAATTTAAATGATGAAGAAGTAATTGGATTAGAAATAGAAACAGGTAATCCAATATGCTATGAATTAGATGATAATCTAAAACCTATAAAGCATTATTACTTAAAATAAAAAGAATAATAAACACATTATTCTTTTTTATGGTATAATTATATAACGAGGTGTAAATACAAAATGAAGTTTAGAACAAACAAAGATAACAAAAATTATATAATGGTAAATATTGAAAAAATTGATGAATTATTAAGTTTAGTAGTAACTGATACTATAGATGTACCAGAAAATATTAGAGAAGAAGCAACACATATTATTAGAGTATCTTCTTCACATAATATGAATCAATTAAATAACCCAAATAGTATTAAAGAAGTAGCTATTAAAAAGAGTAGTAATATAGGACAGTATTTACTTCTTAATACAGATTTTATAAATATAATAAATGAAGATGATTATATATATTATAAAGATATAGTACATGCCCTAGATATCGCAATATTTGAAGACAATTGTAAACTATCAAATAAAATATCAAGATTATTTAGAGAACAAGCATCAGGTACAAAACAAAACTTATATGAAATATATAATCCAGAAGTAGTAGATTATATAAAAGAACATAATGATTTTAATACATATTTACTTAAATTTAATGGTGAATATAGACCTAGAAAATATTTTGTTTATGAAGATAATGATATAGTACACAAAAAACTATATAAAAAAGAAAAAACATTAATTAAAAAATAATGGTGATATTATGAACTATGATTTAAAGATGGAAGAAGAAATTAAAAATATTAAACCCGGTACTAAACTCTTATTACATGCATGTTGCGCTCCATGTTCATCAGCAGTATTAGAGCGTATTGGTAATATATTTGAAATAACAATACTATATTATAATCCAAATATTACAGATAAAAATGAATATAATAAAAGATTAAATGAAGTTAAAAGTTTTATAAAGAAATTTAAAACTAAATACAAAATATCTATAATAGATGGTAGATATGATATAAATGATTTCCTAGATATAGCTAAAGGATTAGAAAATGAACCTGAAAGAGGTAAACGTTGTTATAAATGTTATAATTTAAGACTAGAAGAAACTGCTAAAGTTGCAGAAAAAGAGGGTTTTCCATACTTTACTACGACTTTAAGTCTTTCTCCATATAAAAATAGTAATTGGATTAATGAAATAGGAGAAGATTTAAATAATAAATATAATTCTACATACTTATATTCTGATTTTAAAAAGAAAAATGGTTATAAGAGAAGTATAGAATTATCTAGTGAATATAATTTATATAGACAAAATTATTGTGGATGTATATATTCTAAGAAAGAAGGGATATAATGAAATATTATTGTATTGGAATTAAAGGAACAGGAATGAGTACTCTTGCTC
Organism: uncultured Muribaculaceae bacterium; assembly: GCA_964650315.1. Classification (GTDB taxonomy): domain Bacteria; phylum Bacillota_I; class Bacilli_A; order RF39; family UBA660; genus CAJMSU01. Next base: position 99,021 of record CAZYQE010000002.1, read on the forward strand.
AAATATTAAGTGATTTAGGTAATGAAGTATCAGGTTATGATGACGCTAGAGGTCATAAGTTTACACAAGAGGGATTAGAAGAGAGAAATATACCAATTTATTATGATCATGATCATGATATAGATAAAGACACTATTGTAACTTATAGTGTAGCATTCTCAACAAATCATCCAGAGATGAAAAGAGTAAAAGAATTAGGTCTTACTATAAAGAAATATAACGAAATAATGGGTGATATAGTTGCTATGTTTGATACTATTGGTGTTAGTGGTACACATGGTAAAACAACTACATCATCACTTATTAGACATATTATAGAAGACAAAATGGAATGTAATTACTTTATAGGTGCTGGAGATGGACATGCTAGTCCTGATAATAAATATTTTGTAGTAGAAAGTGATGAATTTAATAGACACTTTACTGCTTATCATCCAAAATATTCTATAATTACTAATATAGAAGCAGAACATTTAGAATGTTATAAAGATATAGATGATATTAGAAATACATTTGAAATATTTGCTAATAATACTAAAGATTTAGTAGTAGCAAATGGTGATAATGAAGAAGTTAGAAAGATTAATTATAATACTAAAGTAAAATTCTTTGGTTTTAATGAAGATAATGACATAGTAGTTAAAAATATGAAATTAGAAGATACTGGTTCTGAATTTGATATTTATATAAATAATGAATTATTTGGACATTTTGATATTCCATTATATGGAGAACATATGGTACTAGATGCTGCAGCTGCAATCGCACTAACTAAAGAATTAGGATTTACTAAAGATGAAATACATGCTTCACTAGAAACATTTGTAAATGCTAAAAGAAGGTTTGCAGAAGAAAAAGTAAATGGAAGTATCATAATAGATGATTATGCACATCATCCAACTGAAATAAAAGCTACTTTAGAAGCTATTAAACAAAAATATCCAAATAAAAAACTAATAGTAGTTTTTGTACCTAATACATATTCTAGAACAAAAGACTTTACAGATGAATTTGTAAAAGCATTCAATATTGCAGATAAAGCATATTTAACTGATATAGATGCTAATAGAGAAGATCCTAAAGATTATCCAGGTATTACATCATATACAATAATAGATAAATTAAATAATGGAGATATTATTAGTATAGATGAAATTAATAAACTAAAAGATAATAAAAATGATGTAGTATGTTTCATGGGATGTGCCTATGTAGATGGTATACTAAATGCTTATAAAGACTTACTAAAATAGGTTTACTACTTTTTTTAAATATTGTATAATACAACTTATCTAAGGAAGGAGCAATATATGAAAAAGAAAGAAGATCTTCAAAAAGATTTAGAAAAACAAAAAAAGTCAATAAAAAAAGGAGCAATTACAACAGCTGCTCTTGGAATAACATCCTTAACTATTATAGGTGAAACTTTTTATTTAGCAGAAACAGGACAGTTAGATCATGCAAATCTTATGACCGTAGCTGGATTAGTAAGCGGTGTCTTTTTAGCCGGCCCTTCTGTTAGTATGGGACTATTATATACATTAGATGCTGCTGATAATTATAATAAAACAAAAGAAGAATTACAAGAAACTGAAACACCAAAAATTTTAAAAAAAGAAATGAATCCAACAAAATCTTATTAAAGAAATAGTTATTATTTCTTTTTTTTATGCCTTATTTTTGGTATAATATATAACGTGGTGAGTAGTATGAAACGCAGTGAAGTAGATAGAAGTAAACTTAGTCCCATGATGAAGCAATACATGGAAGTTAAAGATAATTATGAAGATAGTATTATCTTTTTTAGACTTGGTGATTTCTATGAAATGTTTTTTGAAGATGCAGTAACTGCTTCACATGTTTTAGAACTAGCTTTAACAGGTAAACAAGCAGGACTAGACGAAAGAGTTCCTATGTGTGGAGTTCCTCATCATGCGTATGCTAATTATGTTGAAACTCTAATAGAAAAAGGTTATAAAGTCGCAATTGCCGAACAATTAGAAGATCCTAAAGATGTAAAGGGTGTAGTTAAAAGAGATGTAATACAAGTTATTACTAAAGGTACAAGATTAGATGATACAATTGATTCTAAAACTAATAATTATATTGCGAATATCTATAGTTTTGATTATTGTTATGGTATTTCTTATGCAGATATTTCTACTGGAGAAGTAAATGCTTTATTAATAGATGGAGATAAAGATAAATTAATTAAAGAAATTACTAAATATAATTTTAATGAAGTAATAGTAAATGATTCTATTGATAGAGAAATAGTAGAAATACTTAGAAGTAATTATAATATTTTAGTAACCATAACAAAAGAAGAATTAGATGATGATAATTATTCATATATTTATAAAAATATTGAAGATATTAGATTAGTTAGTACTATTAAACATTTATTATTCTATATAGTAGATACTAAAAAAGGAGATCTACATCACTTACAAAAATGCAATATTATAAAGACTAATGATCATTTAGAATTTGATATAAACACTAAAAGGAATTTAGAATTAGTTGAAACAGTACGTAATAGAGAACGTCAATATAGTTTATTATGGTTACTTGATAAATGTAAAACTGCTATGGGTAGTAGATATTTAAAACATACTATAGAAAATCCATTAACTAGTAAAAAAGAAATTAATAAACGTTATGATATGATAGAAAAATTATCTACTGAGTTTATATTAAGAGATGATTTAATTAAAGAATTAAGTAATGTTTATGACTTAGAAAGATTAGCTGGACGTATTACTTATGGTAATTTAAATGCTAAAGATTTATTACAATTAAAAAGTTCTTTAAAGAGTCTACCTAATATTAAAAAAATATTAGAAGAATTAAAATTTGATAAGAAATTAGATACTTTAGATGAATTATATGAACTACTTGAAAAAACCATTTTAGAAGATGCACCTTTTACTTTAAAAGAAGGACATTTAATTAAAGAAGGGTATAATAGCGAATTAGATGAATTAAAGAAAATAAGTAGTGGTTCTAAAGACTTTATATTAGATATGGAAGCTGAAGAGAGAAAACGTACTGGTATTAAGAATTTAAAAGTAGGTTTTAATAAAGTATTTGGTTATTATATAGAAGTATCTAAAGGACAAAAGAATCTAGTTAAAGATGAGTTTGGTTATGAGAGAAAACAAACTTTAGCTAATAGTGAAAGATATATTACTCCTATACTTAAAGAAAAAGAAAATATTATTTTAGGTGCTGAAGAAAAAATAATTAATTTAGAATATAAATTATTTATGGATATTAGAGAAGTAGTTAAAAGATATATTTCTAAGATACAAAAAATTGCTAAAGTAATTAGTGAAATTGATATGTTAGAGTCATTTTCTATAGTTAGTGATATGTATAAATTTACAAGACCTAATTTAGTAAATGATAGAGTAATTAAGATGATAGATTGTCGTCATCCAGTAGTAGAGCAAGTTATGAAAGATAAATATGTTCCTAATGATATATTAATGGATAAAACTGCTAATATATTATTAATAACAGGTCCTAATATGGCTGGTAAATCTACTTATATGAGACAATGTGCTATTACTGTTATTATGGCTCAAATGGGATGTTTTGTTCCTTGTAGTAGTTGTACTATGCCTATATTTGATAAAATATTTACTAGAATTGGTGCTAGTGATGATTTAGTTAGTGGAGAATCTACTTTTATGGTAGAAATGAAAGAAGCTAATTATGCTATTAGTGAAGCTACTTCTAATAGTTTAATATTATTTGATGAATTAGGTAGAGGTACTGCTACATATGATGGAATGAGCCTAGCTCAAGCAATACTAGAACATATTCATGATAAAATAAAATGTAAAACATTATTCTCAACTCATTATCATGAATTAGTTGCTTTAGAAAATGATTTAAAGAATTTAAAGAATGTACATGTTTCTGCTATAGAAAAAGATTCAAAATTAACATTCTTACATAAAGTTAAAAATGGACCAGTAGATAAAAGTTATGGTATCCATGTAGCTTCTTTAGCAAGTCTTCCTAAATCTTTAATAGATAGAGCAGGAGACATTCTAAATGTATATGAAAATACTAATAATACTAAAGAAGAATTTACTCAAACTTCATTATTTGAAGATAACGAATCTGAAGCAATAGAAAAACCAAATGAAATAGAAGAAAAAATAAAAGAGATTAATCCATTAGAGATGACTCCTATGGAAGCATTAAATTATTTATATGATTTAAAAAAAGATATAGATAAGTAATTGATTTTATACACTCATAATGATAAACTTAAGGTGGTGAGACTATGAAGAATAGAAGTGAACTTAGAGAAATTATTATTAAAGTTATATATCAAACTTATATATTAAAAAACACTAATTTAAAGTATGATATAGATAAGTTAATTAAAGACCAATTAGAAGTAGAAAATGAATATGTTATTACTTGTGTAAATGGTATTATAGATAATAGAACTAAGATAGATTCATTAGCTAATAAATATCTAAAAGATTGGACTATTGATAGATTAAATAATGTAGATAAATCAATTCTATCTTTAGGTATATATGAACTTATGTATACAGATACTCCTAGTATTGTATGTATTAATGAAGCTGTTGAATTATCTAAAAAATATTCTGAAGAAAAAGTTACTAAAATGATAAATGGAGTACTTGATAATATTTATCATAGTGAGGTAGAAGATGAACGATAAGTATATTTCAGTAACACAATTAACTAAATATATTAAATATAAAATAGATAATGATATTAATTTGAATGAAGTATTTTTAAAAGGTGAAATATCTAATTTTAAAGCTCATTCTAGAGGACATTACTATTTTACTATTAAAGATGAAGGTAGTAGAATTAGTGCTGTTATGTTTGCTAATAATACTAAGAAATTAAAGTTTTTACCTACTGATGGTATGAAAGTATTAGTAACTGGTAAAATAAGTGTATTTGAAGCAAATGGATCTTATCAAATTTATGTTAATGATATGTTAGAAGATGGAGTAGGTAATTTATATATTGCTTATGAACAATTAAAAAAGAAACTAGAAGAAGAAGGATTATTTGATAAATCTCATAAGAAATCTATTCCAAAGATACCTAATAGAGTAGGAGTTATTACTGCACCTACAGGTGCTGCTATTAAAGATATTATTTCTACTATTAAAAGAAGATGGCCTCTATCAGAAATAATATTATTACCTGCTTTAGTACAAGGAGAAGAAGCTCATTCTACTATTGTAGAACAAATAAAAAATGCAGAAAATTATAATTTAGATACATTAATAGTAGGTAGAGGTGGAGGATCTATAGAAGACTTATGGCCATTTAATGAAGAAGATGTTGCTAAAGCTATTTATGAATGTTCTATACCAGTTATTTCTGCAGTAGGTCATGAAGTAGACTTTACAATAGCTGATTTTGTTGCAGACTTACGTGCACCAACTCCAACAGGTGCTGCAGAAATGGCAGTTCCAGCTATAAGCGATGTAATTAGTTATTTAGATCAGATAAATATAAGATTAAATAAATCTTTATTAAATAAAATAAATATTAATAAAAAACATTTAGATGAAATTAAAAAACATTATATATTTACTAATCCAATAACTATATATGAATCTAAAGAATTAATATTTGATAATTTAGTAGAAAGATTAAGATTTTCTCTAAAGAATTTAGTTAATATTAAAGAAAAAAAGTATAATGAATTAAAAAACTCTATTATATTTAAAAACCCATATAATTTAATTGATAATAAATCTAATAAGTATTTACAAGTATTATCTAAATTAGAAGCTCTAAGCCCCTTAAAAACGCTTCAGAGAGGCTATTCTATAGTAAAGAAGGAGAATAAAGTAATTAGTAGTATAAAAGATACTAAAAAAGATGATTTATTAGAATTAAATTTAAAAGATGGTAATATAGATGTTAAAGTAATATAGGAGGAAAATATGGCAGAAAAGAAAGAAAAAAGTTTTGAAGAAAACTTAAAAGATTTAGAAGAAATAGTTACTAAACTAGAAAGTGGAGAAGTACCACTAGATGATGCAATTAAAGAATTTACTAAAGCAATGGAATTATCTAAAAAATGTGATCAAAAATTAAAAAATGCTGAAGAAGCTATTACTAAAATAGTAGATAAAGATGGATCACTAAAAGATTATAAAGTAGAAGAATAAAAAAAGACTTTATTTAAAAGTCTTTTTATTTTTAATTAAAATATTTCTCTCTAAGTAACCCTAAAGCAGTATTAAATTCATTTTCATCTATAGAAAGCAATGTATCATTATCATCAGCTAATTTCTGTATTAAATAATCTTCAGGATTTTCTTTATTAGCAAAGAAATAATACATAATATTATTCTCACTATCCAATAAATTATCTATAATTACATATTCTTTATTATCTATTTCTAAAACATCTACACTAACATCTTCCATTATTTAGCCCCTCTTTTAACATTCTCATATTTATAATCAGAAATAATCTTATTTCTCATAATATCTTTATATTGATCTATATCATCAAACCCTTTAGTTGTTATATAATCATTTAGGTCTTCATAGAATACATAATTTTCACTTTTATCAAAATTATTTTTAGGAATATGTTGGATAGTTCTATTAACAATTTTATTATACATAGGAATACCTATTTTATCTCCATATGTACTATAGAACTCAAATATAATATTATCTAATTCATTTTCATCATGAGCCATCTGTCTAAATTCATTAGCAATCTCTATATAATCAACAGAACCATTCTTAGGATTACTAGATCTAGTAACTATATCATCAATAGTACTACCATATTTACTCTCAAAAATATCATCTACTTCATGTTGTTCCTTTAACTCAACAGCTTTAGGTACCGCAACACTACCAATACCACCAGCAACTAATCCCGCAACCGCTATCATAAATATACGTTTTCTTACAGTAGCTTTTCTTTTATTTTTTAAATTTAAATTATCTCTTTTCCTAGAAGATCTCTCATAAGCATCTTCTTTATTACTTTTTGAATTTTTTACTAGTTGATCTATTATTCTATCTGATTGTTCTTGAATTTTCTTATCTTCCATTTCTTTTTCTGTCTTAGCAGCTGCTTCTTCAACAATATCTTTTGCTATTTCATCTATGCGTTTATCATCCATATAATTCACCTCTATTATATATATTATATAATGTATTTTATTACTAGTCAAAAGAATTGTAAAAAATTAGTGTAAATGGTAATTATTATTAGACATATTTTTTTATAAATAATTAATACTAAAAATGTAGTAAAGTTTTAAGGAGTGATTTTTTTGAAATGTAAAAATATTTTTTTAAAATTTATGATTCTTCTTCTAATTATAATACCCATAAATACATTTGCTTATTCAAAATATATAATTGCTTCTGGTAAAACCATCGGAATAGAAGTTAATTCCAAAGGTATTTTAGTTGTAGGTTTCTATAAAATTAATAATGAATATATCGCAAAGAATGCTGGTTTTAAAATAGGTGATAATATAATCAAAATAAATAATAAACCAGTGGATAAAATAGATACCATGATAGATATTATTAATAATAAAGATTCTAATAAAATAAACTTTACTATAATTAGAGATAAAAAAGTAGAAAATATTAATTTAAACCTAGTAGGAGATAATAGTGGTATTTTAAAAACGGGATTATATGTAAAAGATCAAATAAATGGTATTGGTACACTTACTTATATAGATCCTAATACTAAAATATTTGGTGCCCTAGGACATGAAATAATAGAAAGTACTACTGCTAAGAAATTTGAAATAAAAGATGGTAAAATATTTTCTGCTAATGTATCTGATATAACTAAAAGTAGAAGTGGTGATGCTGGAGAAAAAAATGCTGAATATAATAAAGACAAAGTAGATGGTAACATTAAAAATAATGATATAACAGGTATTTATGGTACTTATAGTAATGCTATAAAGAATTTAAAAACAATAGAAGTAGGGGAAATTAATAATATAAAGAAAGGTAATGCTATAATTAAAACAGTAGTTAACAATAACAAAGTAGAAGATTTTGATATTGAAATAATTAGTATAGATAAAAATAGTAAAAATAAAAATATATTATTCCAAATAACTGATAAAAGATTATTAAATAAAACTGGTGGAGTAGTACAAGGTATGAGTGGTTCTCCAATAATACAAGATAATAAAATAATAGGTGCAGTCAATTATGTTATTGTAAATGATACTACTAAAGGTTATGGTATATTTATTACTACTATGTTAGAAGAAGGAGAAAAATAGAGACTAATGTCTCTATTTTTGTATAAATATTTATTAAAAGTTAATAATATTAGTAGTTTATTTTTATACACAAATATGTTATTATATTAAGTCATATAGGGGATGATTATATGAAAATCTGGAGAAAAATAAAATTAAAAGATAAAAATGAAGAAGTAAATACTATATCTAAATCATTAACTAATTATTTATATGGATATGGACCTATTAGAGATATATGTAGAAAATATAAAATTAGTAATAAAGACAGAAAAATATTAGACCAATATACATCAAATAGAATAGCTGGATTATTAATGCTATATCTATCTAAAGACACTAAAAGAATTAATGATATAGTAAATAAATATAATATTCCAGATAGTAGTATTGATGAAATAATCCCTGAATTAGAAGGATATATAAACAAATAAAAAAAAAGAACACTAGTTCTTTTTTTATAGATAAATTAATATTCCAAAAAAACCAACTAACATAACTATAGCTAAAAATGCTGCTACAAATTTAATAACTTTATCATTCATTATAAACACCTCATATTAATTATAAAATAAATGTAGAAAAAAGTAAATTTATTTTTAGTATATAATATATAAATAAATAATATTATTTAATATGAATATACTAATACATAAAATAAAAAATAATAAACTACTATTTATACTATTAATTATTATAATAATCTCAATAATTATAGGAATATTATTTCCATCTATAATATCTAATAGTAATAAAAAACTAATATTATCATACTTAGATAATTTCTTTTATAAAATAAAAAAAAGTAATTTAAATTATACTAATGCATTTATAAGTAGTATATCTACTAATACTATAATATCTATATTTATATGGTTATTAGGTATATCTATAATAGGAATATTATTTATAATTGCACTATTAATTATAAAAAGCTTTATATTAGGTTTTTCTTTTAGTAGTATAATTACTTCTTATGGATTAAAAGGTATTATAATTGGATTAGTCTATATAATACCTTTAATATTAAATTTATTTATATACTTAGTATTATGTTATTATGCAATAGATTTTTCTTTAATACTATTTAATTATTTATTTAAAAAAAGAACTAATATAGGAAATAATATAGTAAAAAGATATATTAAAGTACTTATAATATCTATTATATTTTTATTAATATCATCTTTAATAGAAATATATATAATACCCAATGTTATAGTTTTATTATTATAAAATTTAAAAAGTGTCAATTTACACTTGATTATTTACATAAAATTGTCTATAATTATATTGGAGGGTAGATAAAGATGAAAGAATTAAATACAGCATTAACAGAATTAGGAATAAGTAAGGTTAGATTGGCTAAATATTTAGGAGTATCTAGACAAATGTTATATAACTATCTAGCAATAGAAAATTTAGATGAATGGCCTAAAGAAAAAGCTGCTAAATTATTTAGTTTATTAAATATAGAAAGTAAAGAAGAGTTAAAAGATTTAAAAATAACTGGAGATTATATAATTGAAGTTGAACATAGATTAAAAGAAGGAGTTAAAGATTCTTCTAATAGGGAAATAATTGCTGATTTAAAAGGCTTTAATAAGAAAGAACAAGAATTATTATCCGAAATCATTAATTTATTAAAAGAGAAATTAGCAAACGATAAGACTAAAGAAACATATAATACTTATGTATATTTATATAACTTCTTACAATCAATGGAAACTACTGAAGAATTAAAATATATATTAGCGTATATGTCTAAGTCTTTAGGATTTACTGATCCTGTAGAATTTTCATTTAATAAAGATAAACAATTTATCTTTGAAAGTATTATGTTTAGTGCGATGACACTATATAATGGTGGAGGAGCATCTAAAACAAGAATTAGTGAGACTCATAAGAAGTTTGTACAAGATATAGAACATAAAAATGAAGAAAAATTATCTCGTACACAAGAATTAAATACTGCGAAAGTACAAGCATTAAAAGAATTAGGATATAGTGAAATTAATGAAGAAAATGCTAAAGAAGTACTAGAAAAGATTGCAGAAATTGAATCTAGAAAAGTATAACTACCAAATTGGTAGTTTTTTCTTGTAATTATATTAGTTTTATGTTATCATAACGTTCCCATGTCAAAAGGGGAGGAGAGGACTGACAGAATGAAAAAAAACATAAAACATTGGTTGAGTAGAAATTTTAGAAAATCTAAATGTGCAGAAGTATTAGATGGTATATTAGAAAAAGATGAAATACTATATTCATATATTGATTGGGAAGATGAAGATTATTATACTAAGAAAAATAATACTTTCATTAAATATAATATTGATGAATATAATAATGTTAAAATACGTATAAGTGATCCTAATAGAAAAATTGGTATAAAGATTACTAATGAAGGTAATCATATAGCAATCAGAGATAAAAAAATATATAAAGAAGCAACAATAGATGAATATCGTATTGTACATAATCTAGATAATACATCCTACTTTGAACACAAAAATCTATCTAAATATCGTAATGGAGAGCTTAAAGTTAATTATAAACGCAGTATGCAGATAGAAAACGCTAATGGTAAATTAATTAATTATTATGATAGTACAGAAGAAAAGAGTGAAGATAAAGAAGAAAAAAAATACAACAAAGTATATCATAATAATAGAAAAAAATATGTTAAACATCACTTTTAGTGGTGTTTTTCTCTATTTATATTACTTCCTATAATTGATATTATGTTAACTTCTATATAGTTATATATAAAATATACGTATAAATAAATGAATAATTAATAAAATATTATTATAAATTATTACTACACGACTCTACTCTATTTATAAGAATAAGAGAAGTTGTTTTTTTTTATAAAAATATTTTTATAATTTAATTTATATATTATTAATTACTTATATATAATTAAGTACATATATCTATCCCTCTCTCCCCTAATAAAGAGAAGAGGGCATGTTAATTTTAAGCCATTTAACTCTACTTAGATGGATAGTTCTCCATCTCGATTCATTTTAGAGAAGGTAGTATTTTTGTATAAAATATATTTATAGGTACATAATACTATTTAGGAGGATAATTATGAGAAAAAAGAATAAAAATAATATTAATTGTGACGTAGAAAACTGTAAGTATAATAATCCAGAAGAGGGTTCATGTGAATTGGATGAAATACAAGTAAGTAATAGTTCTGAAGTTGATGAGTGTTCTGATAAAGATGATACTGCATGTGAAAGTTTTGAATCTGAAGAGGGGGAACTTACAGATGAAGTATATGAAGTAGAATCTGAAAATGAAGATGAAGAAGAAAAAGAAGAAGATTAATATCTTCTTCTTTTTTATAACTCCCCTATTATTCTAATTCATCTAAAACACTAACACCAAACTTAGGTTCATCTACATCAAAGTTATCAGCTATTGTTGCACCTATATCAGCTAAAGTATCAAATGGTTCTAATCTTTTAGCTTCTTTTAAATTTCTACTATACATAATTACTGGTACATTTTCTCTAGTATGATCATTTCCTTTAAATGTAGGATCATTACCATGATCTGCTGTTATTATTAATAAATCATCATTTTCTAATTTATTTAAAATAATTGGTATATCTACATCTAACTCTTCAATAGCTTTAGCATACCCTTCTCCATCTCTAGTATGTCCATATAAACTATCAAAATCAGATAAATTAACCATACATAGTCCAGTAAAATTCTTATCCATAATATCTATAAATTTATTTATAGCTTCACCATTACCAGAAGCTTTAATAGACTTATTAATACCTTGTCCATCAAATATATCATTTATTTTACCAATACCTATAACATTATACTTATTAGCAATTAAACTATCTAAAACAGACTTCTCTGGGGGTTTAATAGAATAATCTCTTCTACTACTATTAATTAATTTATAGTTACCTGGAGTACCATTAAATGGTCTAGCAATTACTCTACCTACTCTCCACTCTTCTCTTAATGTGATAGCTCTAATTTTCTCACAATACTTATATAATGTAGAAATAGGAATATTATCTTCATGAGCAGCAATTTGTAAATCTGAATCTGCAGATGTATATACTATTAAAGATCCATAATTTTGTTGCCTTTCACCTAATTCATTAATAATAGATAAATTATCAATACAACACTTATTACCAATAACTCTTCTACCAGTCAATTGCTCTATAGTAGAAATTAATTCAGTAGAAAAACCAGAATTAAATGTTCTAAATGGAATATTATTTTTAATACCCATCATTTCATAATGACCATTTAAACTATCTTTCCCAGCATTATTAGGTTTAGCAATACTATAATATGCTTCTACATCTTTATCTTCATTCATATTTAAAGTATCTAAAAAACCAATTTTCTTTAAATTAGGTACAAATAAATCATACTTTTCTTTAATATGACCTAATGTATTAGCACCAACATCCCCAAAATTACTAGCATCATTAGTTTCCCCTACTCCTAGTCCATCAAGAACCATTAAAAATATTCTTTTAAATTTCATCTTTACACTTCCTTATCAACTCTAGGATGATATTTTTTATAATCTTTACTTACTTTATCATCACTTACATGGGTATATATCTTAGTAGTAGATATATCAGAATGTCCTAACATTTCCTGTATACTTCTTAAGTCTGCTCCCCTATTTAATAAATGAGTCGCAAAAGAATGTCGCAAAGTATGTGGAGAAATATCAGCATTAAGACCTTTTTCTTTTAAAATCTTCTTTAAGTTTTTAAAAAAACCTTGTCTAGTCATTCCTCTACCATGATTATTTAAAAATAATTTATTATCATCTTTACCCTTTAACATGGAACCTCTAACTTCTAAATACATATTTAAATAATAGATAGAATACTCACCTAGTGGTATTTCCCTTTCTTTACTACCTTTACCCATTATTCTAATTATACAGTTTGTAGTATCAATATCATTTAAAGTTAAAGATACTAATTCACTGACTCTAAGCCCAGTCCCATACATCAATTCTAACATAGCTTTATTACGGTAGTCAAACATAGTCTTTAGTTCAATATCAAGTAATTTATCTACATCTTCAACACTTAAAGTCTTAGGTAATTTCTTTTGTAATTTAGGTCTATCTATAAATAAAGATATATCTTCTTTAACAACATTTTCTTTATACAAATATTTATGAAAATTCTTTATAACAGTTAAATTATGTGCAATAGTACTACTCTTTTCATTATTATTTCTACTCTTTAAAAATCCCTTAATATCATCACTACTAATATCTTCTACTCTATCTTTCTTAATATAATCTTTATATATACATAAATCATTATAATATGATTCTTTAGTCTTATCAGAAAGTCCTTTTTCAAAGACACAATAATTTATAAAATCATTAATCGCATCCTCTATTTTCATATACTCACCTTCTATATATATTATATATAATTATATTGATTATTACAAGAAATCTGCTATAATATATAGCTACATTGGAAGTGATACTATGGAATACAAAGATAAATTAAATATAAGTAAAGATTTTAAATTTGGCATAGAATTAGAATTTACTAATATTAATATTGCTTATTTATATACAATTATGAAAGATAAGTTTCCAGTACAATTTAAATTAAATCATAAAATGGATGATTTTGATTTTGATAAAAATTGGTGCTTAGATCAAGAAAATTCTGTCACAAATGTAGAAAAACATAACGAATATGATAGATATATAGGTGGAGAATTATCTTCTAGAACATTTACTGATACTAATCATGATTGGAAAGAAATATATGATGTATGTAATTTTTTAAAAGAAAATGATTGTAAAACAGATGAAACTTGTGCTTTTCATATGCATATAAGTAATAATAAGTTTCATAAGAATTTAAAATTTTATGAAGGACTATATAAATTACTTCTTCTATATGAAGATGATTTTAAAATATTTTATATGGGAGATAAATATATAGAAAGACCTAAATCTAAAGATTATGCTGTTCCATTAAAAAACAGATTATTAGAAAAAATTGATAATATAGATTTTAATAACTATGAAAGTGTATATCAAAACTTATTCGCACTACAATATGATGATTTTTCTACTAAAGATGGCCTACATGTAAACTATGATATTAATGACATAGAAGTTAGATATCCTAATGGAACTATAGATCCTAATATAGTTCAAAATAATGTTAATTTTACTTTAAAATTATTTGATTCTTTATTAAATAATAAAATAAGTATAGATAAATTAGATTATTTAGTAAAACTAAAAAAAGAAGGTAGAGATATCAGAAATATACATCCTAGAGAGTTTAGAGAATTAGTTACTACAATATCTAACGATTTTACTGATGAAAGAGATTTTATAGGACAATACAAAAAAGTATTGAGTTCTAAATAATCTTTTTTTATGTTAAAATATATATAGGTGATAATTATGGATAAACCTTTAGCTATAAAACTTGCCCCTACTAAATTAAATGAAGTTATTGGACAATCTCATTTAATTGGTAAAGGTAAAATATTAACTAATTTAGTTAAGAATAAGAAATTATTTTCTATGATATTATATGGTAAACCAGGTATTGGTAAAACTTCTATTGCCAATGTATTAGTAAATGAGCTTGATTTAAGATATAGGTTTTTAAACGCTACTATTAATACTAAAAAAGATATAGATACAGTTATAGAAGAAGCTAAAATGTATGATGGTATAGTTTTAATAATGGATGAAATTCATAGATTAAATAAAGATAAACAAGATATATTACTGCCACAATTAGAATCTGGATTAATTACTTTAATAGGTATGACTACATCTAATCCATATCATTCTATTAATCCAGCTATTAGAAGTAGATGCCAATTATTTGAACTTAATGAGTTAACTACTAAAGATATTATAAAAGGACTTAAAAAAGCTATAAAACACCCTGATTTAGACGGTATAAAGATAGATGATAAAAGTATAGAAGGAATCGCTAAACTCTCTGGAAATGACCTTAGATATGCTTATAATCTATTAGAGATTGCATACTACTCTACTGATGATAAAACTATTACTATAGATAAAATAAAAAATATAAATTCTAAACCAGTATTCTTCTCAGATAAAAATAGTGATGGTCATTATGATGTATTAAGTGGATTACAAAAGTCTATACGTGGTAGTGATATAGATGCATCACTTCACTATTTAGCTAGATTAGTAACTGAAGGAGATCTAGATTCAATATATAGAAGACTATCAGTAATAGCTTATGAAGATATAGGACTTGCAAATCCTGCTATTGGACCTAGATTAAATGCTGCAATTAATGCAGCAGAGCGAGTCGGATTGCCAGAAGCTAGAATACCTCTAGGAACTATAGTATCAGAAATGGCTTTATCTCCAAAAAGTAATACTGCTCATATAGCGTTTGATTCTGCATTAGAAGATATAGAACAAGGTAATGTAGGCACAATACCAAAACATTTAAAAACAAATTCTAAAGATTATAAATATCCTCATAATTATGAAGGATCATATGTAGTACAACAATATCTTCCTGATAAAATAAAAAATAAAAAATACTACACTCCTAAAGATATAGGATATGAAAAAAATCTAAAAGAAATATATGATAAATTAAACAAAATAAAAGAAAGCAAATAGCTTTCTTTTTATTATTACTTAATTTCACAAGTATAACCAGTTTTTTCTAAGGCTTTCTTACCTTTTTCTGGTGTAGTCATTTTCTTAGAAATATCATCACTAAGTTTATGAACATCTAATACAGAATAAACTTTTAAATGTTTATTTTTAATAGATTGTTTACAACTCTTAAATGAATCTTTATACTCAGTCATTGCTTCTTTAACTATTTTACAAAAATCTTGTTTTTCAAATAATTTAAGTTGTGAACTATTATAACTAGATAAATCCATATCATAATTAAAATCAATAGTTTTAATAGAATTACCTACAAATCCAACATTAAATTCAATATCTACCCCACTAGCATTTTGAGTACAAACTAATTTTTTCTTATTTCCAGTAGAACAACCTACTAATACTAATGATAAAACAACTACCATTAAAATAACACCGTATTTTTTCATAACTACCTCCTATAATCAAATTGTATCATATATAATTAATTTTTCAAGTTAATTATAAATAAATCTATTAAGAATTCTCCATCTACATCTTTAGTCTTCATATCTAAATCAATATTAAATAAATTTCTAATTAATTCTAATAGTTCAGATTCATTATAATAATCAATAAGTTCTTTAGTCTTTTTTACTCTATATTCAGACTCATCTAATATTTTAGATATTTTAATATTATTAAATCCTCTATTATATAGTATTTTAACTTGATAAATTATCCTTATTTGACTAGCCATTAACCCTATTAAAGAAATAGGCTCTACATTATTATCTTTTAGTTTATTATAACAAACTAATGCATTATATTTATCTTTCTGAAATAAATATTTAACAAATTCAAAAGTTAACTTTTGAATATCTATACTACTATCTATTAATAAATCATCTATATCATCAGTAGTAATATTCTTATCATTATCTTTATAACTTATTAATTTTTGACATTCAGAATGTATTCTATCAAAATCATTATTACAATACTCATTTATTTTTCTTAATACACCAGTATCTAGATTATACCCATTTAATTCTTTTTTTATAAATTCTACAGTATTATCAGAAGATTCCTGATAAACCATTTTTTTCTTTAATTCTTTAGTTATTTTTTTCGTATTATTAAGTTTATTAGCAGTAATAATAAGTAAATTATTTTCACTAGGATTATCTAGATATTTTATTAAATGATTATAATCATCTTTATTTGAATCAATACTAAAATTATCTATATTATTAATTACTATTACTTTTTTATCAGTAAATAAGCCATAAGAATCTAAATCATCTAATGCATTTTTTAATTCTACGTCATTAAGATCATAATAATTAATAATTGCTTGATCAAATTTTTCTTTTTCTATAATATTTTTAATTTTATTTTTAATTATTATAGAATTATTATTTTCTATTAAATAACTATTCACTACTATTTAACACTTTCTCTACATTATTTAAAACATTATCTAGATTAGTAATATCTTTTCCTCCACCTTGAGCAAAAGTATTACTTCCACCACCATTACCTCCTGTTTCAACGCTTACTTCTTTTACTACTTCTCCTGCATTAATAGAAGAATTACTACGAGCTACAAAATTAATAATAGAATTATTCTTAATATTAGCAAATAATATAAATCCTTTATCCATATTAGTTATTAAAGTATCAGCTATAGATTTTAAACTATTTATATCTTCATCTTCTACTTTCATAACCAAACCTTTAATAGAACCATAATCTTTTATATTATTTCTATAATTATCTATATCGATTAAAGCAGTATTTTGTCTTAACTCTTTATACTTCTTTTCTAAAAGTTTTACTTCATTATGTATATATTGAAGTTCATTTTTACAAAATACTATGTCTTTATATGACATAGGAGTATTATTACTAATATCTACATCAAATTCTAAATTATTTCCAGTTTTTTTAGCATCATCTAAAATAGCTTTAGCTTTCATTAATAATCTAACTATTTCATCTTTATACGGTTTAGTAAATCTTCCTAATACATCTTCTATTCTACTACCTGTAGTTGCTTCTATTCTATAAACATTACTTCCTTTAGATTCACAAGAATAAATAGCAAATTTTTCTATATCTCTAGTATTAACTGCATGTGTACCACCACATAATTCAACTGATTTACCAATCTTTACTACTCTAACCATATCAGAATACTTCTCATCAAACAAAGCCATAGCACCTAATTCTTTAGCTTTATTAATCGGCATAACTTCAGTAGAAACAATAATATGTTCATTAATCATATTATTAACAAAATCTTCTACTTCTATTAACTTATCATCAGATATCTTATTAGAACAAGTAAAATCAAATCTTAATTTATTATCATCAACATAACTACCAGATTGTTTAATGTTTTTAGATATTAATTCTTGTAATGCATACTGTAACATATGGACACTAGAATGGTTATGCTCAGTATTCTTTCTCTTATCTTTATCTAAAACTAATTCACATTCATCACCAGTAGATATAACACCAGCCAGTAATTTAACTTTATGTATATGTTGACCATTAGGAGCCTTAAAAACGTCTAATACACGAGCTTTAAAACTTTTACCTACAATCATACCAGTATCACTAACTTGACCACCAGACTCTGCATAAAAACATGTTCTGTCTAAAGCAATATAAGTATCATGATCAATACTATCTACAATTTCATCTTTAGAAAAGATTGCAGTTACTTTACTCTTTAATCTATATAAACCATATACAAATTCACTAGGAGTCTTAAAAGTTAATAAAACTTGTTTTTGATTAGCCATAGAAGTAGTATTTTTAATATTCTTTCTAGCTAAATCTTTCTGATTCTTCATACATTCATTGAATTCATCTACTGATACAGAATAACCTTGTTCTTTTAAATACTCTTCAGTAAGTTCAAAAGGAAAACCATAAGTATCATATAACTTAAAAGCATCCTTACCACTAATTACCCCATCACTAGAATGTTTAACTAATTCTTTAAGTCTTTTCTCACCCGCTTCTAATGTTTTAAAGAATAATTTTTCTTCTTCTAAAACTAAAACTTCTACATGAGGTCTTTTATCTAATAAATAAGGATAAGCATCTTTCATAACATCTACTACTTCAGATACTAATTTATACATAAATGGTTCACTAAAACCAATTACTTTACCAAATCTAACACTACGACGAAGTAATCTTCTAAGTACATAACCACGTCCAGTATTACCAAAATACTCTCCATCTGCCAAAGCAAAAGTAATAGCTCTAATATGATCTACAATAATTTTAAATTCCTTTTGTCCAGTATAATCATATCCAGATAAAGATTCTAAATGATCTATTATAGGTTTAAATAAATCAGTTTCAAAATTACTATCTACATCTTGGAATATACAGCAAAATCTCTCAAGTCCAGCCCCAGTATCAATATTCTTACTAGGTAGTTCTTCATAATTAGCTCTATCCACTCCACTTTTAGCATTATATTGACTAAATACATTATTCCATATTTCAACATAACGTTCTTGATCTTTATCATTTTTAAATTTATCAAAAGCATCTCCATTAGGATCATACTTTTCTCCCCTATCAAAGAAAATCTCAGAATCAGGTCCACAAGGACCTTCCCCTATTTCCCAAAAATTACCTTCTATAGAAACAATATGACTAGGATCTAATCCTAACTCAATCCATTTATTCTTAGTATCAAGATCAGATGGATAATATGTTACAAATAATAACTCTTTAGGAATACCATAATAATCAGAAGAAGTTAATAATTCATAAGCATATTCTATTGCTTCTTCTCTAAAATAATCTCCTATAGAAAAATTACCCATCATTTCAAAAAAAGTTAAATGTCTTTTAGTAATACCAACATTATCAATATCATTAGTACGAATACATTTTTGTATATTAACCATTCTTCTATTATTAGGAACTTCTCTACCATCAAAGAATTTCTTTAAAGGAGCAACTCCTGCATTAATCCATAATAAAGTATCATCATTAACAGGTATTAATGAAGCACTATCTATTTTTTCATGATTTTTACTCTCAAAAAAATCAAACCATATCTTTCTAATTTCATTATGAGATTTAAACTCCATATTATTCATCTCCCTTAATATAATTAACTACTTTTTCAACTACTTCATCTATAGTTAAATTAGTAGTATCTATATATATTTGATCATCTGTACGCATTAGTGCACCTACTTCTTTATGCATATCATTATAATCTCTAGTCTTAATACTTTCTAATATTTCATCATAAGACATATCTATATTATTTTCTTTATTTTGTTTATATCTACGATTAGCTCTCTCTTCTACAGAAGCATCTAAATAAAACTTATAATCTGCATCAGGAAATACAACAGTAGTAATATCTCTACCTTCCATAATTACATCTTTACCAGAAGCCATCTTTCTTTGTAAATCAACCATATTTTCACGTAATTTAACAATACTAGATACTTTAGAAACAATACTAGATACTTCTTTAGTTCTAATTTCTTTACTTATATCTTCTCCATCTAAATAAACATTACCATCTTTATCAAAATTTATTTTAGAAGAAATAGATAAATCAACAATAGCATCATGATCATCTAAATCAATATTATTTTTTAATACTGCATAGGCTATCGCTCTATAGGTTGCACCTGTATCAATATTAGTTAAATTAAGTTTTTTAGCAACTTCCTCAGTAATAGTACCTTTACCACTACCAGCTGGTCCATCAATTGCTATTATCATATAACCTCACCATCTTCACCATTTAAAATAGAATCTACTTGTTTTAATAATTTATCTTTAGAAGTATTATAAATAGTATAATCATATTTATTATAATTATCTAATTCCACTTCAGTAATATGCATCTTTTCTTTTTCAGTTAATTCATTATCATAACCTTCACGTATTATATGAACAATTTTAATATCATCAAATCTTTTCTTTAATTCTTCAAATTCACTAATTAACCTACCATCAGTAATAATAAATACTTGAAAATAATTTTTTAATATATCAATATCTTCACATAATCTATCTATTAAGAAAAACTTCTTACCTAGTTTATTTTGTATTACATCAACACCCATTTCTTGAAAAAATTCTCTTGGTTTTTCTTTTAAATCACCATTCCAACTAAAATAATTCTTTGCATACTCATATAAAGGCGCAGTAATATGCAAAATACATGCATTTTCTCCTTTATAATCAAATTGCTCCTTCATATATTTACCAACTAAATCTTTACCAGAACTAGCTTTTCCTGCTAATAAGAATATTTTCATAAATCCTCCTTTTATTCAAATAAAAGACCACTATAGGAGGACAAAGTCCGGTACCATCCTACATTGGTCTTAATTTTTATAACGGTATCCCGTAAAGCTCATAAAGTAGCTTCCTAACATAATAATAAATCTTTACACCAACCAGATTCTCTCTATAAATATTATTATTAGTACTCATCTTTACTCATCGCTTTATAAATATTTCATATATATTTTACCAAATTTAACTATTAAAGTAAATAATATTATTATTTACTTTTTACTTTATCCATAAAATTAATTTTCTCATCAACAAACCCAAAAATTACTTTACAACAAGCAATAACTGGAGTCGCAATAATCATACCAATTATTCCAAAGAAATGTCCAAATATTAATAATCCAGCCATTATAGTAACAGGATGTAATTTCATAGTATGACCCATAATTAAAGGTTGATAGAAATTATTTTCTAATACTTGAACTACTATAATAGAAATAATAGTACATATACCAACCATAGGACTTATAGTGAACCCAACTATTACTGCTGGTACTGCTCCTATATATGGTCCAAAATATGGAATAACATCAGTTATTGCACAGAACAATGCAAATACAAGTGGTGCTTTTAAACCTGCTAAAGTAAGCCCAACACTTTGTGTAATAAATACAAAGAACATAACTATAAATACTCCTTGTACATAATGTCTAAGTGAACTATTTATTCTATTAGTTAATTCAACTGCATTACCCTTCCATTTTTTAGGAAGCATATTAATAAAACCATTATGTAATTTATCAAAATCATATAACATATAAAAACCAATCATTAATCCTAATACTACAGTAATACCTCCACTAATTAAAGCCCTAGCACAACTAATTAATGTATTAGGTAAATTAGTAGTAATATCATGTCCAAATTTTTCTAATCCAATATATAATTGATCTTTATATGAAGTTAAATCAAAATTATAATTATTACTTATATTCGCAATAAAATCATTTATAAACATTCTAATATCTCTTAAAGTATCTGGAATACCAGCTAAGAAATCTTTAATCTGACTAGTAAAAGTTGGTAACATTAAATATATAACTAAAGATATAGTACCAAAGAAGACTAAATACACTAATATACAACCAACTACCCTAGGAATCTTCTTAGTCTGTAACCATTTAACTACTGGATCAAATAACCAAGCTACTAGTAACCCAATAAATAAAGGTGAAATAACTATTAAAAATTCTTTAACAACACTTAATACTTTCCACTCTTTAATTAAATATGTAATAAGTAAAATAACACATATAATAGCCATAAAGAAACCTATTCTAAGTATCTTTTTACCAGTAGATAACATATCATTTAAACTTTTAACATCAATTTCCTTATCCTTAGTATCCTTCTTCATACCAACTAGCCTCCTACTTTATATAAGTATATCATAAATACTAGAAATTAACACTAATTAATTGTATAATATTCTTAGGTGATTTACATGAAAACAATATTAGAAAATACTACTAATGAAATAATTGTTAAAAATTCAAAATTTATTACTATATTACATAATATAGATGATAATACAGATATTAATATAATATTAGAAGATTACAAAGAAAAATATCCTAAAGCTACTCATTATTGCTACGGATATATAACTGAAAATAAAAAGAAATCTAGTGATGATGGAGAGCCAGGTGGAACAGCTGGTACTCCAATATTAAATGTATTAGAAAAAGAAGATATAATAAATACTATTGCTATCGTAATAAGATACTTTGGCGGAATAAAATTAGGGGCAGGAGGACTAGTAAGAGCTTATTCTAAATCTATAAAAGAAGCTCTAAATAATTCTAATTTAATAGAATTAGAAGAAGGTTACCAAGTAGAAATAACATTTGATTATGATAACAAAAAAGATATTGATTATAAATTAAAAAACTATGAAATTATAAACGAAGAATATTTAGATAAAATAACATATACTATATTAATACCAATCAATAGTATAGATAAAATCAATAATTATAATTATAAAATTATTAATAAATTACTAATAAAAAAACAGAAGATTTAATCTTCTGTTTTTTATAATACTTCAATTACTTCTTCCTTCTTATTTTTTTTCATCTTCTTAGATAGAACTACACTACCTACTAATAATGAACCAATAATCATCAAGATTAATGCATAAGATTTATAATTCTTTTGGAATGCCATAGTGTTATCAACTGAAACAAGTTGTGAAGCAATTTCATAATCAGTTAATACATATTTAGAATTATGAGTAATACTAAATTCATAATAATCTCCACTTACTTTAATACCTTTAGTAATTAGATTAAATTTATTTTCACTAGGTACAAAGTAATATAGATTAGCTGAATGATTTTTTAATATTTTCTTTACAAAATCATTATTTTTGATTCTAACAGTTGCTTTTCCAGGTAAAGTACCATTATTAGCAAAAGTTAATACAACACCTTTATTAATGGAATTAATTTGTTTATCATTTTTAACATTATCTACTTTTATACTAACATCTATTGTTTTTACTAATTTTATATCTTTTCCATAAAATATAATTTGATTTTCTCCATTGTTAATAACTAATTTTCTATTAGTACCTTTTATAACATTAAATATATCAGCACTAATAATTTTTTTATTATCTGCATTTAAAGTAATGGTAGCATCTTTACTAGAATTATATATAGCATCTAATGCAGCTTGATCAATACTTTCATTATTAAATACTAATTTATTTGCCTTACCTTCATTAGTATCATCTGATTTTTTAGATACCTTTAAATATATATTTTCATTAACAGCTGCAGTTGCATATATACCACTACCAGATACATTTATAAATTCTAATTTATAATTACCCTCTTCCATATCAGATGGTACTATAAAATATGGATTATCATCTAATGATCTAACATATACTGGTACAGTTTCATTACCTTTTACAAAATATAATGACATTTCATCTATATCTTCATCAAGTTCATAATTTACATGAACCTTATCCAAAGGATTAACATTCGTTTTACTTAAAGATATAGATTTTAAATCAACTGAGAAAAATCCATTTGGATTATCAACCTGAACAGTTTTAAAACAATTAAGTTCTTCTAATGTATCATTTTCATATACTGTATCAAAAGTACTACCATCACTATTCATACTAGTAAAAATTAAAGATTTAACAGTATATTTGCCTGGTACTGCATTATCAGGTAAAAAGAAATAATAATCATTACCCTGTTTAACAATTGATGCATATTCAATATCTGTACCATTTTTATATAATAACTCAACTTGTGCATCAATGACTTCTGCACCACTATAATCAAAATTTAATTTGCTAAATTCCCCTGAAGTTACAGCTCCTTCGCTATCAAAATTTAATTGTTCAATAAACAACACATTATCAGAAGGAACATTAACATCTCCTATTTCTTCATTTGAATTTGTTGCTTGTGACTCTGTTGCATCAGAACCAGTAGCATCTGAAGTTGTTGCTTCTGATGGTGAAGCTCCTAATACATATGCAAAGGCACTATTAATTTGACTAAACCCCAATAAATATAATAATGTTAAAACCAATACCCCTATAAACAATTTGTTTTTCATTAATCTTTTTTTCACTTATTTCACTCCTATCATGATTTAATTGTATCAATCTATACATACTAAGTAAAGATAAAATTGTAAATCTTCTGTCAAAAAAATGTCAAATTTCTTTGACATTTACACTTGCTATACAAATACCAACTATTGCCCAAAAAATAGGTGTTATTATAACCACTGATAAATTAAAACAAGACTGAATCAAATAACAAACAATAGTCAGAAATAATATTTTATAATAAACACTTGATTTATATAATTTCTTTAATAATAAATAAAATATTCTTAAATAAGCCAATAAACCAACAAAACCAATATTAACTAACATAGTCAGATATATATTTCCCGCCGTATCATTAATACTATACGGTCCAATACTAAGAACATCCATAGTATATTTAGACATAAATTGAATACTAAAAGTATCTGGCCCACTTCCAAGTATAGGATAGTTAAATATCAAAGGTATAGTTCTCTTCCATAGAAACATTCTAAATGTACCAAATTTATCATCAAAATTACCATGTAATATTTCATGTATTTCAGAAAGTATCTTTATATTAAATTTAAATAAAAATAAGCAAAATATAAATAATAATCCACTAACTAAAATACTAAAATATATTTTTTTTAATAATTTCTTATTACTAGAATAATTATAACTATTTTTAGAAATGAACTTTTTACCTAAATACAATAATACTATCAAAACTATAAATACTAAAACTAATAAATCAAAATTAAACTTTATAACAATCTTTCCGTAATCATAAAAATATTTAGAATTAATAATAATATTTATACCATATCCAATTAAAAACATTATAAGAACTTCTAAAAATCTAGTTAAATATTTACTACTTAAAATTATAAGTGGTAAGACTACAATCAAAAAACATATTAATGCAACTTTACCACTTAATACATTAATAATACTAAAAGTAAAGAAACTAAATATTAATGATATTATATAAATAATTTTTTCATATTTGTTATTTTTTAAAAATATATATGATAAAAATGATATAGGTATAAATAAACAGTATATTGCTGAAACAGTATCTATATTACCTATTGTTGTTACAAAAAAAGAATTGTGGATACCTAAACCTTTCTGATATAAATTAAATGGATTAAGACCTAAATATTGTAAAAAGAATATAAAACTTACACAAATAGATGATATTGCTATATATAATAAATACTTTCTACTAGGCTTTAAAAATAAAGATATTAATAATGTAGATATTAAATATACAAGATTTATAATTAACCCTTCTGCTCTACCTACTCCTATTAATAAATTATGTTTTAATAAATAAGGAGAAAATATAGTAGATAAAATATAAACTATCATTAATATAATAATACTTTTATGTATTTTATTTAGTTTAATTTGTTTTAATAAATTTACTTTCTTTTTAAAATAATAACCTAGTAAATATATTATTACTATACTTATATACATAATAAAACCCAATACTAAAGCTTTCCATTTACAATTCAAAATATTAAAATAACCAGTTTTATCTATTATTAATGGAAATATAATAATTAGAAAAAATACATAAATACCAGTTAATTTACATAAAAACTTATTTTTCATAATACCACTCTATTCTAATAAGAATATACCAAAATAATAATAAAAAAACAATATATTAAATATTGTTTTAAACTGTATTCACCAATAACTTTAATCTCTTTATAACTTTCTTTTCTATTCTAGATATATATGATTGAGATATACCTAATTTCTCAGCCACTTCTTTTTGCGTTAATTCTTTATGTCCCATAAGTCCATATCTTAATACAATAATATCTCTATCCCTAGAATTTAATTTACTTATCTCCTGTAATAATAAATCTTTATCAGATTTTAATTCTATAGGTTTAGTAACAATATCAGGATCAGTACCTAAAACATCTTCTAAATGTAATTCATTCCCTTCCCCATCAAAAGATAAAGATGCATCTATACTAACTTCAGATTTTATTTTTTTATTCTTTCTTAAAAACATAAGTATCTCATTATCTATACATCTAGATGCATAAGTAGCAAGTTTTATATTTTTACCACTCTTAAAAGTATTAATACCCTTTATTAAACCAATCGTCCCAATACTAACCAAATCTTCTAAATCTACACCAGTATTTTCATACTTCTTAGATAAAAATACTACTAATCTTAAATTATGTTCAATAAGAATATCTTTAGCTCTTAGATCCCCATTTTCTTTTAAATTAACATAATAATCTTCTAGCTCTTTAGATAAAGGTTCTGGTAATACATCAGTTTGCCCTACATAAAATATACTTCTTACTTTAAAAAACAATCTTTTAAATAATTCAATTAATCTCATAAATCCTCCTTTAAATCATTAGGTAATATACAATCTATATCTGACATATTTAATTTATCTTTACTAATACCAACTAAACAATTATTAAATATTTTATTATTTATAATTATTCTATCTGGTTTAAAACACTTAATAATACCACTAGTATTCAATGCTTTATAAGGTACATATATAAATCTATTCTTATTTATCTTAATATTATTATTTAATATAATAATATTTTTCTTAGTATATGGATCTTTTAAATTATTACCAGTATCTAACATAGATTTTAATTTATATATTTTATTATCTATACATATTTCTATACTATAAATATTAGAATACTTTAATCTATAATTTTTATTTTCTTTTAAATATAAATATATAATAATAGGACTTATAATTAAAATAATAATAAAATTAATAGATAAACCATTATTAAGAAATATTAATCCTTTATTATCATAAATATATGCAATATCTAAAAGATAAATACTACCTCCCAAAATAATACTAATTAAATAAAAATATAAAAAATTTTTAAAAAAATTTCTTCTACCAAACGTAATCAAAATAATAAAAATACTAATAATTAGTTTTAATATAAATAAAGATATATTATTAAGTGATATAAATAGTAATAATATAGATAAACTACCAAATATAGAACCTAGTAGTATTCTATATAATTTAGTATGTAGTTTTAATATATACTTAGTACCATATATAATAATAAAATCAAAAAAGAAATTTATTATAAGTACTAAATCAATATATATTTTCATTTATATCACCAAAATAAGTATAAAAAAAAGAAATGATAAATATTGTCATTTCTTAAGAGTAAACTATATTTTTTTCTTCTTTATAAATATTCTTATAATGTAGTATAAGAAAAAACACATTATAACTACAAAAGCCCATTTTAATAAGATATTAATACTTCCTTTAGTATATTTATCTACAATATCAAATATACTACCAGGAACATATTTACCAATTAAATCACTAACATCTTTCAAACCTATATTATCTTTAATAAATGTTAAAATTCTAAGTAATATATCTACTATTGCCATAAAGAATACAAAAGATGTAAATCTTTTATAAAACACTATAACTAAAACCATTAATATAATTAATACAATTAAATCTATATACATAAATACCTCACTTTTACTCTATAAATAAGAGTTATTCTTTATTTCATATTCTAAAGTAGTACTATCATAATGTCCTGGATATAAAGTAATATCTTTAGGATATTTTTTTATTTTATTAATACTACTATCCATCTCTTTAATATCTCCTCCTGGTAAATCACATCTACCAATAGATTCTTTAAAAATAAAATCTCCAACAAACATTACATTATCTTCTTTAAAATAAAATGTAATTGAATCTTTAGAATGACCTGGTGTATAAATAACTTCAAATTTAAAATCTCCTACTTCATATTCTTTTTCTTCTACGCTACTCTTTTTATATATTTTAGTACTTCTTTTAGTTAAAAAATTTCTAAGTGCTCCAATATGATCAAAATGAGAATGAGTTATTAATACTCCTAAAACTTTATCTTCACCAATTACTTCTTTAATCTTATCATAATCATCACCAGGATCTACTACTAAACAAGTATTATTCTTTTTTAAAACATAACAATTTTCTTCTAAAACACCAGTAACTACTCTTTTAATGTCCATATTATCACCTTAATAAAATATTATCATAAGTTTTATTTTTCTTCAAATTCTTTACTTATATATGCATAATTATAATTATTATCTAATTTAAATGTATATACATAAACACCATTCTTTAATCTAGATATATCTACATTTTCACTACCATAATATCTAACTTTTTCTCTTAATACTACTGTATCATTATATGCATATGCTTCTAATAACTTTTTATCTGCTTTATAAATAGTTGATAGATTCGAACTACATTCTCCACTTACATATTCACCACGTTCTTTAATATATTGAAATCCACCTAAACAACTATTACCTAATCTTATATTAGCATTCTCTATCTCAGTTTCTTCTCCAAATAATTTCTTTACTTCCCTTTGTAACGTTTCTTCTTTAAAAGCCATAGGAACAAAACCATTATTTTTTGTACACTTTATAGATTGCATACTATTATTATTAAATAAATTACAATTAGATTCAAATACTTCATGTGTTGGAATTTGTCTATATGCAAGATATAATTTCATATTATCATCTAACTCAGTACTAGCAATATCTTCATTAATATCGGTTTTAACTTTTTGATATAAATCTTGTACTATAGTAGAATCTAAATCTAATGTAACTTTATTGTCTTTACCTGTTACTAAAGGACTACACTTATTTCTTAGATCTTTTTGATAATCAGTATAAATATAATATCCCATACAACCAATAATAACTAGTAATAAAAATATAAACAAACCTTTTTTATGAGATTTCTTTTGCTTTACTTGTTTTTTAGGTACCTGTTGATTTTGAACTGGAACAGTCTGCTTGACTGGTTGCTGTACAGGTTGATTATAAACAGGTCTTGGTTGTGCTGTATTAGGAACAGGATTAACATTATTTTGACCATTATTCATCATAAAACCTTCTTTCTCTTTCTAGGCTTTTCACTGGATTTTATATGATCACCAATTATATCTCCAACTTCTAATATAGTAATAAAAGCACTATTATCCATTCTAGATGCTATATGTTTAAGTTCAAATATTTCAATACGTGTAAGTACACAGTATAGAACCTCTTTATCACCACTAATTAAACCTTTTCCTTTAATAGTAGTAACAGTACGTCCTAATCTCTTATATATCTCATCAGCCATATCTGTTCCTTTTTCAGTAACAATTAAAGCTGCTTTTACTTGTTCTAATCCCTCAGATACATAATCAATTACTTTAAAAGTAATAAAATAAGTAAGAAGTGAATACATTGCTCTATCAAATCCAAATATAAATCCTGCAACTGAATATATAATTAAGTTAAAACATAACACAATTTGTCCTACTGAAAAAGAAGTCTTTCTACTAATAACTAAAGCTACAGATTCAGTACCATCTATACATCCACCAAAGTGAATAATAAGACCAACTCCTATCCCTAAAATAACTCCTCCATATACAGTAGCCAGTAATATTTGTTTAGTCATAGGTTCAAAAAATTGAAATAAATATAACGCTGCAGCGAACACTAACATACTATAAACAGTTCTAAATAAAAAGTTTTTACCTAAACTTTTATATCCAATAAATATAAACGGAATATTAAGTAAAATAACAAATATACTTAAAGGTAATTTAGTAAGTTTCGAAATAATAATAGAAACACCTGTAATTCCACCATCTAATATAGTATTAGGTATAAGTACAACTTCTAAAGCAAACGCTGCAATAACAGCACCAAAAGTAAGAAGCAAAATAGAACTAAACTTCTTTATAGTTGGATTCTTCACATTAATCATATCCACCCCTCCTACTATACACTAATTATACATCATTTTTTTTAATCTAACAATTAATATTAACAAAAAATAATACTGCTTTACAAGTATTATTTCTTATTATCATATTCTTCTAAAAAACTATGTTTATCTTTATTCTTAGTATACCCTAAAATACAATCTAAATTCACATTATCTAAACTCTTAAAAATATTATAATCGATATTATCATTATTCTTCTTTAATTTCTTAATTAAATTCTTAATCTCTAATCTTTTACTATTATCTTTTTCAAACTCACTATCTTCAGTAAATTTACAAGCACAATTAATAAATTTTAATTTATTAAATTTAGCCCAAGATATAATAGATTCTTCTTTTATTAAATATAATGGTCTAATTAATTCTAATCCTTTAAAATTATCACTATGTAATTTAGGCATCATAGTTTTAACTTCTGATCCATAAAACATAGAAAGTAATGTGGTTTCAATAACATCATCAAAATGATGACCTAAAGCTATTTTATTACATCCTAATTCTTTAGCTTTACTATATAGAAAACCTCTTCTCATACGAGCACATAAATAACAAGGACTTCTATCAGTTTTATCTACAACATCAAATATATCACTATCAAATATAGTAATATCAAGATTAAGTATTTCAGCATTCTTCTTTATTAAATCTAAGTTTTCTTGTCTGTAACCAGGATTCATAACTACATATTCTGCATCAAATTTAAATTTACCATGTCTAATTAACTCTTCTATACATTTAGCTAGTAAAAACGAATCTTTCCCTCCACTAATACAAACCATAACTTTATCATCTTTAGAAATCAATTCATAATCACTAACAGTTTTAACAAACTTAGACCATATATCTTTACGATATTTTTTTATAATACTACGTTCTATTTCTTTATGTCTTTCCATAATATACTCCTAATTAGTTCTTTTTACATCAATACTATATTTACTATTACCCCTATACTCTTTTTTAAAATTAAAATCATCTTCACTATCATAAGTAAATACAGTTAGTTTTATTGGAGATTTAACTTTATCTATATCTCTACCTGGAGTTAATTTAATAGCTGTAAATAATGTATTATCATTATAATCTTTAGTCTCTACATGAGAATAAAAAGAATCATTTCTATGAGCATAATCATCATATAAATATATTTCTAAATATTCAGCATGTAACATAGTCTCACTAGGATTTAAAACATTATAAGAAAAACTAGTTCCATCATTAAGATCAAACTTAATATTAAATCCTATCTTATTATTTTTACTTAGAGAACTCCATTTATTATAAAATTCTTCTGCATATTTTTTATTTAAAATTATTTCTTTTTCTTTAGAAGGAAAAATACTAAATACTCCAATATCTGTACCTCTAACAAATTTATTACTATACTCAGTCAATAAAGTTAATTTATTATTGGTGTTATCATAAATACCTATAGGCATATTATTTAAGTCTTTATATTCTTCTTTTACAATTGGTTTCTTTTTAGTAATATGTTTTTTAGTTTTAGTATTACATCCAACTAAAAAAACACTAGTAAATAGTATACATATTACTAGATATAGTATTTTTTTATTAAACACAAGTATAACCACCGTCTATAGGTAAAATAACACCAGTAACATAACTAGCTTCATCACTAGCTAAGAAAAGTGCTCCTGCATTAAGTTCTCCTTCATGTCCATATCTACCAAGTGGTACAGTTGCTTGCATATACTGAGTAAATTCATCTGTAATTAATGTTTCATGTGTTAACTCTGTATCAAAATATCCAGGACATATTGCATTTACTGTAATTCCATCTTTAGCAAGTTCAGAAGCTGCTGCTCTTGTAAAATTAACAACTCCTCCTTTAGAAGTATGATATGCAATAGTTCCCATCGCCATATTTCCAACTAATCCATACATAGAAGCAATATTAATAATTCTTCCATATTTATTTTTTTTCATAATGTTACCAAAAGCTCTAGTTACATAGAATACTGAATCCATATCAGTCTTAATAGTAAAATCCCATTCTTCATCAGTCATATCTAAAACTCCAGCATTTTTAGCAGAACCAGCACAGTTAACTAAAATATCAACTTTACCAAATTCTTTTTCTGCTGCTTTTGCTGCATCATCTACATTCTTAGGATCTGTAACATCACATTTAATAGGTAAAACTTTTACTCCTTTTTTTTCTAAATCTTTTTTTACTTCTTCTAACCTTTCAAGTCTTCTAGCAAGTAATACTAAGTCTGCTCCTTGTTCTGCAAAAGCATATGACATTTGCCTCCCAAGACCAGAACTTGCTCCAGTAACAACCGCTACTCTTCCTTTTAAATCAAACATAAAAACCTCCAATCTTTATATATTTATCATAACAAAAAAACTAGATAAAATCTAGTTAATATTTATATGGTAGCCTGTACGGGATTTGAACCCGTGAATGCCGCCTTGAGAGGGCGGTGTGTTAAACCACTTCACCAACAGGCCATACAAATTACATTTATATATTAACATAAAAAAAAGAGTATTACTACTCTTTTTTATTATCCATTATTTTTTTGGAAATATTTTACTACTCCAACTGATGTTCCAACTATGAAAGCACCAAACATTGTTAGTAATAAATTTGTAAGTGGAGAATTACCTGTATCAGGAACTTCTACTACTTGTTCTTCACATTGATCTTTATATTCTTGTTCTGTTACTTCGTCTCCATTTTTTCCATAGAATTTACCATCAGACATTTCACAGAAATGCATACATTGATCTTTGTATTCTTCTTCTGTTACTTCGTCTCCAGCAATACCAAAGTATTTATCACCAATTTTTTCACATTTGTGTTCTTTACATTCTAAATTGTATGTTTCTTCATCTACTTCAGTACCATCTTTACCATAGTATTTATCATCGATAACTTCACATTTATGTTCAAAACATTCTAAATTATATGTTTCTTCATCTACTTCAGTACCATCTTTACCAAAGTAAGTATCTCCTACTTTTTGACATACATGTTTATTACATTCTAAATCATATGTAGCTTGATCTACTTCATCTCCATCTGGACCAAAATAATGGTTACCAATGATTTCACATCTATGTTCTTTACATTCTAAATTATATGTATTTTGATCTACTACTCTACCATCTTTACCATAGTATTTACCATTAGCATATTGACATGTTCTAACTATTGGTGTAGCAGAAACTGTAACTTTAGCAGTTGCTGTTTTCTTTGTACTTCCTAAAACAATTAAATTTTGATATTTACTGTTTTTAGGTGAATATTTTTCAACTGTTTGTACTTTTTTACTAGCAGTTACTTTTACAGTAAATGATTTAGTTTTGTTAACTTTACTAGCAGGTACTCTTACATATACCTTACTACCATTTTTAACAGTTGTTACTTTTCTATCACTACCATTTACTATAATAGCTGGTGATGTAACACTAATACTAGCACTTGATACATTACCTAACTTAACAGTAATAGCTTTTGATTTATAGTAATAACCACCACTAACTTCAGTCATTTTACTGCTACTAGCAGATATTCTAGCACTTGGATTCTTATCTGTTTTACTCTTATTCTTTTTAGCAGTTGATGCTAAAGATTTAGCTTGTTTAACAACAGATGCATTTGGATTATTCTTATAAGCATTTACCATATATCCATTGTAATATTTCCATACTGCTATACGAGTAAGAACAATAGACTTATTTGAAGACTTAGCTTGTCTAAGTAAATATAATAATCCTCCATCATTAATATTACCCTTATAGTATAATTTAGTACCATTAGGTGGAGTATTCTTATATGGTGAAATACAATAAGCCCATCCCTTATTAGTAGCAAAACCAGTCTCAGTACGTCCTGCTACTCCTGACTTAATATAAGTCACTTTGTTTAATACCATTGTTGATTGTGCATTAACATTTGTAACACAGAATCCAGATGCTACAAATAATGCGATTAAGATAATAATGTTTCTTAATTTCTTCATCATTCGACATTCCCCCTTCGAACGTCATATATTATAACATAAAATGTCAATTTTGTAAAGTTTAAACAAAAAAAGAGTATTAATTACTCTTTTTTATTATCCATTATTTTTTTGATGATGTTTTAATATTCCAAATGATGTTCCAACTATAGCAGTACCAAATACTGTTAATAGAATGTTTGCAAGTGGTGAACTTCCTGTATCAGGAACAGAAACTACTTGAGCTTCACATTCATTTTTATATTGTTCTTCAGTAACTTGATCTCCGTTTTTACCATAGTATTTACCATCGTCAATTTCACAAGAATGAGTACATTGTGTCTTATATTCAGCCTCTGTTACTTCATCTCCTGCAATACCATAATATTTATTATCAATCTTTTGACATTTATGAACACATTGTGCAGTATAAGTTGCTTCGTCTACTTCTACTCCGTCTTTACCAAAATACTTATCACCAATTTTTTCACAAATATGTTCATTACATTCTAAATCAAATGTTTCTTGATCAACCATATTTCCATCTTTACCAAAGTATACATCTCCTACTTTTTGACATTGATGTGGATTACATTCAATATCATAAGTAACAGCATCTACTTCAAAACCATCTTTACCAAAATAATGGTTACCAATAATTTCACACTTATGTTCTAAACATTCTAAATTAAATGTTTCTTCATCAACTTCAGTACCAGTTTTACCAAAGTAAGTATCTCCTACTTTTTCACATACGTGCTTATTACATTCTTTATAGAATGTTTGATAATCTACTTGATTACCATCTTTACCAAAGTATACATCTCCTACTTTTTCACATTTATGTGGATTACATTCAATATCAAATGTAGTATAACTTACTTGATTTCCGTTTTTACCAAAGTAAACATTTCCTACTTTTTCGCATGTATGTTTTTGACATTGAATTGAATATGTAGTCTTATCTACTACTTTACCATCTTTACCATAGTATTTACCATTAGCATATTCACATTTTCTAGCCACTGGTTTAGCTGAAACTGTTTTCTTTGCGCTATCAGTTTTCTTTTCTTTAACTACGATAGCTAAATCTTGGTATTTACTATTTTTAGGTGAATATCTTTCAACCTTCTTAATAGTCTTACTAGCACTAGCTTTTACAGTATAAGATTTAGACTTATTAACTTTAGTAGCAGGCACTCTTACATATACCTTACTACCATTTTTAACAGTGCTAACTTTCTTATTTTTACTATTTACTATAGTAGCTGGTGAAGTAACACTAATACTTGCGCTAGACACATTAGAAAGTTTAACAGTCATAGCTTTTGATTTAAAGTATTTACCTTTTTCTACTTCACTCATCTTAGTACTACTAATAGATAATTTAACACTAGGGTTTTTATAATTATCTTTATTATGTGATGCAGCACTACTAGCTAAAGATTTAGCTTTTTTAACCGCACTATTACCAGGATGATTCTTATAAACAGCAGGCATATACTTATTATAATGTTTCCATATAGCTATTTGACTAGCTAAATATCCCTTATCACTATGACCACCATTTTCAATCAACCATACTAACCCATTATCTTTAATAGTGTTCTTATAGTATAAAGTAGTACCTTGATTAGCACCAGTCTTCATAGGAGTTATACACCATGCATAACCCTTACTAGTATAGAACTTAGCTTCCTTTCTGCTTCCAATTCCAGTTTTGATATAAGTCTTTTTAGTTATTTTTAAAGACTTAGCATTAACATTTACAATACCGAAGCAAGATACCATAAATATTATCAATAGTGCTATTGCACTTTTAAAAAATTTATTCATTCCGCATTCCCCCTCAGAATGTCCATTATTATAACATAATCAATAAAAAAAAGCAAGAAAAAAAACTATAAATTAGTTCATAACCTTCTTTATAGTTTTATTTACTAAACTCTCTTCATACTTATCAGTATTACTAATATACATATCATACACTATATTATCGATCTTATTTAACTCATTATTACCAGTATAACTATATTTAACAGGACCAAATTCAAAAATAACTTCTTTTTTATTATTATACCTAAGATGTTTATAATTAAATCTTTCTGGTATATCTAAATGTTTCACAATATTCAATTCTTTTTTATCTACTTCATTATTATTAAATAAATCATAAGCAATAGCTACATTATTAGTAACAAAATTTCTAAATAAATTACCTACAATAGCTGTTCCTGTAAAACTAATCATATCTAAATATATAAATAAATCACCTAAGTTATTATTCGCAAAAAACTTCTCATTATCAATTTTAAGTATATCAGTAACACCTCTTAATATTTCTTGAGATTCATATAAATTTCTTCCTCTACTATTACCAAAAGATTTTAATATTCTACCATCACTTAATACTTCTTCATCTTCTACAGAATATAATCGCTCTATAACTTTATGAGAATTATTTTTATATAAACCATTCTTAGTATAATCTTTTCTACTATTTTTGTTTTTATAAGCTTCTTTTAAATAACAAAAATCTAATACTGATAAATCATAATAATAATTTAATAGTTTAATAAAATCTTCTTTTTCAGTATATCCTCTATTTTCTATTTCTCGTTTAAAATTTTCTAATTCACATCTAAATTCAGTTGTGTGCATATTAATCTATCCCCCAAAGTGCATAATACTATAACACAAGTATTTTCAAAGTCAAGTATTTTTAAATAAAAAAAGATAATAAAATTATCTTAATAAATATTTCTATATGGTGTTCCCGGGGAGATTTGAACTCCCGACCTATCGCTTAGGAGGCGATTGCTCTATCCAGCTGAGCTACGGAAACATAAAAGAAGTTGTTAAACTTCTTGTATAACTGTAATAATCATAGGCTTAGATTCAGTTTCTTTATAAAAGAATTTACCTAATTTTTCTCTAACTTCATTCTTTATTTTAGAATAATCTACTCTCTTAGAATCTTTTTCAATATTATTTTCGATAGCTTCACGAGAAATCTCTTTAGTATCTTCTAATAAATCTTGACTTTCTTTTACATAGACAAATCCCCTAGTTAAAATTTCAGGGCCTCCAAGTATTTCCTTAGTTTGTCTATCTAAAGTACAACTAATAATTACAATACCATTTTCAGATAACATTTCTCTATCTTTTAATACTAAATCTCCAATATCTCCTTGATTCTTACCATCTATTAATATTTGATCTACATCTATATGTTCATTAGTATTTTGTAGTTCTCCATTAACAAATTCTACTACATCACCATTCTCTTTTAAAATAATGTTTTCTTTAGGAACCCCTACTTCTTCAGCTAATTCTGCATTAGCATATTGATTTCTATATTCTCCTTTTACAGGGAAATAATACTTAGGATTCATTAAATTTACCATTAACATTAAATCTTCACGAGAAGCATGGTGTAATAAATGTTTATGACTAGATAAGCTAACAGCATTAGCTCCTAACATAGCAATATCATCCATTATAATAGCCATTCTCTTCTCAATACCAGGATAACTAGGTTCAGTAATAAATATAGTATCAGATTCTTTTAATTTAATATATTTATCATATCCTTTAATAATTCTTTCTAAGTTAGCAAATGGTTTTTCCTTTTCATCAGATATTAATACTACTGTATCTTTTAATTCTAAATCAGTTAAATTACCAATTCTACTCTTATCTATACTTAAATAACCATTATCTATAGAATTATTAATCATCTCTTGTAATCTTTTACCCATTACTACTATTTTTCTATGTGTTTTAGATACTTCATCAAATATTTCTTGTATTCTATAAAAATGAGCTGGGAAAATAGTCGCAATTATTCTATTTTCATTTTTTCTTAATACTTCTCTAATAAAATCAGAAACTCTATTATTAGGACTAGTATGTCCTAATTTATCTGCATAAATAGATTCAGCCATTAAACATAAAACACCTTGTTTACCAACATAAGCAAGTTTACCAATATCAGTCTTATAAGCACCTTTCATAGTTGAATCAAATACAAAGTCTCCTGTATATACAATAGCACCATCTTCTGTATATAAAACATAACATACTGCATCTGGTATAGAATGAGTTACACTAATAGGAAAAATACAATTCTTACCAAATTCTATTTTAGAATGCGGTCTAATTACTTTAAAGTTATAATCTTTAAGTTTTTCACTATCAATATCACTCTTAACAATATCTAAAGTAAGTTTAGTACCATAAACAGCTACATCTGGGATTGCTTCTAATATATCTACAACAGCCCCCATATGACTTTCATGTCCATGTGTTAAAAATATACCCTTTATTCTATCTTTATTCTTTATTAAATAATCAAAATTAGGAATAATATAATCTATACCTAAATTAATATCATTATCATATTTTATTCCTGCATCAAATACATATATATCATTATCTACATCAACAATATACATGTTTTTACCGTCTTCATTAAGTCCCCCTAAACTAAATATTCTTATTTTACTCATTATTTACTCCTTTCTTTTACTAATTTCTTTTCATTCTTTTCAAATTCCTTATAATATTCTTGATTTTTAATAATTAAATCTAAGAAAAATTCATCACTGTTTTTAGGATCAGAATCACAAAAATCAATTACTGGTTTTACTAAAGGTTTTAATTGTTTAAAACTTTCATCATCCCAATTTTTAGTTAATGATAATAACTTAATAGTACTACAATGTAATCTTTCTAATAAATTATTACTAACAATAATATTAAGACTTTCTTTAAGTTCATCAACAGAAACATTCTTATCATTAAACTTTTCTTTAACAAGTTTTAAACTATTACATTGCATATCATTCATTTTTTTCTGATCATTTACTAAACTTACTAAATTATAATCATAAATAATTGTACAATCTGCAAGTAACATATTAACTAAATCTTCTCTATTATTTTTCTCATCGTTTTCTAACACACTAAAAACATATTCAAAAAAGTTGTCTTTTTGCATGCAAATAACCCCCTTGCAAAAGCACAAGTATTATAACATATTTATCTAATATAATCAATTAAATAGCTATTTTATCTAAAGCGTTTTTAGCAGCTTCTTGTTCTGCTTCTTTCTTAGATCCCTGTTTTCCTACTCCATATGTAATATCATCTATTTTTACATGAACAGTAAATACTTTCTTATGAGCAGGACCTTCTTCATTAACTAATTCATAGTGAAGTTGTTTTTGTTCCGCTTGTACATATTCCTGTAAAGCACTCTTATAGTCATTAAAAAAGGCTATTTTAGGATTTTCTATATATGGAACTATTATCTTTAATATAACATTCTTAGCAGTCGCATAACCTAAATCTAAATAAATTGCACCCATTAAAGCTTCAAATATATCCGCAACAATAGCTTTCTTATATTTTCCACCTTCTTTTTCTTCTCCATGACCTACTTTTAAATATTCATTTAATTTTAAAGATATAGAATACTCATATAAAGCATTCTCACATACATAACTAGCTTTAATTTTAGTCATTTCCCCTTCATTATCTATATTATTAGAATATAAATAATCTGCAACAGCTAAATCAACAACTGCATCACCTAAAAACTCTAATCTTTCATAATCACTTTTAGCTTTATGTTCATTTGCATAAGAACTATGTGCAAACGCTGTGTTATATAATTTCATATCCTTAGGTTTAATACCAAGTTTTTTAAATAGTTTTTCCATTTTCTTCACCATGTTAAGTATACCAAAAAAAACAAAAATAGTATACTTATAATTGCTATTTTAAGAAAAATATAGTAGAATTATTATACGAGTAATGATAATTAGAATGGGTGAAATTATGAAAAGATTTTTAATATTTCTAATTCGTACTTACCAAAAAATACCTGGTAATTTTCATAATAGATGTCGATTTCAACCCACTTGTTCTAATTATGCAATAGAAGCTATTACTGAATATGGTTCTATTAAAGGAAGTTACTTAAGTATTAAAAGAATATTAAGATGTAATCCATTTTCTAAAAGACATGGATATGATCCAGTACCAATAAAAAATAAAAAGGACGTGAAAAAATGAAAAAGTATTTATTAATAGTTGTTTTATTAATTACATGTGTATTTATGAGTGGTTGTAAACAAGATGAAATGGATGATATTAGTATAGTTGTTACTAATTATCCAAATGAATTTATTGCTAAAAAATTATATGGGAAACATGCTAATATTACTTCTATTTATCCAGATGGTGTTGATATTAGTGATTATAAAGTAAGTAAAAAACAAAAAGAACAATATAGTAAAAAAGATTTATTTATCTATAATGGTAAAATAGAAAAAGAACGTAATTTAGCTTTTGATTTATTAGATTTAAATCAAAATTTAAAAATAATAGATACAGCTTATGTATTAGAAACAGACTACTCACCTGAAGAATTATGGTTAAATCCTGCTTCACTATTAATGATGGCTCAAAATATTAGATTAGGATTAGAAGAATATACTGGTAGTGTATATTTAGAAAAAGACATTAATAAAGCTTATGATAAATTAAAAATTGAATTATCAGAACTTGATGCTAACTATAGAATAGCTGTTGATAATACTAGTAATAAAGTTATATTAGTATCTAATTCTGCTTTAAAATATTTAGAAAAATTTGGATTAGATGTTATATGTATAGATAATGATGTTACTACTAAAGATATTAATAAAGCAGAAGAATTAATTAATGATGAAACAATTAGTTATATATATAAATTTAAAGGTGATAAATTAAATAAAACTGCTAAAGAACTATTAAAAAATCATTCTAATGTTAAAACTCAAGATTTAAATAAATTAGATAATTTATCTGATAATGATAGATCTAATAAAAGAAGCTATATAACTATAATGAATAGTAACTTAGATTTATTAAAGAAAGAATTATATCAATAAAGACTAAATACTTAGTCTTTATTTTTTATGATGAACTTCATGTTCTACACTATTAAACATATATACAATTACTTTATTAAAAGTAGTTTCTAATAAATTGGAAATACTTAAACCTATTCTAGATGCTAAATTAGAATAGTTTTTTTCTTCTTGTAAATAATTCTTAACATTAACCTCTTTACCCTCTTTAAGATCTTTTTCATATCTTTTAATAGCCTTCTTAGTTAACACACTTTTCTTATTAGATTCATATTTATAATACCCAGTAGCTTGTCCTAAATAAAGAGCTAAAAACAAAACAACTAAAATAATACCCACAAATCTAAATATATTTCTATTCATTATTAATCGCCTCCATAAAACATTCTGCAAATACTAAAGATGTATTTAAAACTTCCTCTACTGTATTATCCTTACCTCCTATTTCTACTAAAATAGTATTTGGTGAAAAGTCTTGGTTATATATACCATTAACTCCTCTACCACTCTTTTTATAAACACCTCTAGATAAATTAGGATATTTATTATTAAGTATAGAATTAATTTTATTAGTAAAGTCTAAATTATACTTATAATTTCTATTCTCTAAACCAACTATAAATAATATTTTTGCATAATTCTTATTATTAATAGTTATAGTAGTATGTTTTTTAGAAACACTATCTCTATGGACATCAATAAAATACTTTAAAGAATCATTATTTCTTTTAGAATCTTCCATAAATACTCTACTAGCTCTATAACTATAAGAATAATTCCATTTATGCATATTTAATATATCTTTAATTTTTCTTTCCTCTACAATAGTTTTATAATTACCATTGTTAAACTTTTCCTCCAAAATATAATTAACCATTTGTACAGTAGGTCTAACACTATATTCAGCATAACTACTAGGCATATACTCCTCTGTTTGATGAGTATTATAAATATATATCACTGGATCATTTTTTATAACCTTCTTTTTATTAATATAATTAACATTAACTAATTTTTTATAATTACTATTTAATATAGAGACTGGTTTTTCTATCTTAATACTATTTAATATTTTATTTATTAAATTATTCTTATAATGATGATTAGAATCTTTAAATAATATAGATACTAACTCTTTATCATCAATCTTTTTATTAGAATTATCTAAGTATTTATAACCAATATATAAACTTAATATAAAGACTATTACAAATAAAAAGAATTTATAATTAATAGATTTTTTTCTTTTAGCTATAAATTTCTTTTTCATATAATCACCAAAATAATCCTAACAAGTACTTATAAATTATTTTGTCGAATTAAAATTATTATGAAGAGATTTATTAATAGAAGAAGATATTAACATACTAAGTTTATCTATTAAAAAATCTATTTCTGTAGGAGTTACTACTAAATTATAATTAATTGGTTCTAAAACTTCATATATTAGTTTTTTAAAATCTTTTTCATCCAAAGAACCAATAAGTCCTAATAACTTTTCTTTTTCTTCTGTAGTTAGATTATTTTTATGATTACTATAATCTATATTATTAGATACTAACTTCATCTTTACATTATTTAAATTATCTATATCAAAACTAATCTTTTTAACTAAATTAATAAAAGTATCATTTACTATTGTTGTGGCATCTACAACAGTAGGAACTCCAATAGATATAACTGGAATATGAAGTGTTTCCATACTTAATTCTAATCTATTATTACCTATTCCACTACCAGGATTAATACCACTAGAAGTTAATTGAATTGTTTTATTTAATCTAGAAATATTAGAAGAAGCTAGAGAATCTATTATTATTAAAAAATTAGGTTTAACTTTTTCTACTAAAGATTCTATTATATCTTTAGTCTCTATCCCAGTAATACCTGTAACACTAGGTTTAAAACTAGCTGTTCTTCTATAACCCTCCTCTACTTCTCCTAATTCAAATAAATGATTAGTTACTAAAACATTATCTATTACTTTAGGACCTAAAGAATCAGGAGTAGATTTAGAATTACCTAACCCTATTATTAATACACTATCAGTATTAGATATATCTAAATCATTAAATAATTTATGTAAAGCTTTTATAAATACTTCTTCTACTTCTTTATAATTATCTTTATCAGTAATATCTTTAAAACTAATAGTTTTATAAAAACCATTTTTTCTATTAAAAATATTTCTATTTATATCTGTTATTTCTAATTCTTCTAAAACTACATTATTATATTTAGTAGTATTAATTAAACTAGAAATATCATTATTTTGTAATTCAATATCATCTACTAATAAATCAGTTCTAATAGAAAACTTACTTAAATCTATAGTATGCATAGTATTCACCTATTAATAATATTTACTATATAACTAAAATTATTTGCTTTTTTTATTATTTTTTGTTAAAATTAATATGTTTACAAAAAGTGAGGTGAAAATATGCCAAATATAGAAAGTGCTAAAAAACGTGTTCGTTCTAATGCTAAAAAAGCTAATGTTAATACATTAATTATTTCAAGTATGAGAACAGCTATTAAAAAATTTGAAAAAGATGTAAAAGCAAGTAATAAAAAAGAAGCAGATAATAGTTTTAATATCGCAATCCAAAAAATAGATAAAGCTATGTCTAGTGGAAAAATACATAAAAATAAAGCAGCTCGCTTAAAATCTAGATTAACTAAGATGAAAAATGAAATGA
This sequence comes from uncultured Muribaculaceae bacterium, assembly GCA_964650315.1. Taxonomy (GTDB): domain Bacteria; phylum Bacillota_I; class Bacilli_A; order RF39; family UBA660; genus CAJMSU01. The sequence continues at coordinate 143,348 of CAZYQE010000002.1, forward strand.
AATAAAACAATCAATAAAATGATTGTTTTTTTCTTTACATAAAGCAAATTTTAATATAAAATTAATTTAACTAGAGGTGAGTATATGAAGAAGTATATATTTTTAATTATATTATTATTGTTATTAGGATTTACAGTATGGCAAAAAGAAAATATTGTTAAATTTTATAATAAAACTGTATATAAATTTCAAACTAGAAATATAAAACTAGGTACACCTAATAAATATTATAGAGATTATGATTTTGAATTTGTTAAAAATACTAAAAATTTTGAACCACATTCTAGACAAGATATATTAAATATATATTATACAGTTATTAATGCTGGTAAAGATAAGTTTTCATTCTATTGTCCACCAGATTATGAAGATTGTATAGATGAAATTAATTATTTAGCTAATGATCAAACTCTTCTATCTCATATTAATAATTTTGTTCACCCATTCAATGGGTTTAAAAATGTAGAAACTGAATATAATTCTTTAGGTAAAGTTACTATTAAAATAAAGAAAAGTTATACTAAGAAAGAAATTAAAGAAGTTGAAAAGAAAGTTCAAAAAATAGAAACAGAAGTTATAGATAAAAAGAAAAGTACTGAAGAAAATATAAAGAAAGTTCATGATTATATAATTAATCATAGTAAGTATGATTCAAATCGTAGTGATAATAATGTTGTTGATTATAGATCTGATATAGCTTATGGTCCATTAGTAGAAGGATATGGATTATGTGGTGGTTATACTGATTCAATGGAGTTATTCTTAGAAAAATTAAAAGTAAAAAGCTATAAAATATCATCAGAGAATCATGTATGGAATGCAGTATATATAAATAATACATGGAAACATTTAGATCTTACTTGGGATGATCCAGTTACTTCTGATAAAAGTGATATGTTAGAACACAATTTTTTCCTTATTGATACTAAGAAATTAAAAGCATTAAATACTGGACAACATGTATTTGATTTAACTATTTATAAAGAATTCAAATAAAAACTACACAATGTGTAGTTTTAATTTTCTATAATTACTTTAAATGAAAAATTCTTTACTTCATTAGATTTAAAATCATTACTAACCCATACTCTTAAATTAAATTTTTCTTTTTTGTGCTTTAATACTCCATTATATAAAACTAAATTATCATTATCATATTTTAGATCACTTAATCTTGTAGGTTTAATTAACTTTTTATCTTTAGAATCAGTTAAATAAAATTTAATATATTTATCTTCTATTTGTGAATTAACTTTAACTATCTTAATAGAATAATTTTTATTATTATTTTTAGTATTAATATTAAAACTATATTTATTATCACTAGTCATAGATAATTTATCATCTAATAAAAATTCACTAGATATAGTAATTACTTCATCACTTTGATTTGTATATACAATAGTAGCTTTTTCTCTTTTATTAATAGAAATATTATTAGTAATATCAGAAAAAACTAATTTTGAAGTAAATATTACTGATACTAACAATATTAGTAATAGCAAAGATGGAAATATTAATGATTTCTGTTTTTTTCTTTTTTTGTATTTTTTTCTTGCCATTATATCCCTCCTCTACTTAATTTTATAGTATCAAATAATTATTTTTAGAACAATATATTTCAAAAATAAAAGTGTCTATTAGACACTTATATTATTATTTTCATCAAATGGAACTAATAAACACTTACGACTAGCTAAAAAATCACACATATGAACAAAATTCTGATACTTAGTTTTAGGTTTTTCTAAAACTTCATTACCATTGTAATCAGTAGTCCAAGGACCCATATGAGTTTTTATTACACTATTCATAAATTCAGCATCTTCTAAACTTAAACCAATTTCATCTTTATTGTCTAATATAAACTTACCCATCAATATAGGATGATCAAATCTAGTATACTTTTCTTTTGGCATACCTAATTTTAATCCATCATGAACAAGCAAAGCCATTAACATTAAATCTTTCTCCCTAGAAGTATACTTATCTCCTATAGCTGGATTAGATAATAATTCATACCCTATACGCATAGCAGCTTTACTATGACGAAGTAATCCACCATTACCTAAAGCATACTCTGGATGATATTTACCTGTTGAAGAAGCAGCTTCTTCTAGCCAATAATCTGGAAGCATATTAATAATATTAAGTAAACAATTACTTAATTCATCATCTCTAATATAACTAAGTTCATCTAAAAACATTTCTTCTCTTTCCATAAATATCACCCTATCTATATTTTATTTTCTAGTAATTTAACAATAATTTCATTACTTACATACATTTTATCTTCTGGTATATATAACTTATTATTATCTAAAACTAACAGTTTTCCCTTCACTAAATTATTATAATCATATAATTTATTTAATTCTATATTATACTTATCTTTAAAACTTAATAAATCTATACCCTCTTTTAATCTTAAATTTAATATAATTTCATATTCTATAATATCTTCTTTATTTAATATTTCTTTATCTAATATATATTTACCATCTAAATATTTATTTAAAGATTTAGTATTAGTATATCTAATATTATTAATATATGAAGAAGCACCTAAACCAAAACCATAATAATTATTATTTTTCCAATAACATAGATTATGTCTAGATTCATACCCTAAAGTAGAAAAATTACTAATCTCATAATGATTATAATTACTTAATCTATTACAAATATGTTTATACATAGAATAATCTATATCTTCTTCTATATATTTAGTATTATTAATTTTTAATTTAGTATTATTTTCTATTATTAAAGAATAAGTAGATATATGTTTAACATCTAAAGATAATATAAAATCTATATCTTTATCTAAAGTATTTATATCTTCACCAGGTATAGCATATATTAAATCTACATTAATATTATCAAGACCAATAGATTTAGAATAATTAATTATATCTATAACTTCATCTTTATCTAAAGATCTATCTAGTAATTTTAAATTATTTTTATCTATACTTTCTATACCAAAACTTAATCTATTAATACCATATTTTTTATATAAATTTAGCTTTTCTTTACTAGTAGAATTAAAATTACCTTCTATAGTATATTCACAAGCTTTACTTCTATTTAATTTATTTATAATTTTAAATAGTTTTTCTAATTCATCTATACTTAAACAACTAGGAGTTCCTCCTCCTATATAGATAGTATCTAATACTTCATTATTATATAAACTATTTATTTCTTTTTCTAATTCTAATAAATATTTATCTACAAAATCAGAATTATAAAACATCTTACAAAAGTCACAGTAAGAACAAATATTATCACAAAAAGGTATATGTATATAACAACTATTTACCATTATTCTTATTACTTTCTTCTAATTGTTCAGTACTAACACCCATTTTATTAGCTTTAGCTACACTTACTAATTTAGTTTTATATGGTTCTTCAATATATTCACTATGCATCATTTCATATAAGGTAGATGAAGCAATATCATATATTTCAGAAGCTTCTTCATAAGTTAATTGCTTATTACACATTTCTTTAGCTATTTCATTAGCTAACTCTTTTGTAAATGAAACAGTTCTCTTACCTATATTACCACCTTTGACTCTACCGGATACTTGATTACTTTCACGCTTTTCATTTACTCTTTCCAATAATTTTGGATTAATATCTTTTAATTTTCTAAATCCTTTTTGTACAGTACTTTTAGAAACATCAAAATTATCAGCTACATCTTTAATAGTAACATTATTTTCTACATAATACTTAGCATATTCATTAATCTTATCATTATCCATATTATCACTCCTTAGTAGAAAGTATAGATAAGAATGCTTCTTGTGGAACTTCTACACTTCCAATTTGTTTCATCCTCTTCTTACCTTCTTTTTGTTTCTCTAATAATTTTTTCTTACGAGATACATCTCCACCATAACATTTAGCAAGTACATTTTTTCTTAGTGCTTTAATATCAGTTCTAGATATTATATGAGAACCAATAGCAGCTTGTATTGGTACTTCAAACATCTGTCTTGGAATAATTTCTTTTAGTTTTTCTACTACTTGTTTACCTCTATTATAAGCAAAATCTTTATGAACAATAGTACTTAATGCATCCACTATTTCTCCATTTAATAATATATCCATCTTTACTAAATTACTTTCTTTATAACCAATAAATTCATAATCAAAAGATGCATATCCTTTAGTATGAGATTTTAATTTATCAAAGAAATCATATACTATTTCTGCAAGAGGTATTTCATAATTTATACATACTCTATCAGTATCTAAATAATCCATATTTATAAATGTACCACGTTTATCTTGGCATAATTCCATAATTGGTCCAATATATTCACTAGGTGCAAATATACTTGTCTTTACATATGGTTCTAAGGTTTTAGATATTAACTCCCTTTTAGGCATCTTTACTGGAGAATCTACTATCTCTTTAGATCCATCAGTAAGAATAACTTCATATACAACAGAAGGAGATGTTGCGATTAAATCTATTTTAAACTCTCTTTCAATCCTCTCTTCAATTATTTCCATATGAAGAAGGCCTAAAAAACCACATCTAAATCCAAAACCTAATGCTTTAGAAGTTTCTGGTTCAAATACTAAAGATGAATCATTAAGTTTTAATTTTTCTAAAGCTTCTCTTAAATCTTCAAACTTAGAAGAATCTATTGGATAAAGTCCAGAATATACCATAGATTTCATAGGTTTATAACCAGGTAATGCTTCTTTTGCTGGATTAGATTCTAATGTTATAGTATCTCCTACATGAACATCACTAATACTTTTGATAGAAGCATATAAGTATCCTACTTCACCTGCTTTTAAAGATTTTACTTTTTCTTCTTTAGGAGTATTAATAGATAAACCAACTACATCATAATTAGCATTAGTCTCCATCATCTTAATAATATCTCCTACTTTTATTTCTCCATCCATTACTCTAATACTAGTAATAACTCCTCTATAAGCATCAAATAAACTATCAAAAATTAACGCTTTAGTAGGTTTATTAATGTCACCTTTAGGAGAAGGAATATCTTCTATAATAGATTCTAATAATTTATCTATACCTTCACCAGTTTTAGCACTAGTTAAAATAATTTTATCTTTATCAAAACCAATATTTTCTAATTCCCCTACTACTTTATCAATATCAGCACTAAGTAAATCTATTTTATTAATAACTGGAATAATTTCTAATCCATTATCCATTGCTAAATAAAGATTAGCAAGAGTTTGTGCTTCTATTCCTTGTGCAGCATCTACAACAAGTATAGCTCCCTCACAAGCAGCTAAACTACGTGATACTTCATAAGAAAAATCTACATGTCCAGGAGTATCAATTAAATTTAATTGATATATGTTATTCTTATATTTATATTTAAGTTGCACTGCATTTAATTTAATGGTAATACCACGTTCTCTTTCTATATCCATAGAATCTAACATTTGTTGTTTCAACTCACGTTTACTAATAGCACCAGTCTTTTCTAAGATTCTATCAGCTAAAGTACTCTTACCATGATCAATATGTGCAATTATACAAAAATTTCTAATACTACTCTGTTTCATATTCATCACCATATACATAATTATAACAAAAAAAGATAAGTATTTCTACCTATCATCAGCTTGTACATAATTAATACTTAATTCAAGATTAATATTCTGATCAACATTTGGTAAATCAGAACTATTTACATCCTTTTTATATATAATTCTAACCTTTATTGTTTTAAATATTCCTGCCTTTAATAACTGTTTAGTATTAATAGGACTACCATCACTATATGAATAACTATAATCAATATATTTTTCTTGTTCAGAACTTAAACCCGTAGCATTAACACTTTCAATCATTGCATCTATACTACCAGCATTAACAATATCAACACTATATTCATAGAAATCACCTGGTTTTTGCAATATAACTGAAGTATTAATAGTAGTACTATTATCTATTTCAGAAATAATACTCTTAACACTATCAGAAGATTCTTCTAAATTCTCAAATCTAACATCCCAAGTATTTTTTTTTAATTTAGTATTACCATTAATCCTTAAATTACTATTTATAATTGCATACCCAATGGCTATTAAAAGCAAAGTAACAACACCTAAAGTAATATACAAATTTTTCTTAGTTCTTGCATTAGACATATAATACCTCCTATTTAGTAACTATTTTACTACTATAGAAATAATAATTTCTCTTACCTTTCTTAAATATAAATTTAACTTTAGTAATTTTAGATTTATTAGAAGTTAATACATCTTTTAATTTAAAACTATCTTTATCTATATCTTTCTTACTCTCAATTAACATAGTATGATTATAATCTTTATATATATTATAACTAATCTTATTATTAGCTAATTTATAATCATAATATATAATATTTTCAGTAAGTTCTAAATTACCATTATCATAAGTTTTAGCTGATACTAACTCACTATAATAATTACTATTATTAAAATTATTATTACCTACAAAAGTAACATAATATGCCGACATACTAGGATTATACTTTATATTAACACTGTTTTTACTATCACGAGTAAACTTAAAAGTTAACGGTAAAGAAACATCTTTATTAAACTTAACTTTATTACCAAAAAACTCTACCATATACTTTCTAATTCTAGATTGATTAATAGATAAAATTTTCTCATCTGAAGTAAAAGTTTGTAATTCTTCTATATCATCAGCATTAATTAATGGACTTATATAATAAAACTTATCATAATTAGATAAATTTTCTAACTTTACACTAGGAATCTTTTCAAATATATCATAATCTCCATAAGTTACATATCCATATAACTTTTGTACAACTTTATTCTTAATATCTATTTGTTGAGCAACTTCTTTATCTACTGGTTTAGTCTTATTACCAGAAAAAATTAAACTAGCAATAAAATAAACAATAATACCTAAAAATATTGCCCCTACAATAGGAATAACAGTATTCATATTAATATTAAAATTAAACTTTTTCTTAGGCTTATTCTCTTCCCCAGTTTTAAATTCTAATTCTTCATCAGATTGTGAATATTTATCATTATCATTATCATTAATTATATACATAATACCACTCTCCATTTGAATTATAGCAAACAACACCATAATTATCTACTATTTATTCTTTTTCATATTCATTTTTACAACTGAATAATTGCTAAAATCTATCTCACTTAATAACTTCTTTAATTTAGAAAATTTCATCTTTCTAATTAACTCTACTCTATTAGTAATTATTTTATTATATTTTATCATATCATCATATAAATTACTTACAACAGCATCTACATTATCAGTAATTCTAACTTCATTAGCAATCCATACTTTTTTTATTCTTTCAAAAGAATCTTCATCTATATTTAAATTAGATAATTCTTTCTTTATTTCTTTTAATAATTCATCTTTATTCTCAGTAGACGCTAAAATATTAAATACTCTATAATCTTCAATAGCTTCCCAATCAGTATAAATATTATTAATAAGTTTTTTATTTCTTAAATTCTCTCTAAATAATGATGATATACCAAAAGTAAGTGTTGTAAACATAGATAAATATAAATTTAATTCTAATTTATCTTTAATAGATAAATCTTTAGTTGGAATTTTTAATCCAAAAGCTAATTTTTCTATATTAACATCTGCTTCAAAACTATAAGTTTTCCTATTTACTTTTTCTTGTTCACTTACTTCTTTAACTTCTGGTAATTTTTCTTTTTTAATATCTTTTAAACGCTTATTTATAATAGAAATAGCTTTTTCATTATCAAAATTACCAACTATAATAATAAACATATTATTAGGTACATAAAAACTATTATAACAATTATATAAATCTTCTTTAGTTATAGACTCTACATCACTTATAGTACCACCAATATCAATCCTTCTAGGATGAGTCTTATATACACTTTCTCTTAATTTATTTTCTAATCTATAATCAGGAATATCTAAATACATCTTTAATTCTTCAATAATTATTCCCTTTTCTTTTTCTACATTTTCTGCAGTAAAATAAGGACTGTTTACATAGTCTAATAAATAATCTAAATTCTCTTCAAAGTTTTTTGTTCCATAACAAATATATTGAGTACTATCAAAAGACGTAGATGCATTAGCACCAGTACCACTTTTAGAAAAGAAAGTAAATGGATCCTCTCCATCTTCTTGTTCAAACATTTTATGTTCCAAGAAATGAGCAACACCAGTAGGAACTGAAATTATTCTTTTAGAACCAACAGGTTTAAACTTAGTCGTAGTTGAACCAAACTTAGTAGCATAAGTCATAAAATAATTCTTTTTATCTTCATATGGTACTAAAATAACTTCTAATCCATTATCTAATTTCTCAGTATATATATCTAAATCTAATCCCTTTAAACTAGTCTTTTTCATTTAAATCCCCCTCTAGTAAATATATAGTATCCATCTTAATCTTTTTAGCTACTTTAACTATCTCAGATTTAGTAACTTTATCAATATATTTTCTCTTATCTTCAATATTATCAGTATTAATAATTCCACTCATAAAATAATCATCTATTATTCTATTTTGATCTTCTAAAATATCATCTAAAGCAGTTTTATAATACTCTTTAGCTATATTAATATCACTATCACTAAACTTACCTTTCTTCATACTAGTAAGTATTTTATCCACTAAAGTAACAGTTTTATTATAATTTTCTTTATCTATACCCGCTCTTATAACTAATAAATTATCAAATTTATTTGGTACTGAATGGATTGTATAACATAAAGAATTCTTTTCTCTAACTTCTTTAAATAATTTAGAATCAGCAGAACCACCAAATATAACATTAAATAAAGTAAGTACATAATTTCTTTCATACTCACTAATATTATTTATTCGACAACCAATAACTAAATTAGACTGATTATTTACAATACTCTCAGTAACTTTTAATAACCTAGTTCTAGGTTTAACTTCTTTTAATATATAAGGTACTCTTTCTTTCTTTAAAGTCTTAAATTTTATTTTTTCTTTAACTAACTTAATAATTTCT
>CAZYQE010000003.1:0-90418 GCA_964650315.1 uncultured Muribaculaceae bacterium
TACCTTAAATGATGTTGAAACTGAATTAAAAGAAAATAGAGAAAAAGTTAAAATACTAACTGAAAATAATGATGCCTTAAATATTAAAGTTAAATCTCTTGAAAAAAAGATAGATAAACAAGAGGATGATATTAATGATCTAAAAGAAAAAAATTCTAAACTACAAAGCACTATTGATTTCTTTGAAAACTTATTTGATAGATTAGTTAAATTTATTAAAGATAAAATGCTTGGTAAGGAAAAAGAACGAGAAGATTATTGGAAATTTTCAAAAGATTTATATACTCACAATATATTTAGTAATAAAACTATTGAATCCATTCAAGATGATTATATTTGGAATAAAGAAAACGATAAAGATAAAGACAAAGGAAAAGATGATTACGAAATTGGTATGTAATCATCTTATTTTTTTAAATTTAAAACTTTTGCAACTTCACTATCTAAATATGGTGAAATACTTCCATCATTTCTAGATTCTAATAATTGATAATATTCTTGTTTACTTTTTTGTTTTTTATCATTACATAGTTGTTTTCTTTCCTTTTTGAATGCATCTAAAGATTCATATTCATCTAAATCGATTATTTGTGTTATTTTAGAAAAAGACTTCCCTTTAAATAATTTATTTCCTCTAATAGTCCCATCAATATCTAATATTGCATAATAATAACCATCTCCTACTCCAAATGATTCTACTATTCTTTCACCTGTTATTGGATTATCATATGCATATACATCATCTTCTTCATAATCTGATCTAATTTCAAACGAAGCAAGAAATCCATTGTATTTTTTCAAGATACTATTACCACGACCTGATTCTACTAATCCCCAGGTGTTTTGTGGAACAACAAATCTACCTTCTTTATAGTTATATAATGCATTAAAATTTCCACCATTATTTTGTACTTGAAATAAGTTTAAATCTTCTATTACAGTTACATCATGTATAGAACCAAAATAATAACTTCTTAATGGCCATCTATTAATTTCAACTAATTTACCATCAACTAATCTTTCATGAATCATAATATATCCAGTAGATTCATCACTATGAATAACTATAATAGCGTCTTCATCATCTAAAATATATCTATCTTCTGTTTGCTGACGTGATACTAATTTTTCAATTTTTGATTTTTGTTCTTTATTATTAAACATGTTTTTCACCTCTCATTTAATAAATTGAGTATTATTATATCATTTTTTTAAATAATTGCAATAATTTTTAATATTATTCAATATTTACATTAAATCGTGATTTTGCAATACATTTATTATTTTTGATTAAATAGCATTCTACATAATGATTTCCTTTAAACGATATATTTTCAAATCGTTTAAAACTTTGTGGATCATCTGCAAAGGAGTTTAAATTATTACCATAGTATATCTCTCCACGTAAACTATTATTTTCTATGGCATAGTTACCATTATTTTTTATTTTCCATAATAAAATATATGGTTTAGGAATAGTTGTATCTATCGAAAAGCATAATTTTTCATCTCTATTTTGAGTTATACTAAATTTTTGATTATCAAAGCAATTAACATATGTAGAGTTTTTAAAGTTATCTTTTGAAATATATCTTTGGCATTTTATTTCAAACTTTATTGGCATTAATTCATCAATACTATATATATTTTCGATAAACATTTCATTGTCTTCACATCTACTTCTTTGTTGAGAGTCAGATGTAAAATAATCTGTTTTAAAAAACTTATTCCATTTTCTTTTTACATCTTCCTCATCATTATTTAAATAAGCATTTTCAATATCACTAATATGTTCATCCAATTTTTCTTTTAAGTTTTTTAATCTTTTCTTATTTTTATCATCATTTATCAATTCTTGATTATTAGTAGGATTTTTAACAGAAGTATTAACATTAATCCTATTGGAAATAGATTTTATTACATCTAGCAATAATTTATCTATATCTACATCTAATGTTATATTTGCTAATGATTCATTTACGAGGATAGTTATTATAAAACCACCACATATATCCCAGTCTTTTCTAGTCTTAGAAAAATATTTTATCAATCGTGTGATTTTTCTTAGTTTATCATCATACAGATTGTTTTGTTCATGAAACCAAGTATTTATACTTCTAGGATTCCTTTCTGTCCAATTCAAACCACAATGTTCATAATAATCATTTGAAACTCTATAAACAGCAAAATCTATATGATAATTATCTTGGTATTCAATTCTTATACAATTGTTTTTCTTTTTTGAATTTTCTTTAAAATAATAATTATATGGTTTTAAAAAATCTATTACTAAGTCTTTCATTTCATCAGTTGATGATGGTATTTTCTCTTTTTCAAATATTATCGCAACATCTATGTCAAAGTCATCATATTCTGGCTCAATTGCAGTAGACATAGCAATACTTCCTTGTTCTAAGTTTTCATATAATTTATAATCAGTATTATTATCTTCATTATATTTATTTATTCCATCTTTTAACCTAGTTATATTTATATTTTTCTTTTTACGTAACTCAGTAACTTTATCATTTGACAGTATAACTTCATTATAGTAAAAATTATTCATTAAATTTTTGATTTTATCCACATATATCACTTCCTAATTCTACATATTTTTCATTATCATTTTCATTGTAAATGCTAATCCCCCAGTTGTATTTGTTTTTTGATTTAGCCTTGTAATTGCAAACAATTATTTCTTTAATTCTATTATCATTTAATCTTCTAAACACTTCAAAAACTAAAGAACTTTGACATGCACCTAATATATAAATTGTTTCAATATTTGTTTTGCTAATCTTATAAATAGTATCTGCAATTATTTCTGAATATTCTTCTAGTTGTTTTTCATAAGCAATAGCATTTGTTCTAGCATCTTCTAGACAAAACCTAAAAATATTAGTATTTCTAAATTGTTTTAAATCTTCATCATTAATTCTAGTTGTTGTTTCTATAGTAATAACTGCAACCTTACTATTATTGTTTTTTTGTTCACATTTTAGTTTTTCATTTAAAAATAATTTTTTTGTCTTTAATGGCAAAATTTTATCATGCTTTTGGTGGTATTCATAATGATTTACAATATTTACTTTTCTATAATATTTTCCTGCTATAGCGATAAAAGGCAAAGGTGCTACGCCAAAATAAGAAATTTTATATAAAATATAATTACTAATTTTTTCTTGAATATTTTTTACGTAACTAGATATTATTGATTTAGAATTACTTTTTTTAATATTTTTACAATCATCAATTATATTAATAGTAAGTGGATTTTTAATTTTGGTGATATAGTTCAAATTATCTAAACCTATAATTGATAAAGTATGATTTTCTTTTGACTCCTTATAATACATTATTAATCCAATAATAATTAATAAGATTCCAACAATTAAGCAAATATAAATATTATATTGTGGAATATCAATATTAAAATAATTAAGTATAATTTCTGTCAATATATTTCCAAATGAAGCAATTCCTACACCTAAAAATACAAATCCTTTGTCTAAAAATTTTTTTGAGAACATTTTTACCCTCCTTATAAATAAAAAAAAGAATATTATAAGATATTCGCTATTATGATTATACCAAATTTTTACATATTTGTTTATAATTTTGTTTATTATTCTCTAAAAATATAATATATTATTAGTAGTGAGTGATATTTATCATATCATTAGAGAAAGAGTTGTAGATATCTACGACACTTGCTCCATTAGACATAAAAAGAACTTATAATAAGTTCTTTTTTATTTACTTTTTTTATATAAACATATAAAATAATATTGGAAGTGATATTATGAATAAAATTGGTTTAATAGTTGCAATGAAAGAAGAATTAAATGCTGCTTTAAAAGAATTTGAAGCAGTAAATGAATTTAAAATATTTGATATGACATTTTATGAATGTAAAAACAAGAATAAAAATTGTGTCTTAGTACAATGTGGTGTTGGTAAAGTTAATGCTGCTAGATGTGCACAAATACTTATTGATAAATTAGAAATAGATTGTATTATAAATATTGGTGTTGCGGGTAGTGTTAGTAAAGATGTGAATATATATGACGTTGTTGTTGGAGAAAAACTTGTTCAACATGATTTTGATTTAAAAATATTTGATCATAAGAGAGGTCATATCCCTAATGTTGGTGTCTATATGGACTGTGATCCTTATTTAGTTAAATTAGCAAAAGATATTAAAATAGATAGTAAAGTACATTTAGGTACTATTGCATCTGGAGATATATTTGTAACTGAATTATCAATGGGAGAAAAAATAAATAAGAAGTTTGGCGCTTTATGTGTAGAAATGGAAGGAGCTGCTATTGCACAAGCATGTTATTTATCAAATGTTCCTTTCTTAGTAATTAGATCTATATCAGATTCTCCTAATAAAGAAGCTAACAATCATATAGACTTTGATGACTTTGTAGAAGAACGTTCTAAAGTATCAGTACAATTTTTAAAACAATTATTAGATAAAATAAAATAACTCTAATGAGTTATTTTTTATATGTACCAATTACTTTATATTTATAAGTTTTATAGAATGTAGAAAATGAACTATTACCTTTATAAGTTTTTGTTTCTATCTTATTGCCATTCTTATCATACTTATATTTTATTGTATATGATGATTTGTCAGTAGTTTGAGTTTCTTCTATCACTCTATCTTTATTATCATATTTAAAAGTATAATCCATTTTATAATTATCTCTAGTAATATTATAAGTTGAATAAGAAATTACTCTATCTTTATCATCTTTTTTATAATCTCGATATTCAAATACTTTACCATGATCTATATTACTTGGATTAGTAGATGTATAAGATAGTTTAGAAATAGTATTATCACTATTATAAGTATAAGTAGCTGTTAATGTATCTTTAAATATTTCTTCCTTTTTAATTAGATTCTTATTATCATCATAAGATAATTTATAAGTAGTTGTATAAGCCCCATTTTGTTCTTTATATTCTTCTATTAAACCTGTTTTCTTATCATACTTATAATCAGAATACTTTTTAGTAGTATCATCCATACTACTATACTCTTCTACTACACCATATATTTTTTTAGAATTATCTTTCTTTTTAACACTTTTTTCCTTTCCTAAACATCCAGTTACTGTAAATAATAATGAAACAACAAATAAGCTTAATAATATCTTTTTCATATAATCCTCCTTTATTTTATTATAATAATTGATAATATATTTGTAAATATTTTCTTAATAAAAAAACATGTTTTAAAACATGTTTTTATTATTCGTTTAAAGCTCTATTAAGTGCAGCATATTTAATTGTGAAATCTGCTCTTGCTTCTGAATAATCTTGTCTCATACTTGTAGGTGTACCTGCTGGTTTGATTGCTGTTTTATAAACAGTACTATATGCATTATATACCTTTTTCAATTCTTTCTTTACGTGTTTTATTTTATCATTTTCTGGAACTTTAGTATCCATAATATCTTCATATCTACTGTTTAAACCAGGTTTTTCACTATTTACTTTTGCAACTTCACTAGCTTTACTAGTCATTGCTGAACTAAGTGCATCATCTACAGTCTTATATCTAGCATATTTATTTGTACCAGTAGCTGAATAAACATATAAATTTATAGATACTTGATTACCAACAGATTCAGCATCTTGGAACGATTTAAATAAATCAGTTTTATAAGTAGTAACATTATCAATAAACTCTTTTTGTTTATTACCATCATATATTGCTTTAGCTACTAGACCAATTATAAGTCCTAAAACTACTACAGCAGCTACAACAATACCAACAATCATACCTTTACTAGGTTTTTCATTAGAAGCAACACTATTAGTTTTCTTTTCTACCTTAGTTGATGCTTTCTTTCCTTTACCACCTACTTTAGTTCCACATTCTGTACAAAACTTTTGACTATCACTTAATTTAGCTCCACATTCAGAACAAAATTTACTCATACAATCACACTCCTATATAAATAAAGTATAACATATTATTTACTTTTTTAATATTTTTTTCATCTTTAAATCAATTTGTTTCATAGTATTATCTATACTACCACTATTATCTATAATTATAGGTTTATATTTTTTTAATTTATCTTTAGAAAAATCCTTTTCATCTGCAATAAATCTTCTACAAAGTTCCATATATTTTTTATGTTTTTGTTCTTTTTCTCTTAAGAAAGCTCTTTCAAATCTAATATCACTATCTAATTCAAAGTAAAATGGATAAACATTATCCTTACCAAAATAATCTACATAATCTTTATAACCTTCCCAAGTATTAATAACTAAGTATATTTTATTTTTATCTATATCGTCTCCCCTAGTAGCATAACTCCATACTCCATGAGCAGTATTATAATCTCTTCTTTCTACTAGTTTATTCTCACTATCTAATTTATCCATAGTATCTTTATCTATAAAGTGATATTCCTTACCTTCAACTTCCCCTCTTCTTTTAGGTCTAGTTGTATATAATACTATAGTTTCTAAATTATACTTATCTAATACTTTATTATAAAAATAATCTTTACCACTACTAGATGGTCCAATAAACATTATAATCATAGAAATACCTCCATACTATAATTCAAACTGTGAATTATATAAATCTGCATAGAAACCATTTTGTTTTATTAATTCATCATGTGTTCCTTGTTCTATAATATTACCTTCATTCATTACTAATATTAAATCTGCATTTTTAATAGTAGATAATCTATGAGCTATTATAAAACTAGTTCTACCTTCAGTTAACTTATCCATAGCTTGTTGTACTAATTCTTCTGTTCTAGTATCTACATTAGAAGTAGCTTCATCTAATATTAAGAATGGAGCATCTTTTATCATACCTCTAGCTATTGTAAGCAACTGTTTTTGTCCTTGACTAATACTATCATTATCTGCAACTCTAGAATTTAATCCTCCAGGTAATGTCTTTATGAAGTGATCAATTCCAACAGTCTTACATGCTTCCCATATTTCTTCATCAGATACACCTTTCTTATTATACCTAATATTTTCACCAACAGTACCATCAAATAACCAAGTATCTTGAAGTACCATTATAAATAAATCATGTATTTGTTCTCTAGTTAATTCTTTAGTATTAACTCCATCTATTATAATATCTCCATTTTCTATATCATAAAACTTCATTAATAAATTAACCATAGTAGTCTTACCTGCTCCTGTAGGTCCAACTATTGCGATCTTTTGTCCTGATTTAGCTTTAGCACTAAAGTCTTTTATAATTATTCTATCTGGATTATATCCAAACTTAATATTTTTAAATTCAATATTTCCTTTAACTTCTTTTATTTCTTTAGACTTCTTCTCTTTTATCATTTCAGCTTCATCTAAGAAATCAAATACTCGCTCGGATGCAGCAGCAGTTGCTTGCAATCCTGTCATAGCTTGAGCAATTTGAGAAAGTGGATTAGTAAATAATCTAATATAGATCATAAATGCTACTATAACACCAAATGTAATTACATCATTCATAGTAAGTAATGCACCTACTACACAAACCATAACATAACCAAAGTTTCCAATAAACATCATAATTGGTTGCATTATACCTGATAAGAATTGACTTGTTTTACTAGAATGATATAATTTATTATTTATTTTAGAAAATTCTACTTTAGCTAGTTTATCTCCATTATATGCTTTAACAACATTATGTCCTGAATAAGTCTCTTCTATATAACCATTTAAATCCCCTAACTGATTTTGTCTTCTAGTAAAATATTTTTGTGATTTAGAAAGTAATAATCCCATAAACATAAATCCAATAATACTAGAAAGTATAGCAGTTATAGCTAAATGCCAATCTGTTATAAACATCATTATAATTGAACCAATAAATAAAGTTAAATTAGATACTAACATACCTAAACTTTGATTCATATTCATACCTATAGCATCTACATCATTAGAAACTCTAGATAATATATCACCTGTTTCATGTTTATCAAAGTATTTAAGTGGTAATTTATTTATCTTATTAGATATATTAGTTCTTAATCTTTTAGCAAAGTTATTAGAAATAGTTGCCATTAAATAACCTTGTATATATCCAAATAATAAACTAAATATATATAAACAAGCTAGTATTAAAGAAATAGTTTTTACTTTAGACATATCTATTTTAGGTTTTATTAAGTTATAAATTGATTTAGGTAATCTATCAAATTTCTTTAAAGTTTTATTATTAACATGAGATTTATCTATAGATCCCATTAATTTTAAAAACTTAACTTGATCTTTACTACTTATAACTACATTATCTACTTTAATATCATCTAATAGTTTAACTAATATACTATCTGGTATTTTTATAAATAGTTTATAAGATTCTTTTTTATTCTTAACAGTAGACATCTTATAAATTACATTATTAAATTCATTTAAATCTTTCCTACTAATACTTCTATCCATCATAATAGTAGGTATTTTTTTAGACATTTTTTCTTTTGTTAAATTTCGACCTATTTTTTTACCTATAACTTCTATTTTTGCAGTATTAGGTCTAATTCCATCTGTTATAACATCTGTTAAGTCTGCTAGTTTGTTTGGAGCTAATATTGATAATACTGATGAGAATGCAGCTAATACTACAGATATTATTAATAAATATCTCCATTTATTTAGATTCTTAAATATTTTTAATAAAGAACCTTTAAAGTCTCTAGACTTTTCATTATTTCCATTCATTGATCCAGGTCTAGGCATTTTCTAACTCCTCCTTTGTAAGTTGTGATAAAGCTATTTCTTTATAAACTTCACAAGTCTTAAGCAATTCTTTATGAGTTCCAATACCTACGCATTCTCCTTTTTCTAACACAACTATTTTATCTGCATTCATAATAGTTCCAATTCTTTGAGCAACTATCATACTAGTAGCATCTTTAGTATATTTCTTTAATTCACTTCTTAATATTGCATCTGTTTTATAATCTAAAGCTGAGAATGAATCATCAAATATATATATTTCAGGATCTCTTGCGATAGCTCTAGCAATAGCAAGTCTTTGTTTTTGTCCACCAGAAATATTAGTACCTCCACGAGATATTTCTGATTCATATTTTTTATCCATCTTTTCTACAAAGTCTTTAGCTTGAGCTATCTTAATAGCTTCTTTTACCTTCTTTAGAGTTGGTTTTTCTTTTCCGTTATCTCCATAACTAACATTATCTGTTACACTACCTGTAAATATAACTGCTTTTTGTGGAACATATCCTATTTTATTATGAAGAATACTTAATTTATAATCTTTAACATTAACTCCATCTACTAATATTTCTCCATCAGTAGCATCATAAAATCTAGGTACTAAGTTTATTAAACTACTTTTACCTGAACCTGTTGATCCTATAAAAGCAATAGTTTCTCCCTTATTAACTTTAAAAGAAATGTTTTTAAGTAGATATTCATCTGCATCTGGATATTTAAATGATACATCCTTAAACTCTACTACTCCACATTCTTTTGTTTCGTTACTATAATCTCCATCTAATATAGAAATATCTGAATCTAGAACTTCATTAATTCTATTAGCAGATACTTGAGAACGTGGCGCAATCATAAAGATTAATGCAAGCATCAAGAATGACATAATTACTTGAATACCATAACTAGTAAATACTACCATATTACTAAATAACATAATCTTATCAGACATTAAAGCTTCACTAATTAAGAAAGCTCCAACAAAATATATTCCTAAAGTTAAAGCATGCATAACAAAGTTAATTATAGGAAATAAAATTGCGAATGATTTTTGTATAAACATATGTGTATTAGTTAAATCTGTATTAACATTTTCAAATCTATTCTTTTGAAACTTCTCTGCATTAAAAGCTCTAATTACTCTAATACCTGTAAGATTCTCTCTAGTAACATTATTCATATTATCAATTAACTTTTGAACAACCTTAAACTTAGGTATAACTAACATCATAAGTATACCTACTACACTTAATAAGAATACTACTCCTATACCTGTTAACATACTCCATTCCATACTCTTATTAACTATCTTAAGTATAGCCCATACTGCCATAATAGGAGCTCTTATTAACATTTGTAATCCCATACTAATTAACATTTCTATTTGAGTAACATCATTAGTAGTTCTAGTAATTAAACTACTAGTCTTAAACTTCTTAATTTCACTAGTAGAAAAACTTTGTACTTTATTAAATATTTTTTCTCTAATTACTCTAGAAAAATCTGCTGATAAGTAAGATGCTAAATATCCTACAATTATTGCAGTAGCTAAAGAACCAAAAGCACATCCTACCATAAATGAACCTTTAGTTATAATATCTATCATCTTAGAACCATCAGTTTGTACTAATCTAGTAATAGAACTCATATATTCAGGTAATTTTAAATCTAAATATACTTGTAATACTATTAAACTAATACTAACAATTATTATTAATACATCTTTTTTATTAAAGTTTCTAAATAATTTAAACATATATACCTCCTATTTATAATATGACATTTATATATAATTTACTATTAAACAACTACTTAATTATAACACAAATATATAACATAAAAAAGATTAGAATAATTATTCTAATCTTACTTTCTATTTTTTCTTTCTAACTTTTCTTCTTGAGTTTTCTTAACTAAATAATCTTTTATCTCATCTCTAGAAACTATTTGTCCTCTTTCTACATCTATAAATGGTAAATCACTATTATACTCATTTAATATCTCTAATATTTTATCTAATTCTTTTTCATTATGATCTTTAGAATAAATATCCCAGAAAAATCTTTCTCCAGAAGGTATTTTAATACCTACTATTTTATCAATAGGTATTTGTCCCTTTACTTGATACTCACCTTCTCTACCAGCAAATCGTTTTCTAATAGGAAGTTTAGCAATCATTTCATAAAATGAATCTAAATCTTTTACTTTAGCTTTAATAGCGTCTATATTAGGATCTATTATAAAAGCAAACTCACCTTCTATGTAATGTCTATAAGAAGTTTGTTCTCCTTCTAATCTTTTGGCAAGTGATATATAATGATTACCATTCCAAGTACCATTAGTAGCACTTCTTTTATCTACTCTACTCAAATGCTTTCTAGCTTTTAGTCCACCACTTTTCATAATCTTCTTTAATTTAACACTACTAAATCTGTGATAAAACCATTCTTTATTAATATCAATTTTTTGTATACTCATCTAATCATTCCTTCTTGTGGGTCTAATATTATAACACACAAATATTATAAATCAATAATTAATCTTTTTACTATGCATACAGAAAAAATAAAACGGATTACATTTTCTTATAAATAAAGGCTTTTTATATTCATAAAAATATATTTTATCTTTATCATATTTCTTTTTACCTATAAAATCAGAAAAATTATTTCTAAAGAATTCTAATATTTCTTCTAAACTATTATATTTATGTATACCTTTATGTTTTCTCCAAGATGCTTCAAAATAATAATAATGTTTATGTGGTTTAAATACTAGAAATGTATGACAATAATATTTTCCATCTTCTCTAGATAATACAAATATAGTTTTATATTCTATTTTCCTTTTCTTAAAATAATTTCTTTCTAATTCACATAATTCCCAACATATAGCATATTTATTATTTATAATATCTTTAGTTTTTTGTCTTCTATAATCTTTTACAAAATTCCCTTCTTTTAAATTAGTATGAACTTTACCATCTTTATCATGCCATCCATACTTTATATCTTTTATATCATTATAAAACTTCTTTATTTCTTTCATATATACTCCTAATGCTTTATTTTATGTATTAACTTTAATAATTTATAATGCCAAGTAATAGGAAGTTCAAACTCACCTATTAACTCTTCTACATACCCATTAAATCCTTTTTTAAATTCATATATACCATAATCTTTAGGATGAGTATTTATATCAGCAGGTATACCATAGAAATTATGCTTCTTAAATCCATTCTCTATACCATACTTAATCATCATCCATTGTAGTAAGTATTGTGAATTAAATTTCATAAACTCAGAGTAATTACCACTAGATAAATATATAATCTCTGGTTTAATAATCATAAACATAGAACCTGATAATGTAATTACATCAGTCTTCTTTTCTTTTCTAATAGCCTCTGCATCATTAATTCTCTTATCAAGAGCATTCATCTCATTAGTAAGGCCTTTCTTTTGTCCATCATTATATTTAGCATCACTTAAACTATTAAACTTATCTTCTTTAACTTTTTTATCTTCTTTTAATTTCTTAATATATTTCTTTAAATCTAATTCTGTTATAAAGTATTTAACTTCTCCTTTATCATTAAATAATTTAAACATATTTTGAAAGTACTCTAAGTCCCTAACAGAGAAATTTTTTCGTTCCCCAGTCTCTATCATAATTTTTTGAAATTTATCTAACTCATCATATTTTAATTCTTTAATAGTTATACCTATCTTTTCTGCTTTTCTAATAGTATTTCTAGTATTAGGTTTCATTTCGTTTAAAATAGTAGCTTCATCTTTACCTTCTAATCCTAAAGAAAACATCCAAGATACTTGTTCTCTATCATCTATTTTTACTTGTTCAAAACCAAAGTCTTTTAAGAACTTAACTACATCACTATTATCTTCACCATTTTCTACAATATTACCATCTATATCTCTTTCTTTATAAATAATATATGGATCCATTCTAAATACATATCCATCATTCTCTTTAACAAACTTCTTTATTTCTTCTAAGAATTTCTTAAATACTTTTTTATCTTTAAAATCTACTAATACACCTCTAGGAGCATAAAACTCATTTCTATTAAAATGTCTCTTATGAGATAAAAGTAGTGTTGCGGCAATTAGTTTATTTTTATTTTTTAATCCAACAAAATAAGACTTCCATCCTGACTTTTCTCTTAACTTAGCTATCTCTGGAGCTGACATAAAAGTCTTTAATGGATGATTCTCCCAAAACTTTCTATATTCGCTTTCTTTTATTTGTACAAATTCCATATGTTCACCTTCTATCATCTCTAACTATTATTATATATAAAAAAAGAAGATTTATCAATAAACCTTCTATTTTTTATTAACCATTTTCTTGAATTTTTTAAATACTCTTTTATATGGATTAAAACTATTTTCTTCTTTAGCAACTAAAGTATATATAAATAGAATAATCATAACTGCCATTAAGAAGAATGTTATAAATAAATAAAAACTAAACTTATCTACCTTCTTAATAGTAGTATCTAAATAACTATTAGTTAAATAATCATTAAAATTATTATCATTAATCTTAACTGCATTCTCTTTAGGAACAAAATTATTTATATTTTTAATAGCTAATTGTTTTAAATTATTATCTATAATAACTGGATATCCATATACTTTCTTAGGTTTAGGTTCTTCTTTAGTTCTCTCATATGTATAATCAATTATTTTCTTATATTTATTATAATCATCAGGTCTAATCGCAATTAAATAAGTATGCCATACACCTGTATCTTCTTTTTCTATTACAAAATGTATCTGTTTATTAGCTTTTTCATAATAAGCAAACTTCTCAGACATCCTAGATATTTCTATATATGAATAATCCGCATCAGTTTTAACATTACTCCATGATAAAACATTGTGTTTTTGTTCAAATAACATATAAGAACAATAAAATAATATTGTAATTATAACCAAATAAACAACACAAAGTAAAAACTTTATAACTAACTGTTTTTCATCAATTCTTCTTTTTTTATTCTTTTTCTTCATAAAAACACCCAACCACCTATATAATAACATATTAAATTAAAAACACAAAAAAAAACAATTAATAATAATTGTTTTTTATAGAACTAAGTTTACTATGACAGCTAAAATAATAAGAATTATTAAAATAACTAAATATACACCTGGATTAGTCTCATCATTATAATAATCCCTACCATTTTCATATATTTCATTTATTTCATGAGATTTTCTACTATAATCTTTACTATAATAGGCACAGGCACTATCATTACCATTAACATATTTCTTTTTCTTCTTACAGAAATATACTGCACCTCTCATTTTCCCATCTTTTTTATCTGCATAACTTAAAAATGCACATCTACAACAACTCATAATAACCTCCTATTATTTAGCATCAGTAGATCCAAATCCACCTTCTCTACTACCAGTAGCGTTATCATTATCTGTTACTAAAAACTTAGTAAATACAGCTTGACCTATTTTATCTCCCTTACTAACTTTAATATCTTCTCCACTACAATTAAAGTACGCAAAGAATAAATGTCCATCATTATCAGGATTACCATAGTAATCATGATCTATTAGACCTACACTATTAGCAAGAATAAATCCTTTTTTAGGACCACTACTTCTATTAAGAAGTAATACACATTCATCGTCTTCACAAGCTACTTTTAATCCTGTAGGAACTAAAGTTGGTTTAGATCCTGGAACAAATTTAGGTATAACTAAATCTTCAGCAGCTTCTATATCATATCCTGCAGAATGAGCTGTACTTCTTTTTGGTAAATTTATATCTTTATCTTCATAACCTTTAACTACTTCAAATCTTCTAGCCATGTTTTTTAACTCCTTCGTTTTTAAATTTA
This sequence comes from uncultured Muribaculaceae bacterium, assembly GCA_964650315.1. Lineage (GTDB taxonomy): Bacteria > Bacillota_I > Bacilli_A > RF39 > UBA660 > CAJMSU01. Next base: position 14,633 of record CAZYQE010000003.1, read on the forward strand.
ATCTCTTCTACACAGTTATTTTCTAAACTCTTCTTAACATCAATTACTCTTTGATTAGAACTACCTCTAAAATATAGTGATGGATCTTTTAATTTCTCTACAAATCTTCCATCTACCATAATATCTATATAAGATAAAAACTCCTTAGTAAAATCATTCTTCTTATACATATCATCCATTATTTCTTTATCAAATAAATATCCAGTATAACACCAAATATTCTTATTTGGATATTTTTTCTTTACTTTTTTAAGTAATGGAAGTACTCCTTTTTGATTAGCAGGCCACATTGGTTCTCCTCCTAAAAGAGATAATCCAGCAATGTAGTCCTTATCTAAAGCCTTTAATATTTTATCTTCTTCTTTTTTAGTAAATTTATCTCCATAATTATAGTCCCATGCTTCTTTGTTAAAACAATTTGGACAAGCATGTGGACAACCGCTAACAAAAAGGGATACTCTGATTCCCTCTCCGTTAGCAATATCATATTCTTTTATTGAAGCATAATGCATAATAACCTAACCTCCTAAAGATGTGTAACTCTAGCTTTTATCTCCTTAGTTTTACCAACATTCCAGAAGTTTTCTCCTAGATATCCACAAGTACGTCTTGCGACATTCATTTTCTTTTTATCTTTATTTCCACAATTAGGACATTCCCATTCTAAATCTTCATTAATTTTAATTTCTCCAGAGAATCCACATTCATGACAGAAATCTGATTTAGTATTGAATTCTGCATATTGAATATTATCATAGATAAATTTAACAACATCAGCCATAGCTTTTAAGTTGTGTTCCATATTAGGAACTTCTACATATGATATACATCCTCCAGAAGATATTGGTTGGAATTGTGATTCAAATTTAAACTTAGTAAATGCATCAATTTTTTCACGAACATCAACATGATAACTATTAGTATAGTATCCCTTATCAGTTACATCTTTAATAGTACCAAATCTTTCTTTATCAATTCTTGCGAAACGATAGCATAAACTTTCAGCTGGTGTTCCATATAGAGCAAATCCTAAACCTGTTTCTTTCTTCCAAGTATCACATTTTTCTCTCATATGTTTCATTACTTTAAGAGCAAACTCTTCTCCTTCAGGAGTAGTATGAGAAACACCTTTTATTAATTTAGTTAATTCATATATTCCAATATATCCTAAAGATAATGTAGAATATGTACTATTTAAATATTTATCAATCTTTTCACCTTTTTTAAGACGAGCAATAGCTCCATATTGCCAGTGAATTGGTGAAGTATCACTTAAAGTTCCAAGTAAAGCTTCATGACGACACATTAAAGCTTCCTTACATAACTCTAATCTCTCATCAAAAATCTTCCAGAACTTATCTTCATCTTTTTCTGCAACTATACCAACTTGAGGTAAGTTAATAGAAACAACACCTTGATTAAATCTACCTTCAAATTTATAATTACCATCTTTATCTTTCCAAGGAGATAAGAAACTTCTACATCCCATTGGACTGAAAACATTTCCTTCATAATTTTCACGCATTTTCTTAGCACTAATATAATCAGGATACATTCTCTTAGCAGAACATTTAATAGCAAGTTTAGTTAAGTAATCATACTCTCCTCCACTTAAGTTATTGTTTTCATCTAAAACATAAACAAGTTTTGGGAAAGCTGGAGTAACATAAACTCCTTTTTCATTCTTAATACCTTGATATCTTTGTCTTAATATTTCTTCAAAGATTAAAGCATTTTCTTTAATATATTTATCATCATCTTTTAAATGCATAAATAGTGTTACAAATGGAGATTGTCCATTAGTAGTCATTAATGTATTTATTTGATATTGAATAGTTTGAACACCTGCTTTAATTTCATCTTTAACTCTTTCATCAGCAAGTTCTTCAATTTGTTTCTTAGTTAAATCTTTATGATTTTTCTTTATATTTCTTACAAACTTATCTCTAGATTTTTTAACGTATTTACCTAAATGAGATACATCTACAGATTGTCCACCATATTGGTTAGAGGCAACTGCGGCGATAATTTGAGTAGTTACAGTACAAGCAACTTGAAAACTCTTTGGAGATTCAATCATTTTACCATTCATAACCATTCCATTATCTAGCATATCTTCAATATTGATTAAACAACAATTAAATATTGGTTGTACAAAATAATCTGCATCATGGAAATGTAGAACACCTTCATCATGTGCTTCACTAATCTTCTCAGGAAGTAAGATACGACGAGTTAAGTCTCTTGATACTTCTCCTGCGATATAGTCTCTTTGAGTTGAAGCTAAAACTGTACTCTTATTAGAGTTTTCTTCAGCTAACTCTTTATTTGTATTTTTAATTAAACTTAATATAGATTCATCAGTAGTATTAGCTTTTCTAACTAATGCTCTTGTATATCTATACGTAATATACTCTCTAGCTAATGAATACTTATTAAGTGCCATTAACTTCTCTTCAATAATATCTTGAATGTCTTCAACTAACATCCTTCTTTTCTTTAAACCCATTACATATTTTATAATGTTTTCAATTTGTCTATCAGTAATGCGATCGTCTTCGGCAACACAATCATTAGCTTTACTAATAGCGACTCTAATTTTTTCTGGATCAAAGTCTACACTTTTTCCATCTCTTTTAATCACTTTCATAAAATTTACCTCTCCTCTTATTTTTTCTACACTATCATCATAAAATATTTAAAAATAAAAAACTGTTGCATTTGCAACAATTTTACACTATAATTAAATTATAGAAAAAGGAGGGCTTTCAAATGCTTGAAAAACTTAGGATTTATGAAAATTTAGATGAAAAAAAATTTTTGTCGACTTTACAGTCTAATACAATTTTTTACAAAAATAATCAAACTATTGCCTACTCTTTAGGAGATAGAAATGTTATTGGAATTATAGAAGAAGGATCAGCTAACTTAGTTAGATTTGATTATAATGGTGAAAGAACTATTGTAGAGGAATTATATAGTGGAGATATATTCTCAGATATGTTTTATTCTTCTACTAATAGTGAATTATTAGTTATCGCAACATCTAATTGTAAAGTTACTTTTGTATCATATGATGAATTAATAAATAAAGCTCAAACAAGTATTAATGCATTATCATTCTTAGATAACTTAATAAGTCTAATTACAGACAAATTAGTAAAAAGAAACGAAAGAATAGAGCTACTTACTACTAGAACTATTAGAAATAAATTGCTTGCTTACTTTGAATTACAAACAAAAAAAGTAAATTCCAAGTCTTTTGACTTAGAATATACTTATACTGATCTAGCTGATTATCTAGCAATTGACAGAAGTGCCATGATGAGAGAATTAAAACATCTAAAAGAAGATGGATTTATAAATGATATAAATAGAAAGATTACTTTATTATATTAGTAATCTTTTTTATTATTATTTAATTCTAATCTAAGAGTTTTATTTCTTTTCATTGGCATACTAACACTATTATCATAATAGTGTTTATCACCACAAATTGGCTCGTTTCCTCTTCTAAAACTTTCTAAATATTGACGATATCTTTTAAGATCATCAATATTAGAATTATCAATTACTTCATCAAGAGTTATATTCTCTTCTTTATTTTTCTTTTTTATAATTTTATAAGTATGTTCAGGAATTAATGAATCTTCTTTTCTTAATTCATCACTAACTTCATCCTTTTCATTTTTACTTCTTGGTTCCATTTTCTTTATAAACCTATTAATTCTAATATTATTATATCTTTGTAACATAATACAATACGAATTTAAAGCTATTAAAGGAGGAATTATAATATCTGTAACTAAAGATGCTTCTCCTGCAATTATTTTTATAGATGGAGATACACATAACAATAGCCCTAATACATGAATTCCTGAATTCAAAAATAATTGTTTTTTAAACTTCTTAACATCATCGACACTCTTAACTTTCCCTAAGTGATAATTACCACCACTATCTCTTAACATATTTCGTCTCTCTTCTTTAGTCATATGTCTAGTAAAAGGATATGTTACTAATTCATTTAAAGACAACAAAAATTTCTTAAATTTCTTAATACCTAACATCTCATATATCTTCATTTCAACGCTTTTATTCTTTTTCTTTTTCATTACAAACAACCTCTCTTGAAATCGGCTCATATATTAACATAAAAAGGTGAAATTGTCAATTTCATAAAACAAAAAAAGAGCATATAGCTCTAGTCTTTTATTAAGCTTAAACTGAGTTTTTGCTTATTTAAATCAATATCTTCTACATAACAATCTACTATATCTCCTACACTAAATAAGTCTCCTGGATGTTTAATATAACTTTTAGATAATTTAGATATATGAGCAAGTCCATCATCATGTAATCCAACATCTATAAATAAACCAAAATCTACTACATTTCTAACAGTACCTTGAAGCTTATCTCCTACATGCAAGTCTTCTATATGTAGGATATCACTCTTTAATATTGGTTTATCTAACTCATCCCTAGGATCTCTTTCAGGAGAAGATAGAGAATCTATTATATCTTTTAAAGTATATTTATCTATATCTAACTCTTCACTATATATATCTATATCTATATTTAGTGAACTTTTTAATTTATCAGTACCAATATCATTAATATTAAAACCTAAACTAGTAAGTAACTTAATAGTAGCGTCATAACTTTCTGGATGAATAGATGTTTTATCTAGAGGATTAGATCCATCTACTATTCTAATAAAACCAATAGATTGTTCATATACTTTAGGAGTCATACCTTTTAACTTCTTAATATCATCTCTACTTATAAATTTACCAATCTTATCCCTAGTAGAAAGTATTTCATTAATTACTTTCTTAGTAAGTCCAGATACATAACTAAGTAGTGAACTACTAGCAGTATTTATATTAACTCCTACTGAGTTAACTGATTTAGTTACAACAAAGTTTAATGATTCATCTAGTTTCTTAGGAGTAACATCGTGTTGGTATAAACCTACTCCGATACTCTTAGGATCTATCTTAACTAATTCAGATAAAGAATCTTGTAATCTTCTACCAATACTTATAGCACTTCTTTTTTCTACAGTTAAATCTGGAAATTCATCTATTGCAAGCTTAGAAGCAGAATAAACAGAAGCTCCTGCTTCACTTACTATTACATATTCTACTTTTCTTTTAGCTTCTTTTATAATATCAGCAATAAAAGCTTCAGACTCCCTAGATGCAGTACCATTACCTATAGCAATTATATCTATATTATATTTATCTATTAAATCTAATACTATTTTTTTAGACTCAGATATCTTATTATGAGGCTCTGTAGGATATATTACTGCGATATCTAGAGGTTTACCTGTTTTATCAAGCACAGCTAACTTACAACCTGTTCTAAAGCCTGGATCATATCCTAAAACCACTTTTTCTTTAATTGGTGGTGTAAGTAATAAATGTTCTACATTAGTAGAAAAGTTCTCTATAGATACTTCTTCAGCTTTTTCTTTTAATTCACTTCTTATTTCTCTTTCAACACTAGGTAATATTAATCTCTTTAAAGAATCTTTAATACTATCCTTTACAATATCTACAACATATGATTTATCATTCTTAATTATTTTCTTTTCTAAGAATAAAATAATATCATCTTTATTATAATCCATAGATACAGTTATTACTTTTTCTTTTTCAGCTCTGTTAATTGCCATTATACGATGAGGTTTTATATACTTAATAGCTTCACTATAATCATAATACATCTCATATATACTCTTTTCATCTTCTGCATTCTTTTTCTTTTTAGTTACTAACATACCATTCTTATATATAAAACTTCTAATATACTTTCTATAATAAGCATTATCACTAATCCATTCTGCAATTATATAAGAACTATTAAGAATAGCATCTTCTACAGTCTTTACTTTATCATTAATAAACTTCTTACATAAATCTTCTATAGTACCATTAGTAGGAAAAGCCATAATCATCTTAGCAAGTGGTTCTAGTCCTAAAGCAATAGCTTCTGTAGCTTTAGTCTTTTTCTTTTCTTTATATGGTCTATATAAATCTTCTACTTCTACTAACTTATTACATTTTAATATATTACTTTTTAATTCTTCAGTAAGCATACCCTTTTCATCTATTAATCTAATAACATCTTCTTTTCTTTTTAATAGATTATTTTGGTATTCATACACTTCATTTATCTTTCTAATTACTTCTTCATCAAGTGCCCCTGTAGCTTCTTTTCTATATCTAGCAATAAAAGGTATAGTATTACCCTCTTCTAACATAGAAAGCACAGTACTTACTTGGTTAGTACTTATATTTAAATCTTCACTTATACTTTTTATAATCATTTCATTCATCATGCATACCTCTTTCCACAATAAATATTATACCATAAAAAAAGATATGATTAATAACCATATCTTAATATTTCAAATGTTACATTATAAGAAACTTCATATTTAGCAGCTTCTCTACTACTTGCATAAAGTAGGTCAAATAAGAATTTCTTTCCTATACCGATATTACCGCCTCTATCTAATACGATAGCAATTATATTATTACCAGCTTTTGAATTCTTAATTCTTACAATAGTTCCAAATTTATATTTCCTATCACCTGCAACTATTCTAATTTTTCCATACTTTTTATCTTTATAATAAATATTACCATTCCTAGCATTTATACCACTAGCAAGATTACCACTACAACCTTTACAATCAGGTCCATATCCACTCATCTTACCTTTTAGTGTTTCTAATACATATGTCTTTGGTTTTGCCGGTGTGGGTTTAGGTACTACTCTTGGTTGTGTTCTTTGTACTTGTTGTTTATAAACAGGTTTACTCTTAGGAATAACTCGTTTTGTTTCTTCTTTAGTATCTACTTTCTTTTCTTCTTGTTTTTCCTCTTTCTTAACCTCTTCTTTTTTTTCTTCTTTATCTATTTTCTTATCTTCTTTTTTATTATTAGATTTAATTACAACACTCTTTAACATCTTAGTTTGTACTTCTGTTTTACTCATACCTGTTTGTGGTTTCATAGGCGCAAAAACAAAAGCCACTGGAATCATAATTAATAATAAACAATTTATAGTATAAATAAAATATTTCATATTAAAACTCCTCGTATATATAAGATTATCATATTTACAAAGAGTTTACAATCGTTTAACGTATATTAATAAATTATCAAATGTAAAATTTTACATCGTAATTATTGTGTTCTTTCACAAGTATAACCAGCTGCTTTCATTTCCTTTTCTATCTTATTTATATTATCTTTATACTTATAATTAGGATATACTCCACCAGCTTCAATATAACTATTAGTTACCTTTTCTACTTTAATATCTACATAGCGAAGTTCTTGTTCTACAATAGTAGTTTTATCATTTAAACTACACCTAATATTAACTCCATCTAAACCTTTAGTTTGTAATTTCAAATTATCACAATTTTTCTTTAGTTTTTGTAAATGTTCTAAATCTTTAGATAAACTACCAGTAGTAGTAACTTTATTATCTAGTCTAGTCAACTTATTATTTGTAAAAGAGAAAGTATTTTCGTATTCATAATTAAAATTATCATCATTATCTTTTTTCTTACAATATAAATCACCTGTAGTAATAAGTCCTTCATTATTTTTTAAGTATTGTTTTTCATTTAAATAATGACTTATATCTGGCAAATAGAATACAAAAGCAAACAATAATACAAATAGAATAATTGTCATAATATATCTAAAATTACTTTTCTCTCTTTTTAATTGTTTAGCTTTTTGTTTAGCTAGTTTTTTGGCTTCTTTCTTAGTTAATGGCTTCTGTGGTGTGACAGGTTGTGCTGGTTGTGTAGATTTTACTTGATTAGGATTATTTTGAACAGTTTGAGTATTCACTGCTTGTGCTGGTTGCGCAGTTTGTGTTACTGGCTTACTTACTGTTTGAACAGTAGGTTTCACAGTAGCAGTTTGATTTGTAGTAGTATTCTGTGTTGGCATTAATTGTTCAACATTGTTATTAGTATTATTCTTACTACTAGTATCATTGTTCATAATAATCACTCCCTTTTTATCTTAAATTATCTATTCTTTTTTGAAAATCATCTGACTTTATTATATAACTACCTGCAGTTACCATATCAGATAATTTTACTTTCTCCTTGGTACTTTCATTTATACCACCATCTACATTTATTAAAACATTAGCCTTATATTCATTTAGTAATACTCTAAGTTCTTCTAACTTCTTAGTAGTTTCATCTATAAATTTTTGTCCCCCCATACCAGGTTCTACACTCATTACTAAAACTAAATCTAACAATGGTAAATATGGTACTAAATCTTTAACCGGTGTATTAGGTTTAATAGCTAATCCACATTTTATACCATAACTTTTTATTAATTCTAGATTTTCAACTACTTCATCAGTTGCTTCTACATGAAAAGTTATATATTCACTATTCAGTTCAGCATATAAAGGAATATACTTTTCAGGCTTATCAACCATTAAATGAACATCTAATCTTTTATCAGTAAATTTATATATATTTTTCATTTCTCTAAATGGCATAGTCTTGTTACTAACAAATTTACCATCCATTATATCTAAATGAATATAATCTACATCTGTTTCATTTAATTTCTTTAGATCATTAGGTGGAAAATCACTACTTAAAAATGACGCACTTACTAGCATTATTTCACATCCTTTTTAATAAAGTTTAAATAATTACTATATCTACTCTCTATTATATTATTATCACTTACTGCCTTTTTTACTTCACATTCTTTTTCATTAGTATGCATACAGTCTTTAAAAGGACAAGGATATTTCTTAAATTCAATAAAAGCATCTCTTATTTCTTGATCACTAAAATCATTAAAATCAAGAGCTGAAAATCCTGGTGTATCCATAATCTTACCACCATATAATTCAAACATTTCAACTACTCTAGTAGTATGTCTTCCTCTACCTAAAGCAACAGACACTTCTCCAGTTTTTAAATTCCAATCTGGATTCAATCTATTCAACAAAGTACTTTTACCAGCACCAGTTTGTCCAGTAAAAACACTAGTCTTATTAGAAATTAATTTTTCTATAGTCTCTAAATCAGTATTAGAAACTACTTTATATCCTATATTTTTATAATAATCTAAGTATTTATAAACTTCATTAAGTTTATTTTCATCAACCAAATCTTCTTTAGTAATACATATTATTGGTTCCACTTTAGAAAGTTCCATTAATACTATTAACTTATCTAATAGGTGCAATGAAAAATCTGGATTGACTAAACTAGTAATTAGAAAAGCTCTATCTATATTACTAACCTTTGGTCTTTTAAACTCATTCCTCCTAGGAAGAATCTTTTCAATAACCTTTTTATCTTTATCAAATACTACATAATCTCCCACTAAAGGTATTATTTTATCTTTTCTAAAGATACCTCTACATTTACAAGGATAAACGTTATTATCATAACTAACATAATGTAAATCACTATTTATTTTTATTATTTGACCTTGCATAAATCCCCCTAATTAATACTACTCATCATCATCATCTTCCTGTGTAGGTGTTGGTGATGGTTTAGGTTTACTTGCTGGTTTTTTAGCTACAACTACTTTTAATTTAGACCCTTTAACTATTGGACTACCAGCAGCTCTAGATTGACTAATTATTTTACCAGGTGAATAAGCATTTGTTTCTTGATATTCTGTTTGTAATGTTAAACCATACTTACTACAGAATGCTTCTGCATCATCTATACTCCATCCCTTAGCATTCATATCTGGGAATGTATCTTGTATATCAGCAATATATAAAGTAATTTCATCACCTTTTTTAACTTTAGAACCTTTAGCTAAACTTTGTCCAATTATTTCTTGTTCTCCATAATCTCTATTAGTATCAGAAGGTTCTTTCTTCTCAATATTAACTACTAATCCTTTTTGTTTTAATAAAGTTTCAACCTCTATATAGTTTTTACCTACATAATCATCTATTTCAAAAGTTTCTTTTCCTTTAGATTTATATATAGTAATCTTAGTACCTTTTTTAACACTACGACCCTTACCAGGATCTGTCTTAACAACTCTACCCTTCTTTACTTTAGAAGAATATACCTTCTTTATATGAGTATTAACTTCAAAACCTTGTTTTTGAAGTTTTCTTTCACATACTCCTACTTTTAAATTTTTACAATTTGGTACAGTAACAGCTCCCTTGTTAGATAAAGCTGGTACTATAAAGAATGTTGTTAGAAGTACTGCTGCTAAACCTCCAAAAATTGAAGATAAAATTATAATAGTCTTCTTTCTTTTCTTTTCATCTTTATCGTCTATCTTTTTAGCAACTTCTTCTTCACCCTCTTCAGCTGCTTTTTCTTCCATATCTTCTAATTTCTTAAGATTTTTAGTACCCTCATTATCAGTCTCAGGATATTTATATTTATAAGGTGCTTCATCCATACGATCATCATCTAAAGCAGTTAACAAATCATTATACATACTTCTAGCGTCATCATATCTATTTTTTGGATTCTTAGCTGTTGATTTTAATATAATATTCTCTATACTTTGTGGTATAGATGAATTGTTTTCTCTTAAACTTGGTAGTGGATCTCTCATATGTTTTAATGCTATTTCTACTGCATTATCTCCTTTAAAAGGAAGACTTCCACTTAATAATTCATAAAATATGATACCCATTGAATATATATCACTCTTAATAGTAGATCCTTTACCACTAGCTTGTTCTGGTGGTAAATAATGAACTGATCCCATAACTGAATTAGTTTGAGTAAGTTGTGTAGCATTTAATGCCATCGCAATACCAAAGTCAGTTATTTTAATTTGTCCATCATCTTTAATCATAATATTTTGCGGTTTTAAATCTCTATGTATTATATATGAATCATGGGCATGAGCCATACCATCAGTAAGTTGTAACATTATATCTATAGCTTCTGATAAAGTAAGACTTCCACGTTTCTTTAATAATTGTTTTAATGTTTTTCCTTCTACATATTCCATTACTATGTAATAAACATTATCATCTTCTCCTACATCATACATCTCAACAATATTAGGATGAGCTAAAGAAGATGCAGATAAAGCTTCACGTTGAAAACGTCTAACAAACTTTTCATCGTTAGATAAATCTCCTCTTAATATCTTTATAGCAACATTACGGTCTAGAATAGTATCATAACCAAGGTAAACGTTAGCCATACCACCTTCACCAATAGATCTTATAATTTCATAACGATCATTGATCTTTTGCCCCTTTGTTATCATTTCTCGTCACCTTCTTCTTCACGAATTAAGTAAGCAACCGAAATATTATCTGTTCCACCCCTATTGTTAGCTTTTTGAATAAGTTTAATAACTTTATCTTCTATATCACCCTTACCTAAAAGGACTTTTTCTATTTGATCTTTATCAACCATATTAGTAAGACCATCACTAGAAAGTAATATTTCTGTAATATCCATATCACAATCAAATACATCTACATCAACATCAAGTGAAGCTCCTAAAGCTTTCATTAATACATTCTTTCTAGGATGAGTACTAGCTTCTTCTTTAGTAAGTTCACCAGCACTAACTAATAAATTAACTAATGTATGGTCATATGTAACTTTATGAAGTTTATCTTCCTTCATAACAAATCCACTTGAATCCCCTACATTACCAAATAATAAATATTCTTTAGTAAGTATAGCCATAACAAGTGTAGTTCCCATACCTTTACTTTCAGGATGAGTCTTTTCATGTTGGAATATTAAAGTATTAATTTCATTAACTGCATCTCTAATCCAATTAACTGCATCCACTTTACTCATATTTAAAAATGTTTCTTTAAAATGATCTCCTAAATAACTAATAGCAATAGATGAAGCAACTTCTCCAGCAGAATGTCCCCCCATACCATCAGCAATAGCCATTAAATAATCATTATTACTATTTTTCAATATAATGACACTGTCTTCATTATGATCTCTAACTTTACCAGCATCCGTTAAATAAAAAGATTTCATAAATCCTCCTTCTTACTTCTAAGTTGTCCACAGGCAGCACTAATATTACTACCAAATTCACGTCTTATTGTAACATTTATCCTATTCTTTTTTAGTATATCATAAAATCTCATAATTTGCACTGTTTTACTACGTTTAAATTCTATATTATTTGTTTCATTATAAGGTATTAAATTAATATAACAATTCATACCCTTAACTAACTTAGAAAGTTCTAATGCATTATCAATACTATCATTAATTCCTTCTAATAAAATATACTCAAAAGTAAGTCTTCTATTAGTCTTTTTTATATATTCTTTTAAACTAGGAATTAATACTTCTAAAGGATAAACTTTATTAATAGGCATTAACTTATTTCTAAGAGTATTATTAGGTGCATGAAGACTAATAGCTAGATTAACCTGTAATTCTAGATTAGAAAATTCTTCTATTTTAGGAACTATACCACAAGTAGATACTGTAATATGTCTAGCTCCAATAGCAAGTCCCTTAGGATGATTAATTATCTTTATAAATTTAATAACATTATCATAATTATCAAAAGGTTCTCCAATACCCATAATTACTACATGACTTATTCGCTCACCTAAATCTTCTTCTATTTGTAATATTTGAAGTACCATCTCATAAGTTTCTAGATTTCTAACTTTCTTTCTTCTACCAGACTCACAAAACTTACATCCCATATTACAACCAACTTGACTAGAAACACATACACTATTTCCATAATCATGTCTCATCAAAACTGCTTCTATATACTCGTTATCATTAAGTTCAAACAAATACTTAACGACATCTACATCTTTTTCTATATTAACAATCTTTAATTTATCAATACTATACTTAGATTCTATCTCAGCCCTTAATTCCTTCTTAATATTAGTAGCTTCATCATAAGAATTAATTCTTTTTTCATATAACCATGAAAAAAGTTGGTTTCCATGAAATTTCTTAGAACCCATATCTATAAATATATTTTCTAACTCATCATATGTTAATCCATAAATATTCATACTACCACTCCAAGAATATTATACAATATTTATACAAAAAGAAAAAGAAGATATCTTCTTATTCTGGCTCTTTTATATTCTTAATTTTTCCAAACTTAGAATACTCTAATTCTATACTACATGATTTCTTAGCAATCTTCTTATATTTACAGTAACTACTTAAATCATATTTTATATCATTAACTTCATCTTCCATATCTGTTTTAAAAACTATTTCATTAACTGGATCATCTAAATCAACTTTAGTCTTTTCTAATATTTTAATTAATGTTGTAGTGGCAATCTGATAAGTATAAACTGTCATACCACTTTCATATTCAGTTTTAGATATATAACTAGCTTTCTTAGCTAATTTCTTTGTAGTATAAATATTAATAAAATCTTTAAGTAAATAAGGATTATCTGTTTTCACCCATATATTAGATTTACTAGTTAAGAATTCATCATCATTTCTATAATACTTAACTTTATTATATTCAAACAATTCTTTACCATCTTTTCTATCACCTTCATAAAGATACTCTTTATCATCTATTTTATAAATATATTTAAAATGATAATTATCTCCATCTAGTTTTTCAAAATAAAATGGTAAAATATTATCTTTAGATTTATTTGTTTTATTAGCATTAGAAGAACCTCCTACTCTAAGCATAGATATTAAAACAATGAAAAATACTAAATAAAATCCAAAAAACAAAGTAGCTTTACCTTTAGGAGTCTTTAAAAATGCGATTATCTTTTCAAAATCTATATTTACCTTCTTCATCTATTCTAACCCCTTTCCTATAAGATTATCTATATTAATACCATTAATATAATCTTTTACCAACATTCTTTTCTTACCAAAAGGTTTAATATCTGTAATAATAATTTCTCCATCATTACAACATACACTAATTCCTTCTTTAGAGACTTTAACTATTTCACCATTCTTTTTATCATCATATTTATTATTTCCAATAATAGAGTTATATACTTTCATTTCTTTACCATCAAGTATAAAATAAGCTCCTGGTATAGGAGATAAACCTCTAATTAAATTAAATATATCTCTACTATTTTTATTAAAATCTATATGTTCTTCTTCTCTTTTAATATTATATGAAAAACTAACTTCATCTTCATTTTGTTTTACTTTATTATTAGTACCATCTATTATACTAGGAAGTGTTTCTAATAAAAGTTCTTTCCCCATAACACTAAGTCTATCATGTAATGTTTCTAAGTTATCAGAATCTTCTATAATAGTTTCTTTTTGACTTATAATATCACCACTATCCATATCAACATCCATATACATAATAGTAATACCAGTTTCTTTATCACCATTGATGATAGCTCTATGTATAGGAGCTCCTCCCCTATGCTTAGGAAGAAGAGATGCATGAACATTTATACATCCATACTTAGGATAATCTAATACTTCCTTAGGAACTATTTGTCCATAAGCACAAGTTATTATAATATCTGGTTTCAAATCTAGTATTTCTTTATAATCAGATTTAATATTAGCTGGTTGATATACATCAATATTATTCTTTAAAGCTATTTCTTTTACTGGTGTAGGTTTAAGTATTTGTTTTCTACCTACTTTTCTATCTGGTTGACTAACTACACCAACAACATTGTAGTTTTCTATTAATCCTTCTAATATAGGTACACTAAAATCTGGAGTACCCATAAATACAACTTTTAAATCATTCATTATTATCCACCTACCATAGTCATTATAATAGTAATAATAACTCCTAATGTTATTAATATAGCACCAACAAGTATTAAAATAGAAGCTTTACCAAAATCATTGTTATAATTACCAATATCCTTTTTCTCTTCTTTAGGATACTCTTCTTTTTTTACTACTTTTTCTTCTTTAACAAAAGTCTTATAATTAGGTAATTCTATAAATAAAATATCTTTAGCTTCTAACTTATCACTAAACTCAACAGCCTCAAATCTATTATCTATAATATCAGCAATAGCTTCAGATAATTTTAAATCTCTACTCTCTAATATCTTATTTATATTAATACTTTCAACATCTTTATTCTTCAAAACCAAACTTCTCTTAACAGCCATAACAGTAGGGCGAGAGTCAGTCTTATTAATTAATTTCCACTCTTCATCTACAACACCCTTTAAGTACTTAGAATTTTCATCATTAAGTTCTAATACGTTAATTAGTTTATTAACATTTTTCATACAACCTTCATAATCATTGTAGATAAATGCTTTTTTATCTTCTTCTTTTTTGATAAATTTATTCTCACATAACAATTCATAAAAATATAATGGACTATGTTCAGCATAAAAATATGCCATTTCAAAATTATCAGTAAAACTTACACTATTAACAGAAAAATCTTTACTAATAATATCATTTTTTACTATATCTTTTATTTTTACAAACTTAGGATATAAATTATTATATTCCTGTGGAATAAATCCATTTTTAATTATTTGATCTTTGTATACATTGTTTATAGAATGAAATACATAGCCATTAGTTATATATTTATCATAAACATATTTAATAATTTCATCTCTATGTTCTTCTTCATTCTTTATATTTAATTTTATTATTACAAATTTAGTTATTAATTTATTAATCCCTGTATAAATATCATTAAAATTAGTTATTTTTCTAAATATTAGATTTAATTGCATTATGAAATCATTAAATAATATATTATCATTTATAATTACTCTAAATTTATATAGGGCATCCATTAATATAAATAATGCTTGTTTACTATCTTCAAATTCTAAATAGTTAATAGCATTTTCATCATCTTTTTTATTATATCTGTTATTATTAACTACTTCCCTTATTAAATTTTCTACATTCTCATTATTTAAAATATCATCTAACAATTAAATCACCTCCTTATTTAAAAAATAATCTTACATAGTCTTTGTCCAAACAATTATATAATAGATTGTTCCAACAACTGCGATAATTAATAATACTGTAAGTAATATTTTTATAACAGGACTATTAATATCCCAATAACCATCGTTTTTTCTTTTTGTTTCATTCATTAAATCTTTATATAATTTTTCATTTTCTTCGTTAACGTCTATATCTTTATCTAAGTTTTTATCGTCCATATAGCACCTCTACTTTTCATTACTAGAATAACATATTTTTCTAAAAATGACTAGGATTAAAGTCTATATCTATACGTACTTTACTGTTACTTTTATAATAATCTAATATTTTTTCTAATATGTTATATAAGTTATCATCTTTCTTATATTTTAGTATAATTCCATAACGATATATATTATTCATTTTGAATATATTTGCAGTAGATGGACCTAAAATAATAGTATTATCTAGATTCCTATCAAGAGATTTCTTTATCTTATTAGCTTCATTAAATATATACTTAGGATCTTTACCACTTATTTTTATATAACATATATAATAAAATGGTGGATACTTCAATGTTTTTCTTATTTGCATCTCTTTATTATAAAAACCTATATAATCATGATCTTTAGTATATTCTATTGCATAATGCGTAGGATTATATGTTTGAATAATAACTTCTCCACTCTTCTTATCTCTACCACTTCTTCCTGCAACTTGCGAAAGTAAAGAGAATGTATTTTCACTACTTCTAAAATCAGGTATATTTAGTGAAGTATCAGCATTTATTACACCAACTAAAGTTACATTATCAAAATCTAATCCTTTCGCAACTATTTGAGTTCCAAGTAAAATATCATATTCATGGTTCTTAAAAGCAGTAATCATTTTCTCATGCATACCTTTTCTACTAGTTGTATCTACATCCATTCTAAGTATCTTATTGTCTGGAAATATATTATGTAATTCTTCTTCTATCTTCTCTGTACCAACACCCAAATCAGCAATAGAATTCTCCTTACATTCTGGACAAGTCTTATATACTTTATTTCCATAACCACAATAATGACATCTAAGAGTATTACTACTCTTATGATAAGTTAAACTAATATCACAATTAGGACATTTAAAAGTATAACCACAATTTTTACAACTAACAAATGAAGAATAACCTCTTCTATTTAAAAGTAGAATAATTTGTTCATCTTTATCTAGTTTATCTTTCATAGAAGTAAGTAAATTACGAGAAAAATGTCCCCTACTTTTTTTGATTTCTTCACTCATATCTATTATTCTAACTAACGGCAATTTCTTACCATTAATTCTATTAGGTAAACTAAGTAATTTATAAACATCTTTCTTGGCTCTAGCAAAAGATTCTAATGTAGGTGTAGCACTTCCAAATACAACAGGACAATTATTATACTCTCCTCTCATATTAGCTACATCTTTTGCACTATATCTAGGATTGGAATCATCTTGTTTATAAGAATCACTATGCTCTTCATCTATTATAATTACACCTATATTTTTTAAAGGTGCAAATATAGCACTTCTAGCACCTATAACTATTTTAGCTTCCCCTTTATAGATTCTTCTCCATTCATCATACTTTTCTCCTTCGGATAAAGCAGAATGAAGTGCTGCAATTCTTTTACCAAATCTATTTTGGAATCTTTCTACCATTTGTGGAGTTAAACTAATCTCTGGAACCAACACAATACTAGTTTTATTATTATTTAAAGCATCTTCTATTAATTCCATATAAACTTCAGTTTTTCCACTACCTGTTACTCCATGTAATAAGAAAGTATTATAACCACTATATTTATTAAACTCTTTTATTACACTTTTTTGATCACTAGTCAATTCATGTTTATTATTAGATTTATTCTTATAATTCATTCTATATTTTTCTAGTTTCACAGGTATTAAAATATTCTTTTTAATTAAAGTGTTTAAACTACTAATCGATATCTTTAATATATCTTCTCTTTTAACTAATTCTTTATCTTTAAATAAATTAATAATGACTTCTTGTTTTTTATTTAATTTATAATCAGAAATATCTCCTAATTTATAATAAGTATCATATTTTTTATTTATAGTTGTTCCCTTCTTAGCCTTTAAAGCTTTAGGTAACATTACTTGATAACAAGATATTAAAGTAGCTAAAGTCTTATTTTTTATTTTTCTACCCAATTCTAATAATTCTTCATTTAATACAACATCATCATCTACAATAGAAATAACTTCTTTAAGTTCTAAGTCAGTAGAACTTTCTTTTTTTATTTCTAAAACAAACCCTTCTAAAGTCTGATGTCCAAAAGGAACTTCTACTCTGATACCAATTTTAATCTTATCTAATAGTTCATCTTTTACTTTATAATCAAATATTTTATCTATATTTTTATTAGATAATTGTACTAAAACTCCTACTACCAAAGTATCACCTCCTTATAAAATTATTATAACAAAAATAAAAGTGAACTTAAAGTCCACTAGTCTATATCAATTCATCATCGAACAAGGTATCTGTTTCTTCTTTATTAATATTATTATCACTATTTTCTACTTTTTCTTCCTTTTTATCTTCTTCTTCAAATAATACTTTAGGATGATCAGCTAAACTATTATTATCATAATCTTTACCACTTATAATAACTCCTATTATAAAAGCAATAACTAACACAATAATGACTACAACTAATATAGTAAACATAGTATCACTACACCCTTTCTATCATACAAAACAATTATACAACAATTTATAAAAAATAAAAAGAGTAAAATTACTCTTTTAAAACAATTTTAACACATCATTAAATGTAATAAATATCATTAATAACATAAGTAAGAATAATCCAATAGTATGAATCATATTCTCAGTCTCTGGTTTAACAGGAGATCCTTTTATTTTTTCTATTATAATAAATAGAATATGACCACCATCAAATGCTGGTAAAGGGATTAAGTTAATAAAACCAACATTTATACTTAAGAAAGCTACTAAGTATAAAATATTTACTACTCCTGTTTTAGAAGATGCACCAACTACGTTATATATACCAACAGGTCCACTTAATTGAGTTAATTTTATACCACCAGTAAATAAATAACCCACTGTTATAGCCATTTGTTTAAATATAGAACCAGTCTTTTTAAAAGTATATTTAACTGAATTAATAAATCCATATTTCTTTTTCTGTTCTATAGAAATACCATATTTATATGTAGTCTCACCAGCCACTTTAACTTTTACTGGTTTAACTTTATAAGTTTTAATCTTCCCATTATCTTTTTTTACTTGAATCTTTGTTTTTGTACTAGGATTAGCTACTGCTAAATATAAAGATAAATCATCATTAGTACTAACTTTATGATTATCAACTTTAAGAATAGTATCTCCTTTTTCTATACCAGCAGTAATTGCAGGATAGTTCTTATCCACTTTATCAACTTTAGGATCCATACTAGTTCCACCCCAAATTAATGCTATAAAGAATAAAATTAATATGGCAAATATAAAGTTATTTGCTGGTCCAAAAAACATTATCAAAAATCTTTGAAAAGCACTTTTAGATTGTAATTGTCTTTCTTTAGGTATTTTCTTCTTTTTATCACTATCTAGATCTTCACCAGCCATCTGACAAAATCCACCAATAGGAATTGCTCTAATAGTATATTCAGTTTCTTTTCCTTGTTTACTAAATAACTTAGGTCCCATACCTAAAGCAAATTCATATACATATACTCCACACATTTTAGCAAGCATAAAATGTCCAAATTCATGTACTAATACTATAGATCCTAATATTACAATAAAAAGTAAAATATTAATAATTATAGACATTATATCTCCTCCTTAGATGATTCCTAAAAATAGAATAAATGTTAATGCTACAAATATTATACTATCAAATCTATCTAATATTCCTCCATGTCCTGGAATTAAATTAGAAAAATCTTTTCTACCATAATATCTTTTAATTATAGAAAATACTAAATCTCCAATTTGACCTACTAATGATAGTAATATAGTTATAACTATTACTAAAATTAATGAATTACAATTATTAATTACTGTTACATAGAAAGCTGTAGCTGCAAAAGTTCCCATAAGTGTTCCACCAATTACACCTTCTACTGTCTTCTTAGGTGAAATATCAGGACATAATTTATGTTTACCAATAAATTTACCAGTAAAGAAAGCAAATGTATCAGTAATAGTTGTTATTAAGAATAAATAAATTATATAAGTAATATCATAATTACGTGTAATAATTAATAAATTAAAACTCATACCTATAAATAATATAGATCCTATTAAAAATAATGCATCATTAATATTATATTTCTTAGTATCATTTATATATACCATTGGTACTAAGAATACAAATATTATAAAAGTCATGACTCTATAATCAACATTATATAAAAATTCTATTGATTTAAAATTAGTCATCGAAAAGAATATTACCATTAAATAAGCTATTACTTTCATAGCAATTGGAAATGGTTTTTTAGTTTCCCTAATATTCATAATTTCATATAGTCCAAATAAAGCTAATATTGTCATAAATATAGCAAATGTTATTCCCCCTATTAATAATAGCGGTACAAATACTGCTACCATTATTATTGCACTTATAATACGTTTCTTCATATAATACCTCCACTCTATATTAATTATATAACATTACAAACAAAAAAGGAAGACAAAAACTTCCTTAAAATTTATCAATATCAATTTTTACATATTTGTTATCTTTTAAAGCACTACTAGCTTGTACTAAAGTTCTAATAGCATTAGCAATACGTCCACCTTTACCTATAACGCGACCCATATCTGCATCTGCTACCATTACTTGTATTAAAATAACGTTTTCTTCTTCAGTAGGAAACTCTTTAACACTAACAGAGTCTACATCTTCTACTAAAGATTTAATGATATCTTCTGTTAAACTAACTAAATCCATAATTACTTATCCTTCTTTTTCTTAGATTCACTAAATTTCTTAATAATTCCTTCTTTACTTAAGATATTCTTAACTGTATCAGTAGGAATAGCTCCTTCATTAAGCCATTTTAAAGCTACTTCTTCATTAATCTTAACTTCTTCCTTAAGTGGTGAATAAGTACCAACTAATTCTATATATTGTCCATCTCTAGGTCTACGAGAATCAGTAGCAACTATTCTATAAGTAGGTTTCTTTTTAGCACCCATTCTTGTTAATCTTAATTTTACTGCCATTTTTCTTCCTCCATTTCCAAATAACTACATGTATTATACTAGATATATTACTGTGTGTCAACCTTTTTTTTATAACACTAATCTACTTCATCAATAAAATCTTCTTTTACTTCATCTATTTTATCTAGAACATCTTCATCATTAGATTCTATCTCTACCCAAGGATCTTCTTCCATATTAGCTTCTATTTTAACTTTAGTATCTCCAACCAACTCTATACCTAATTCTTTTTCTATTTTATAATTTATTTTATTCCCATCAATAGAAACATCTACACAACTAGGTTGTTTTAAACTTCTAACTATAATCTCTTCATTAGATAAATCCTCATCTGGTTGTCTCATATTAACTACTTCATTATAGTTATCAGTATGTTTAACTACTCCAGTCTTAGTATCATTATCATAAGAATACCAAATATTAATATCATAACTACCATTAATATTTATCTTATCATTATTCTTTACTCCATTGAAATTATGATTAATTACCCAACAACCAAGTATAGTAGAAGGATTATTATCTACAGATATACTATTATTAGAAACAAAAGTCTTTTTACCTTTAGCAATAACAGCTTTAGTAACAATTTCTCTATAATTAGCCATAAGCCTACCTCCTAAAGTAATATATGCAACTGCATAAAAAAAATGATTATTTACTAATCATAAATAAATCAGTAAAATAATCATTTAATTCATCTTTAACTAAATCTATCATCTTATTAACTTCTTCTAAGTTATTATTATATTCTACATATATAGGAATACTATTAAGTTTAGATTCTAACTTATCTAACTTTTCTTTTATAGAATCATCATAATTACTCTTAACATATTTCTTTTGTAAAGATTTAATTTCCTCTATTAAACTACATATTTCTTCATTCTTATCCATCTTTTTCTTAATAGAAATACAATTTTTATAACTAGAAGTATTCTTAATATAAGAAACTAACTCATCTAACTCTTTATTCATTATATTCACCATCTAAACTCCATGTCTTAGCCTTTAAAACTTTAACATTTACTATATCACCAACATTAATAGATTTATTACTAGTAAAATTAATTAACTTATTAGTATCACTATATCCATAATACATATTCTTTTTATCAGAAATACCTTCTACTAATACTGGAAGAGTTTTACCTTCTAATTTTTTATTATTTTCTAAGAAATATTTATTTAGTACTGTATTTAATCTTTGTAATCTTTCTTCTTTTTCTTTTAATGGTACATCATCTTTTATTTTAGATGCTGGTGTTCCTTCTCTTGGAGAAAATATAAATGAAAAAGCATTATCATATTTACAAGTTTCTACTAAATCTAATGTCTCTTTAAAATCTTCTTCAGTCTCTTTAGGAAAACCTACTATTATATCTGTAGATATAGTAACTCCTTTTACTGTATCTTTTATTTTATTAAACAATTCTAAATAACTTTCTTTAGTATATCTTCTACCCATAAGTTTTAATACTCTATTAGATCCACTTTGTACAGGCAAATGAATACTAGGCATAATATTATCATATTTACCAATTACTTCTATCATTCTATCAGTGAAATCCCATGGATGAGAAGTAGTAAATCTAATACGAGGAATACCCATTAACGCAACATCTTCTAAAAGATTAGCTAAAGTATAATCATCATATAAATCTTTTCCATAAGCATTAACATTTTGTCCAAGTAACGTTACTTCTTTATAACCAGAATCTATTAAAGATTTAATTTCTTTCAATATATCTTCTTTTTCTCTACTTCGCTCTCTTCCTCTAGTATAAGGAACTACACAGTAAGTACAGAATTTATCACAACCATAAATAATATTAACATAAGCTTTAAAATCATTAACTCTTTTAACTGGAAGACCTTCTATTAAATCTCCTTCTCTAGAATATACTTCTATTTGTTGACTGTTTTCTTCTATAGCTTTATCTATTATCTTTGGAAGTTCAGACATATTATGAGTACCAATAACAAAATTAACCCATTTATAATCTTTTAATATTTCATCTACTACACTTTTCTCTTGAGCCATACAACCACAAAGTCCTACTATTAAGTCCTTATTTTCTTGTTTTAGGTGTTTAAGTCTTCCTAACATACCAAAGGCTTTATTATGTGCATTTTCTCTAATACTACAAGTATTTAATAATACTAGATCTGCTTTATTATAATCATCTACTTCTTCAAAACCTAAACTAGTAAGTAAAGCAGAAATATTTTCGCTATCATGTTCATTCATTTGACAGCCATAAGTCTTTATAAAGAAAGTTTTTCCCTTATATTTATTCTTTATATTTTTATCAAATTCAAAACTAATTTTCTTATAATCTCTTTTATCTCTAGTTCTAGCTTCTTTGTAATCTGGTAAATGCATAGTATCACTTCACTTCCAAACATATTATATATTATTAGCATATTAAAAACAAGGATTTATCCTTGTTTATACTAATGAATTAACAATACTATCTAAGAATAATCCACTACCTTTAATAATATCATTTTTTATATTATCAATATTTTCTATAATCTTATTAATTAAATCTCTAAGACTAGGACATAATTCTTTTTTATTAAGATTTTTAACTATTATTTCTAAATTAGTTAATTTAGAATATTTACCATAATAATTATTCTTAATATAAGTATTATATAAATTCATAAATGAACTCATATCTATATTAGTACATTTCTTATTTTCCAAAAATTTAAATGCAATAGAAGTATAATTATTATTGATTGCTCTATCTAAAGCAGTTTCACCCATATTATTCTCTATATCAGCCATATAATTAGATTTCTTAGTTAGTTTATCCACTATTTTTAAAGCCCCAATAGAGTTATCTTTAGCAAGTTTATGTCCAAGAGTATTACCATCTAAATTTTTATGGTTAACATACCAACTTCTCTTGTTTATATATTTTAATACTAGATTATATTCTTTTAATTGTAATAATTTCATCATTACATCATTACCTGCAGTATCACAAGCATTAATCATTTTTGGATTCTTTTTAATTAAATAATCCACTAATTCATATTTTCCACCTTTTATTAGATTAAAAATCAGGGAGGGTTCTTCCTCACATGCCTTAATTATTTCTTTTTCACTGTTTGTCATAAATTACACCTCACACGACAATTCAATATTTTATCAGAAGAAGTGATTTATGTCAAATTATGAAGAAAAAATAGAAGTTATTATAACTTCTATTTAATTACTTCTTTTCCACCCATATATGGTTGTAATACTTTAGGTATTTTAATACTTCCATCTTTTTGATAATTATTCTCTATTAAAGCAATTAAACCACGTGGAGTAGCTATTACTGTATTATTTAAAGTATGTAAATAATAAGTTCCTTTTTCTCCTTTTTTACGTATTCCTAAACGTCTAGCTTGCGCATCCCCTAAGTTAGAACAACTACCTACTTCAAAGTATTTTTGTTGTCTTGGACTCCAAGCTTCTACATCACAACTTTTAACTTTTAAATCAGCTAAATCTCCACTACAACATTCTAACTTTCTAACAGGAATATCTAAACTTCTAAAGAAATCAACTGTTAAATTAAGCATTTTATCATACCATTCCATAGATTCCTCTGGTTCACATATAACAATCATTTCTTGTTTTTCAAATTGATGAACTCTATATAGTCCTCTTTCTTCTAGACCATGAGCTCCTCCTTCTTTTCTAAAACATGGAGAATAACTTGTTATATTAATTGGTAATTCATTATCTTTTATTATTTGTCCTTTATATTTTCCAATCATAGAATGTTCAGAAGTACCAATTAAATATAAGTCTTCACCCTCTATTTTATACATCATAGCTTCCATTTCTGGAAAAGACATAACTCCTGTTACTACATCACCATGTATCATAAATGGTGGTATTGCATAAGTAAATCCATTATCAATCATAAAATCTCTTGCATAAGCAAGTACAGCTTCATGAAGTCTAGCAATATCTCCCATTAAATAGTAAAATCCTTCTCCACTAGTTCTACCAGCAGCCTCTTTATCTAAACCATTTACCTTATTTATAATATCTGCATGATATGGTATTTCATAATCTGGTACAATTGGATCTCCTATTTTTTCTAATTCAACATTCTCACTATCATCTTTACCAACAGGAACAGACTCATCCATTATTTGAGGAATAACAAGCATTTTATCCTTAATTAAAGAACTTAATTCTGCTTGTTCACCTTCTAATTTAGCAATTTCTCCTGCAGATTTAGCAATCTCTTCTCTTATTTTACCTGCTTCTTCTTTCTTACCATCTCTCATTAATAATCCAATTTGACCACTAAGTTTATTTTTCTCAGCTTTTAATCCATCTACTTTAACTTGAACTTCTCTAACCTTCTTATCAAGTTCAAAAACCTCATCTACTAAAGGTAATTTTTCATCTTGAAATTTTTTCTTAATATTTTCCTTTACTACATCCTTATTTTCTCTTATTAATTTAATATCTATCATATTATTTTCCTCCTTTTATTTCCTCAAATCTATATTTTTGTTTAACATCTGGATATTTATCATGATCTACTTTCGATAAAAACATTTCCATAGGTCTAGCATATATACCATCTTTATGATTAGTATTATCCCCATCTACACAACAATATATAACTAAATCTTCTCCAGTTTCTGAATGTTTCGCAGTTGTGATAACATATGCTTTAGAACCTTTAAAATGTCTATACTCAGTATTTACTTTAACTTTTCTCATATTTCCTCCTAAAAACAAAAAAAGAATAGTACAAGGAGTGCAAAAGCACGGTACCATCCTTTATTTAACTTAATTAGATAACGGTATTAACCGGAATTTCTTCATCTATAGAGTAGATAAATAAGTATTTAATATCGTTTTCACCAACCACGAATTCTCTATAATTAAATGATCTTATTATTAGTTCTAATTATTGATTTGTCTATATTATATTATTTTTTTATAAATTTATCAAGTCCACGATTAATAGAAAAATAAATACCAAACAAGTACTACTATTAATAATACTAATAAAACTAAATATGTAGGTATAGATATAATTTTTCTGTTTTCCTTCACTGGTGTTTCCTTCATAGATACTTCTTCTAATTTTTTACCACCAACATATACACCATCATCACTATCATTAATACCCTTTTCAAATTTTTCTCTATTTATTTTATCCATTTTATCCTCTGAAATATGACTCTTCATATATGAATTATCTGGATGTTCATAATTAAGTGCACCACACTTTAAACAACAACGAGCATCAGTCTTCATAGGTTCACCACATCTTGGGCATATTAAATAATCTTTAGAGTCTATAATTTTAGTTTTTTCTTTTTTCTTAAATAAAAACATAACACTCTCTCCTTATTACACTACCTATATATAATATACCATATAAATATTAAAAATAAAATAAAAAGGCTATTTAGCCTCTATAATTAATTTAATTGCAGTACGTTCCTCCCCATCTATAGATATATCTTGAAAAGCAGGAATACATACTAAATTTCTACCACTAGGTGCAACAAAGCCTCTAGCTATCGCAATTGCTTTAATAGCTTGATTTAAAGCCCCTGCACCTACAGCTTGTATCTCGACACTACCTTTCTCTCTAAAAACATTAGTTAATGCACCTGCTACACTATTAGGATTAGACTTACTACTTACTTTAAGTATTTCCATATATTATTCATTCCTTTCTATATATTATATATGTATAATTATTATTAATAATTACCACTAATTAACTCTTTCAAACTATTAGTAAACAAACCTAAATAATTAATATTGCCAATATCTTCAGTAACTATTAAATTAGATCTAGCTTTCTCTTTATTTTTCTCATTAATAATAACTTCTCCTATTACACTATTTTTCTTAATAGGTAATTTAATGTTCTTAATATTAACTTTATATTTATAATTATGTTTATTACTATTATTATCTTCTACTACACCTAAATCATTATCTAAAACTACCTTAACATTATCTTTATCAGCTTTATCTAAAGATATTTTTCTAATAACAGTTCCCTTCTCTTTAACTTTATTAAACTTATAATTATTAAAACCATAATCTAACAACCCCATTGTCTCGTTATTTCTTTTTTTACTATCATCTTCTCCTAATACTATAGCAATTAATCTCATACCATTTCTCATAGCAGTAGCCGCCAAACAATACTTTGCATTATCAGTATGCCCTGTTTTTAAACCATCTGCTCCTTCATAATATCTAACTAATTTATTAGTATTAACTAACCAAAACTTATTAGAAGTATCTTCTCTTAAATAATCTTCATATACAGAAGAAAACTTAAGTATCTCTGGATGATTAATAACTAACTCTCTAGCAATCATCGCCATATCATAAGCAGTAGAAAAATGACCATTTTCATCTAAACCAGTACAATTTTTAAATTCAGTATTTTTTAAACCTAACTCTTTAACCTTCTTATTCATAAGATCAACAAACTTAGATTCACTACCACTAATAACTTCTGCCATCGCCACAGTCGCATCATTACCACTTGCCATAGATATACCCTTCATTAAATCTTTAACTGTAACCTTTTCTCCTTCACTAAGATATATCTGACTACCACCCATACTAGAAGCATTCTTGCTAATAGTAACCTTATCAGTCCATTTAATATTACCCTTCTCAATATTCTCTAAAATAATAATCTGCGCAACCATCTTAGTCATAGACGCAACAGAAACTTTCTTATCCTTTTCTTTTTCAAATAGAATCTTCCCACTACTAGCTTCCATCAATACCCCACTAACAGAACCAGGAATCAACTCTTCCTTATTATCTAAAGCCCTAACATAAAAAGGACATATTAATTGTATTAAAATCAAGAATATAAATAACTTCTTCATTTACATACCTCCACTATTAAATATGATTAAATAATATTTTTTATACATAAAAAAGAAATTTAATGATATTATTAGTAGTAGGTGATACTATGAAGAAGAAAAAACTAAAAAAAAGAAATCTATTAATACTTATATTAATAATATTTCTAATAATATTTTTTATTATAAATAATAAACCAAGTAATAAAGATAAAAAACTAAAAGAATTAAGCAACATAGATCAAAAAATAGATTATTTTAATTATAAAAATATAAATAGATATATAAAATATAAAAAGAAACATAAAAATCTATCAAATAAACAAATAGTAATGGATGTTAATATAGGAATAGATAAAAAATACTATACTAATACTAAAAAAAGTAAATATCTAAATACTAATAAAGTACTAGTAAATAAATATAATTATTTAACTAGTGATTATATACCAAACAATTTAGAAAACATAGATATTAAATATTCAAGAAGTGGAATGAAATTAGTTAAAGAAGCTAAAGTCGCTTTTGAAAAGATGGCAAAAGATGCTAAAAAAGATGGTTATAGTATAATAGCCATGTCTAGTTATAGAAGTTATAAATACCAAGTAAATTTATATAATAGATATAAGAAAAAGGATGGTAAAAAAGCTGCTGATACATATTCAGCTAGACCAGGATATTCAGAACACCAGACAGGTCTTGCTACTGATATATATAATGGAAAAGTAGATTTTAATAACTTCGAAAAAACAAAAGAATTTAAATGGATGCAAAAAAATGCTCATAAATATGGATTTATATTAAGATTTCCAAAAGATAAAGTAAAACAAACAGGATACCAATATGAATCATGGCATTATAGATATGTAGGTAAAAAAGTTGCTAAATACATAAAGGAAAACAAATTATGTTTTGAAGAATATTACATAAAAAAAATCGAGAACTAATGCTTCTCGATTTTCTTATCATATTTTTTCTTAAAAACACCATATAGTTTATAAAATAAAGTGAATACTATCCATCCAAATAATATAAAATTACTTACTTGAACAATAGATAAAACCATATTATTTTTATATAATAACTCTAATACTCTAACATCTAACTTATTATACGCAACCACTACTACAAATGCAGTAAATAAGAAAAACATAATACAAAAAGTAACATAATTAAATATTCTTTTAAACTTAGTTATTTTCTTACTATACATAGAATAAATTAATATTCCTCCACATATTAACATTATAAAGAAATATGCCACTGTAGAAGGAAAATAAATATATTTCATAATTCCTTTTATAAAAGAATCAAATGAATACCCTACGTATGCAGGAGCTGCTATTAAAATTGAAAATAAGAATGCTATATATACTACTAATACAATATAATTAACATATTTACTCTTTCTTTTTATATTAAAGAATAATAGTAAAAATAAAAGAAGTGCTAATATGAATAAATTAACAGATATGAAAGAAGAGAACATGTATTTAAATACAGTTGCAATCTTATCCATAACAGATAAATTCATATTACCACCTCCACACTAACCAACTAGTTCAAAAATATATACAGTTTGTTTAGTACTATCATCTTTAGTACAAGTAATAAGTGTTAAAGTAGTTTTATCAAAGTTTCTATTTATTTTTACTTTACCATTCTTAGGTACATTATATACATTAACTAAACTATATTTATAATCTCTACCATTATAAGTAACAAAAGCATTGTCACCATGTTTTAATGTATATAAATATGCAAAGTATGAAATATATGCAGTACCTGAATGAGCCATCAATATTAAATTACCTCCGGCTACATCTGGCATAGTAGAACCTAAAACTAATGTAACATTATACTCTATATTATTATATTTTGAATCTAGATTACAGAATCCCCTTCTTAAACCTATTTTAGGAATAGATAACACTCCTAAATACTTACCATAATCAATATTTTGTTGATTATACACTGTACCATCTGATACATTATTAGCTTTTGGAGCTTCAACATTTTTATCACTATTACCATAATTATACATAGAAAGTAACATATCATTAAATAATTCTTCCCTAAGTTTAGCCAAATGATTAAATGATAAAACTACAACTCCCATAAATACAAGTAAAGAGCCAAATATTAATAAATGACTCTTTTTAATTTCCTTTTGTTTAATCTTGTTCAGAAACTTTAGATTTAGCATTCGCATAAATTATACCAAGTCCACATAACAATATTACAAGTCCAATAAAGTATACAGATTGAGCAGTATTCATACCTGTATCAGGTACACTAGGTTGATAATCTAATTCAAGTCCAGTATTAACTGTTTCTTTTTCTAATACTGTTACATTTTGGTAATCAGTTCCACTTGGTGGAGTAAATACATAAGCTGTTGGAACTGGTCCTGTAACAGAAAGAGTAACTTTCTTAGTTTTTTCTGTAACACTAGCTATTGGAACTAGCATATAGAATTTACTAGCAGTAATCTTTGAAAGATCAGTAATTTCTTTTCCACTTTCTGTATATAGTTTTGTACCTGAAGGGAATTCAGATTTAATTGAATAAGTTTCCCCTGCTTGTAATCCTGAAACTGTAATCATAGGTGATTTATAATATTTATTATCACCAGTTACAGTAATTTCATCACTACTCTTAGTAATAGTTAATGTATTCGATTTAGCTTTTTCAGCTTGTGTTACTAATGGTGCAACATATTTATTGTATAGTTCCGCAACGGCAGGATCATCCTCTCTAACACCAGCACCTTCAGTATTTAAAGCAGAAATTTGTGTATCCTGTTTTATTTTAGGTAGCAATTCATCATGTTTACCGTCCCATGTATTTTTATCAAATCCTGTTTTACCCTTTTGTGCCATATTATAAGAATATAGCCAAACTGCAGTCTGTGTTACCCAAGTATCAGTATACTTAGGAAGACCATGAGTACCAGATTTAGATAAAATATAAACTATACCTGAATCTACTGGGGTATTAGTTCTAGTAAAAGTTGTTCCTCCATTTGGTATAGCACCATCTTTTTGCAAACAGAAAACTTGTATATTATAAGGAGATGATGGGTTATCACCATTTCTTGCCATTTGATATGGAGCATTATAATTTGCAACACCCGCTTCACTAGGACCACTTATATTACCCTGAAGTCTTCTAAAGCTTGCAGTTGAACTAGTTTGATCTGTCACAATAGTATTTCCCACAGTGTCTTTATCATACATAATTGCATATGAATCTTTACCACTAAATTGTATTGCGATAAAAGATACAAAAGCTACCATTATCATTAATGCAGATAAATGATGTGGAACTTGTGATCCCATTACTTGTCTAAATTTTGATTTTTGTTTTTCGTTATTATCTTCCATATAGATTTTTTCCATAAATTCACCCTACCTTCATATATAATTATTATAACATATTTTTAAATAAATCAAACATTTTTTTACATATTTAATAAATTTCTAAAACTTTATATCAAAACTATTATCTATAGCTGTTTCTCCTCTACCACCATAAATAAGATCTTTATAATTATCTAAGCTAAAAATATAAGCTATATATTTA
This sequence comes from uncultured Muribaculaceae bacterium, assembly GCA_964650315.1. GTDB lineage: Bacteria > Bacillota_I > Bacilli_A > RF39 > UBA660 > CAJMSU01. Next base: position 46,282 of record CAZYQE010000003.1, read on the forward strand.
TCAAAAATACCAGTTATTTTAATAGTAACAGTCTTATTTTTATTATTATCATTCTTAGGAATTCTTACATAGAAAGAATCAGTAACATCTAACGGAGTATTTTCATCTATTTCCCTTCCTTCAGAATCAACAATCTTTAAACCATTAATATTTGAAGTATTAGATACTAAATATTTTTTAAAACTATCTGATTTATTAGTAATAACTTTAATCTCAGAACTTTGATAATACTTATTATCTTTAGTTGAATATACTTTATCTTCATTAAATATCTTAATATTATAATCTTCTTTATTTACTTTTAATGCATTATTTACTAAGTCTTTTATATAAGTATTATATATAGTATTCTTTGTTTCTAATACTTTATCTTCACTATAAAGTCTCTTACAATTTTTAATATTATATATAGAATTATTATCTAGATTATATTTACCAATTTTATTTAAATATAGCCATATAGAAGTTTGAGTAATCCATGTTCCAAAATCACTATCTATAGATTCTCCGTTGTTATCCTTTAATTCTTTATTAGGATAACTATTAGCTAAAATATATATTAATCCTTTATCTTTTATTTCTTCTTTTATAATATACTCATTACCATAATCTTCAGTCATATTATAACTAAATACTTGATTATTATTACTATAAATTTTACTAACTTCAACACCTTTATAAGTATTATTTATATCTTCAGAGTGTATTCCACTATTAACACTATCAATACTTAAAGTATCAGGTATTTCTATTTTATCCTCTATTGCATAAGAAGATGTTTTCTTATTAGTAAAATTATATATAACAAAAACTCCTACTATAAAGAAAACTAAAATAAATATAGGTATTTTATACTTACTAATCTTTTTCATAAACCCTCCACATATTTATTTTATCATATATTTACTTGATTGAAAATGCATCTAAAATTGCTTTTTTATCAAAATCATTAGCATTACTATAATAAACAGTACATAGAACACTACCTGTTCCTACAATAGATCCCACTTGTTTATTAAGTTTAATTCCAACTGTAGGATCAATCTTATCATCTTTAGCTACTCTACCAGCACCTAATCCTACTGATATTTCTCCTAATTTAAAGGCATCTATTTTTTCTAAAACTCCTTTTTTATTAGATCTAATTTGTTTAGTTTTCTTACTAATTTTTATTTTAGAAAGATCTCCTCCTTGAGCTTTTACTAATTCTTCAAACTTTCTATAAGCAGAACCATCTCTTAATACTTCTCTAGCCATATCAGCTCCATCCCACTTAGATACACCTTTAGCCATACTTATAAGTTCACTAGCTAAATTTACACATAAAGAATAAAAATTACCTTTATTTATCTTACCTTTTAATAAATCAACTGCCTCTTGTACTTCTAAACTATTACCAATATTAGTTCCTAAAGGATTGTCCATTTCACTAATAACAGTTTGTACTTCTCTATTATAAAATTCTCCTATTTTTTTCATTAATTCACTAAGTTTATGTGCTTCTTTTCTTGTATGTAATAAAGCCCCTTTACCTACTTTAATATCCATAACTATTTTATTAGCCCCACTTGCTATTTTCTTACTCATAGTACTAACTGCAATTAAAGGTACAGATGAAACTGTTCCAGTAACATCTCTTAATGCATAAATCTTTTTATCCATAGGAGCTAAAGTTGCAGTTTGCCCTGTTAATACTATGCCAATATCTTTAGCTTGTTTAATTATTTCTTCATCTGTTAAAGATGTATTATATCCTGGAATACTTTCTAATTTATCAATTGTTCCTCCTGTAAAACCAAGTCCCCTACCACTCATCTTTATAATAGGTATATCTAAAGCTGCTACTATAGGTGCAACTACTAACGTTGTCTTATCTCCTACACCACCAGTAGAATGTTTATCAACTTTATTACCAGGTATAAAACTTAAATCTAAGATATCCCCACTATCAATAAATATCTTAGTTAAAGCATATATTTCTTCATCTTCCATACCATTTATACAAATAGCCATTAATAAACTAGCCATTTGATAATCTGTAATTTTTCCTTCTAAGTAACCATTAAAGAAAAACTTTAATTCTTTATAACTTAACTCTTTACCTAATCTTTTCTTATCAATAATATCTACTATCATAATATCTCCTTTCTAAAGACATTAGTCTCTCTAATAACAAATCCCATATCTTTATATAAATACTGAGCTTCTACTCTCTTATCATTAGAAGTAAGCTCTATATATGAAATATTATTATTCTTACATATTTTAAATACATACTCTAACATATGAGAAGCAATTTTTTTATTTCTATATTCTTCTTTTACACATACATAATTTAAAAAAGCATAATAAATATTTTTAACACTATCATATAATTTATTAATAGTTAAATAACCAATTACTTGATTATTACATACCGCAACTATTTCTATATTATTAGTATTATCTTCTTCTTTTTCTAAATCAAATACTTCTTTAAGTAATATATTTAAAGAATCTCTATCACTAGTTTTATATGTCCTAATATTTATCTCCATACTAGCACCCCTATCATACATAGATTATAACATGTTTATACAAAAAAATACATAAAAAAAGCAGACTATTTATCTGCTTCTTTTTCGTCGTTAGGTTTGCTAGAAAGGAAAGTTATTTTTTCACCCACAACCTCCATAATAGTTTCATTCTTTTTATCCTTTTCTACAGTTCTTGATTGAAGTCGTCCCTTTAATCCGACAACATCCCCTTTTTTACAATACTCTTTTGTATTCTCTGCAACACTATCCCAAATAATACACTTTATAAAATCAGTATCATATCCCCCTTCCATATTTTTAAAACTTCTTGGAATAGCAAGTGTTAGTGTTGCAACCTTCTTACCAGAATCACTTTTATTTATTTGTATTTCATGTGCAAGTCTACCAACCAAAACCACCTGATTTAACATATATCACCTCCTTTCAAGTGATATATTATCTAGTTGTTTTTGATAAAGCAAACTACAGAAATTAAGAATTTAAATAATATTTTTATACAAAAAAAGAAATTCTCTATATGAAAATTTCTTTTTAGAATACTTAATATATTAAATATACAAATTACCTATAAATTACTTTTTATTAATTGATTTAATTCTACTGCATATTCCATAGGTAATTCTTCTCTAAATTTTTCTAAGAAACCTAATACTATAAGTTCAGTAGCTCTTTCCCTAGATATACCTCTACTCATCATATAGAATAAGTTATCTTCACTTATTTTAGAGACTGTTGCTTCATGCTCTATATTACTACTTAGATTAAAACATGAATTTGTTGGGATAGTATCACTCTTAGATTTTTCATCTAGTATTAGAGTATCACATTGGACTATAGCTTCACTATTACTAGATTTCTCTTTTATCTTAACATCTCCTCTATAAGTAGCATTTCCTCCATCACTAGCAATACTTTTAGATATTATATTACTCTTAGTATTCTTACCTAAATGAATCATTCTAGCTCCACTATCTTGTTGTTGTTCTTTTGTAGCAACTGATATAGTAATACAGGTACCACTAGAGTTGTCTCCTTTTAATACACAACATGGATACTTCATAGTAACTTTACTACCAATATTACCATCTATCCATTCCATCTTTCCACCTTCATCAACAAGTGCTCTTTTAGTAACTAAATTATATACATTAGTAGCCCAATTTTGAATAGTAGAATATCTACATTTACTATTTTTACCTACATATATTTCTACTACTGCTGCATGTAGAGCAGATTCACTATAGCTAGGTGCAGTACAACCTTCTACATAGTGAAGATCTGAATTATCATCTACTATTATTAAAGTTCTTTCAAATTGTCCCATATTACGAGAATTAATTCTAAAATAACTTTGTAATGGTCTATCTAATTTAGTATTAGGTGGTATATAAATAAAACTACCTCCACTAAATACTGCACTATTTAAAGCAGAAAACTTATTTTCATTATTATTTACTATTTTTCCAAAATATTTTTTGACTAAGTCAGGATACTCTTTCATAGCAACTTCAATAGATGTAAATATTACTTTTTTCTTTTCTAATTCTTCTATCATTTTATGGTATATTACTTCACTTTCATATTGAACTCCCATACCTGATAGATGTCTTTCACTTTCTATTACCCCTAAATCATCTAATTCATCTACAACTGGTTTTAAAACATTATTCCAATCACTTTCAATTTTTAAATCTTGTTTATCTTTCTTATAATATATTATTTTATTAAAATCTAGATCAATCTTTGGACCAAATTTGGGCATATCTAAATTAATAAAATTCTCATAACTTTTTAATCTAAAGTCCCTAACCCATTTATCTTCATTCTTCTCTTTAGATATAAGTTTAATTTTATCTTTATTTATACCTACTATTTCCATAATATCACCACGATTCTAACTATTTTTCTAACTGTTCTAACATTTTAGTAATACAACTACTAGGTAGTAATGCACAATTCATTCTATTAGGTTGTTTACTAATACTTTCATATACTACTAAGTCTTGTAGTAAATCTTCATCATATTCTTTTTCTTCTAACATATTTTTATAATTTAAAATTAATTTTTTAGCATCTTCTACACTCTTACCAATTAAATTTCTAATAAATATAGAAGTAGCAGATGTACTAATAGCACATGCTTCTCCATCAAAGACAATATCTTTAATAATACCATCTTCTACTTTCATCATTAAAGTTAAATTATCTATACAACTTTCACTATTATAATTAGTACTTAAATAACTTTCATCATTAACTAATCCTCTATGCATAGGATTTTCATAATTATCTAATATTATTTCTCTTTTTAAATTACTATCCATATTATCACCTATATTATTACTTTAAATATATCTTTACTATCCTTTAATACCATAATTAATTTATCTACATCTTCTTTATTATTATATAAATACATACTTACTCTTACAGTATTTCTAATATTAATCTCATCTTTTAACATCTTAGTGCAGTGGTTACCTGCACGCACATAGATATTATAATGATTTAAATACACTGATGCATCTTGACTAAATACATCTTTTATATTAAAAGCAAGTATCCCACTATTAGAGTTTTTATTATATAAAACTAAATTAGGTATTTTTTCTAACTCCCCTACTAAATATTTCTTTAAATCTATCTCATAATTATGAATCTTATCCATACCGATAGATTCTAAATACTCTATAGCAGTTTTCATACCTATAACTCCTTCTATATTAGGAGTTCCTGCTTCAAACTTAACAGGAGCATTCTTTAATTCATAAGAATTATCTTCTTCAAAGAATTGATTCATTCCTCCACCAAACTTAATTGGATCCATATCTTCAAGTAGATTGTATTTTCCTACTAAGACTCCTACTCCTGTAGGCCCTAACATCTTATGTGCAGAAAAACTTAAAAAATCTATATTACATTTCTTAAAATCTACTTTCATATGAGGAACACTTTGGGCTCCATCTACATTAAATAAAATATTCTTTTCCTTACATATCTTACCTATCTCTTCTATATCACGTACATCTCCTATTACATTAGTAACATGAGCAATTGAAATTACTTTTGTTTTATCTGTAATAGTTTTTTCTAGATTTTCTACTGTTAATTCGTATTCTTCATTTAGAGGTATATATTTTATAACTATTCCAATCTCTTCACTTAATTTAATCCAAGGTAGAACGTTAGATGCATGTTCTGACTTAGTAAGTAGGACTTCATCACCTTTTTTAAGATGTTTTTTCATATATCCAAATACAACCATATTAATAGATTCTGTAGTTCCACTAGTAAATACTACTTCTTTTGGACTATTACAGTTAATAAACTTACAAACTACATCTCTTGTTTCATCATATAATTTATTTGTAATAACAGAAGCATCATAATCTCCTCTATGTATATTAGAAGTATGCTTAGTATAATAATCTTCTACACTTTCTATTACACATTTAGGTTTTAGAGTTGTCGCCCCATTATCAAAGAAACTAATATCTTTATCTAACATTGGAAAGTCATCTCTATTCATAAAATCACCTCCTAGATTCTTTCTATTTCTAATAAAAACTTATCTATTTTAACTAAATCTATACTATCACTATTAATTAAAAAACCTTTAAGTAATAATAAATAAGCATTCTTTTTACTTATCCCCCTACTCATTAAATAGAATAAATATTCATCCTTAAATTTACCAATATAGGCAGCATGATTACTATCTACATCATAATTATCTATTAATAAATTAGGTTTAATAGTACTTTTACCATTTCTTATATTTATAATTTGATTATCTTGATTACAAATACACTTATTACTATCTCTTAGTACACTACCTTCAACATTATAAGTTAAATAATTATCTTTAACATTAACTCCATGATTATATAATTCACTATGAGTATTATCCTTATTATGATTAACTTTTATATTTAGTTTATTATCATCATAATTAATATTATTATAGTAATAATAAAGATTAATATCTTCTTTATTTAAATTAATCTCTACATTACTACTACCATTAATAGAAAAGTGATAAATTATTGTATCTTCTTCTATATTATATTTATAATCTTTACTTTCGTTATTGTCTAATACATATATCTCTTTACTCATTATAATCACCATAACCGTCTTTTTCGACTTTCTTAGCTAAAGACATATCCCCAGTAGTTTTAATACTACCATTAGATAATATATGTACATAATCTGGTTTAATATATTCTAATATTCTAGGATAATGAGTAATTATTAAGACTGATGATTCTTTATTTTCTTTTAAATAGTTATTTATATTTTTAGAAACTATTTTTAAACTATCTACATCAAGTCCACTATCTATTTCATCTAATATAATATATTTAGGTTTTAAACATTTTAATTGAAGTATTTCATTCTTTTTCTTTTCTCCACCACTAAATCCAGAGTTTAAAGATCTATGTAACATATTAGAGTCTAGTGATACTTCATCCATAGATTTTTCTATATCCTTCATAAAAGTATATAGATTAACTTTTTCTTCACTTTTTTCATTAAGAGCTGTTCTTATAAATTCACTATTAGATACACCTTCTATTACAGTAGGATCTTGCATACATAAAAATAGTCCCTTTTTAGCTCTTTCATCTGTATCTAAATCTTTTATAGATTCACTATCTATTAAAATATCTCCAGAAGTAACTTCATAACTATAATGACCCATAATTACTTTAGATAAAGTACTTTTACCAGTACCATTAGGTCCCATAATAGCATGTACTTCTCCTGGTTTTATCTTTAATGATAATTTATTTAAAATATTAATATCACTATCTTTAACTTTAGCACTCAAATTCTTAACTTCTAGCATATAATCATCTCCATCAATAAACATATATATTTTATCATAATCATTATTATAAAACAATTAAAAAAGTGGATTACTCCACTTCTTTTTATGCAACTTTTTGTCTAGAACCACGCTCATTACCATTTTCACTTAATACTCCATAAGCTACTTGTAATACTTGAGCTAAATCTTCTTCAGCTTTTTGTTGTTTCTTCTTAATATCTGCAATTTGTCTCTTTTGTAAATTTATAATTTCTGATTGTTTATGATTTTTATCTTTTAATCCTTCGTTTTCTTCTTTTGCTTGATCATAATCTCTTTCTAGTGTTCTAGCATGATTTAATATTTTTTTAGAGTTAGTTTCTAAACTTTCATATTTACTTCCTAATCTCTCATATTTAGTTTCTAGTCTCTCAATATATTTATCTTGAGATTCACATTTTTTAATTAAACCTTTCATAGCAACCACTGCAGGTGGTAATATAGATTGATCATTACTTTCTTCATCAGTGTAATCATAACTACTATCCATATCTTCCAAACTATAATTATACTTACTATCTATTTCATCATCTGTATCTAAGTCTATATCTAAATCTACATCGTCATGAGAAGGTTCTTCTTCTACATAATTTTCTATATTAAATGTATCTGTATCATCATTCATTTGTTCTTCAATTTGTTCTTTATCAACATCTACGTTAGCTACATCTAACTCATCACTATCTGTATCTTCCACTTCATCAATAACTTCTTCTTGTGGTGCTTCAACAGCTTCTACTTCTTCTTCAGCAGGAACTTCTTCTGTAACTTCTGTTGCCTCTTCTGGAACAGTTTCTAAACTTCCTACTTCATCTGTTGCTTCTTCTGCTTCAGCAGTTTCTTCTACTGGTGTTTCAGCTTGAACTTCTTCTTGTGTTACCTCTTCAGTAGTTTCTACTGGAACTTCTTCACTAGCAACTTCTTCAGTTTGTTCTGTAGTACCTTCTACAGGAATTTCTGGTTGTAGAGCTTCTTCTTGTGGTGCTTCTACAGCTCCTTCTGCAGGTTGTTCAACAACACCTTCTACTGGAACTTCTGGTTGTAAAGCCTCTTCTTGAGTAGCTTCTGTAACTTGTTCTGGAGCAACCTCTACTGGCGCTTCAGCTTGAACTTCTTCTTGTGTTACCTCTTCAGTAACTTCTGCAGGTGCAGCAACAGTTTCTTCTGCTTGTGCCTCTACAGTTGGTACTTGAGGAACAGCTGCTTGCTCAGTAGTTACTTGTTGATCTAAATTAACAACAGTTTTTGTACTATAATCAAACTCATTAATAGGTGAACCTATAGTATTTTTAGAAAGGAAAATACCATTATCATTATGTGCAATATAACTATAATATTCTCCATTAATTACATTATTACCTTGGGCATCACAAACAGTAGCTTCAGAACATTGATCCATAAAAGTAAAATCTGTAAAAGTTCCATTCATTTTAGAATAAATCTTTTCTTTAACAGAATTATTAGTTGCAGAAAATACATTATTATTTGGATCTTCTCTAAATAAACCAGCTCTTTCTTTAACAGAATCATTTACTGCTTCTACAGGCTCAACAGCAAAATACTCTGTACCAATATCTTTAACTGATTTATATTGACAAGGAATAATTTCAGCACCATTCTCATCAATTACACCAAAAGTAGTTGGAACAGGGATTTCTCTATCTTGTCCGTTCTCATCTTTGTTAAGAAATGCTCCATTAGAAATAGCATCTTTTAATATTGCATCTATTAATTGTTTTGCAACTATATATTTACCATTTGGTAACTCTTTAGTAACGAAATATTGTGTATCACCAACAGTAGTATATTTAACACGATAATCATTACGTCCTAAGTATTCAACTTGTCCTTCAATTATTTGTAACATTTGTAACACCACCTATTATTAATAATCATATCATATATTTTTAATCAAAACAACAGTATTTTTATAATTTATTAATAATTTTTTACCCTCATTTCATTGCAATCTCTAAACCTTTAAGTTAAAATACAAATAGGTGATTATATGAAACAAGAAAAAAGACTAACTATATATATGAGTTTATTATTTTTAATAGTAATTGCTGCATTCGCAATAGTAATATTAAATGAAGAAAAATCTACCATATTATTACCTAGAGTAGATAAAAAATTAAATACTTATTTAAAAAATAATTATAAAGAATTAAAAAATAAAGTTAAAACTAACAAAACTATCTATAAAAAAGATACTTATATATTAAAAGTATTCTCCAAAAAAAATAAAAATTTATATTTTTTAATAAAATATAAAAACAAAAAGATTACTTCTACTTATAAAACAGATTATTTAGAAGGAAAAACTCTATTAACTAAAATAACAAAAGACTTAAATAAAGATATTTCTAACAAACTAGATTACAAAGTAAATATAAAAATTAATACTAAACTAAATAATTTTTCTAAAAAAGTAAGAAACAAAATAATATCTGAAGATAATTTAATAAGTTTTAAAATATTTGATATTTATAAAGAAGTAGAAATAGATAAACTAAATACTGATAATCTTTATAAAGAAATTAAAAGCATAAAAAAAGATTGTGATAGTAATAAGATTACTCCAAAGTCATATAATTTTATTTTTACTAATAGAAACGATATTACTGAATCTATAGAAATAAATACTATTAGTGAAAAATTAATAGAAAAAAATGATCTAAAACTAGTAATAAGTGATATACTAAATAAGAAAGAAAGTAATATTTTAAAAAAATATAATGTTACTTATAAATATTTAAATTAAGGAGAATTGTTATGAAAGATTGTATATTTTGTAAGATTATTAATGATGAATTACCATCAAAAACTATTTATGAAGATGATTTAATAAAAGTAATTATGAATATTGATCCAGCTACTAATGGTCATTTATTAGTATTACCTAAAAATCATTTTGAAAATATTTTAGATACACCAGAGGAAATAGTTACTCATAGTTTTAAAATAATAAGAGATACCCTATATCCTCTATTAAAAGAAAAATTAAATTGTGAAGGATTAACTATTGCAGAAAATAACTTTTTAGGACAAGAAATAAAACATTTTCATATACATTTAGTACCAAGATATGATAATGACTTAGTTAAATTTAATTATAATAAAGATCAAGTTGATGATTTAGATGAAGTATTTTCTAAATTATCATAAAAAACAAAGCACATATAGTGCTTTTTTTATTAATAACTAAAGCCACCAGTTAATAGAATTGCTAATAGAATATATAAAACAATTACTATTAATGATCCGCTTCCGCCTCTTCTATTATTTTCCGGACAAGCCATTAAAACACCTCCTTAAATATAAGCACCTAAAATTATAACTAAAAGAATAAATAAAACTAAAATAATAGATGAAGATGATATACGATTAGTCATTTATATTCCTCCTTTTTTATTGCTTTCATGATATTCTATGGTAAATACTAAATTTATGTGATTATATATATCATATTTATTGCGTGAATTTTATTTTTTTGTTATCATAATTATTAGTGGAGGAAGATAAAAATGAGAAAAAATTTAATTATAAGTATTGTTGCTATAATGATGATATCTTTAGTAGTAACAGGATGTGGTAAAACTGCTAAGTTGAAAAATGGTAGTGAGTCTGCTGTTTCTGTTAAGAAAACTGAAATAAGTACTGATGAATATTATAATTCAATTAAAAAAGAAAATGTTTCTAAATTAGTAGATATGATTGATCATAAAATACTAGATAAGAAATACAAAACTGATAGTGAAGAAGATAAAGAAGTGGAAGCTCAAATAAAACAAATTAAATCTAATTATTCTAATGATGAAGAAGCTTACTTAGATGCTATTAAACAATATTTTGGAGTGGCTTCAGAAAAAGAATTAGATGAAATGTTAAGACTAGAATATAAAAGAAATAAAGCTATAAAAGATCATGTTAAAAACAAATTAACTGAATCAGAAATAAAAAAATACTATAATGATAAAATATCTGGTGATATCAAAGCTAGTCATATTTTAATAAAAGTTGATGTTGATGCTAATGCTCCTGAACAAACTAAAAAGACTGCTGAAGAAAAAGCTTTAAAAGAAGCACAAAAAGTTATAGATTTATTAAAGAAAGGAAAGAGTTTTAAATCTCTTGCTAAAAAGTATTCTGATGATGAATCTAATAAGAATGACGGTGGTAATTTAGGATACTTTAGTCCTGATGAAATGGATGAAAATTTTGCTAAAGCAGTTAAAGAATTAGATAATGGCAAATATTCTTTAGAACCTGTTAAAACACAATATGGATATCATATAATTTTAAAAGTTGATGAAAAGAAAAAAGCCTCTTTAAAATCTGTTATGAATAAGATTAAAGAAACTTTAACACAACAAAAGATAGCTTCTGATCCAGCACTTCATTATAATGCTTTAATGGAAATTAGAGAAGAAAATAATGTTAAATGGAATGATAATGAATTAAAAGAAGCTTATAATGATTTAATGAATCATTTAATAAAATCAGCTAACAAACAAACTACAAATTAAAAACAGTTATAAAACTGTTTTTTTATTTATAAATTAATCTTTATATAATAAACCTTTTTGAAATAATTTCTCTTTTATTTTATATTCTAATTCTTTATCACTATATTTCTTACTCAGTCTTTTATATAATTTATCATATTCTTTTTTACAAATATCTTTGTCTACTTTAAAATCATAATTAGATATTACTTTATTAATAACAGAAATATCATATCCTAAATTAACTAAATCAGTAGTTATTTTATTCTTTAAAACAACCCCACCTCTACTTTTATTAGATTTAATCAATTTATTTATAACTTTATCTATCTTATTAATTTGTTCTTCTTCATCAAACACATCAATTTCTTCATCTATTATATCTTTAGAAACACCTTTTTTTAATAATTCACTAGATATTTTTTTAGGTCCTCTATTAGTAGTAATCATCTGATTACTAATATAACTTTTAGTAAATAACCTATCATCTAAATATTTTTCTTTTTTTAATCTTTCAATAGATATATCTACTAAATCTATAGGATATTCTCTTTTTATTAGATTATCTCTTAGCTCTTTAACGGATCTAAATCTATTTTTTAAAGACTTTAACGCAACATAATAAACATCACATTCAAAATTAAAATCTGTTATTTCTTTTAATTTATTAGATTCTATTTCTCCTTTAAGTAATAATTTATATTTAAGAATAGTATCTTCATATAATAATAAGTCTGTATCATTATCTAAAAATATCTTATACTTACCATTTCTTTGTTTCTTATACTTTAATATTTTCAATATAATCACCTAATAATATTATAGCATAAAAAAAGAGTTTATCCTCTTTTTTCAACCTTGATTAATCCTTCAGTAACTTCTTCAAGTGCCCTTCCAATATTTTTAGTACATTTGTATTCTGTCTCAGACATTTGTAAGTGTCCTGTTTTTGCAATCTCTTTACTTCTTCTAGCCGCAATATGAACTAATTCATATTTAGAATCAACAATATTTAGTAATTTATCTATAGATGGATAAATCATTGTATCACACTCCCTATCTTAATAATAAACAAGAAGTGTAAAATAATCAATAGATATGACAAAATTAGACATTTTATTTACATATAGAATTTACGTAAATAAAAAGTAAAGATTATTCATCTTCACTTTCAACTGTATCAGTTTCTTCTTCTACATCTAGTTCAACACTAGGAGTTGGTGTTGGTTTTACTGTTGGTTTTGGACTTGGACTTGGAGCGGGTTTCTTCTTAGGTTTATTCATATTACTATAAGAATAAGTAGTTGCATTACAACTAGGTAAATATCTAGATAAAGAATTTCTAGTATGCGAAGAATTAAACTCCCTATCAGTTTTATTAAAGTATGCATAACTACTACCTGATGTATCATCCCAAGTAACATCTACATTATAATAACCATCAAGTCTTATAATATTCCAAGCATGATCTTCACCTTGTGATCTACCAGTAACATAATAAGTTGGTATACCCAATCTACTCATAATATATTGAAATGCTTTAGCATATCCAGCACATACAGTTCTACCACTAACAATAGCGCTATAAGCAGTTTGGTTATATGAAGAATTCTTATCATATACAATATTTTTTCTCAAGTAATCATGTACATATAACTCTTTTTCATAATTACTAGATAACCTACTTGCATTATAAACTATATTATTAACCCTAGAATCAAATACATTTTTATTACGTTTATAATTCTTAGATAACCCATTATAAGATAAAATAATTTGTCTACATACACTATCAGAAGTATATTTATATGAATAAGTATTATCTACCCAAAACAATTCTGGATTATCATTCATTACTGCTTCTATAACTGCATTAACATTTTTATAATTCATCTTAACTCTAGGTACAAAATATTTCTTCCTACTAACCATATTCGCATATGTTTGTCTATATAACTTTTTACCATCATTACTCAACATACCATAATAAGGATTATAAGTACTACTAAAATTATAATTATCACCAGTTAACTTAGAACCTTTTAGATTACTGTAATCTGTTATTAAGAAACCTTTAGATCTTAAAGCTTCTAAACCAGCTTTTAAATTATATTTTTTAAATACAAAATAACCACCAAACAATAAACATATTATTATAATTAATACTATTAATCTTTTAATAAATTTTTTCATATAATTCATCTCCATAATTATATTAATAAATCAACTATTAAACCTATAAATACTCCTACAAAATATATAATAGAAAGTATAACTAAATTTTCTTTTAATTTTTTATTTGTTTTAAACAATAGTAATATACCTAAACCACTACCTGTAAGTAATCCTGATAATAATGTACCTATACTAATTAAATTAGATAAATATAACTCTGTAATAATAACACTACTAGCACAATTAGGTATTAAACCTATTATGCTTGCAATAAAATAAGTAAATATATTCTTTTGTAATAATAAATTAGATAAGTTCTTTTCTCCTATATAAAAGATAACTATATTAATTAACAAATTGGCTATCAAAATAAATAAACCTATCTTAATAGTATGTTTAATACTAGATCTTATGATACCTTTATGCTTACAATCACAATGATCATGTTCACACATATGAGCTATTTCCATAGACTCTTTTTTTCTATAGAATAAATCTATTATAAAACCAATAACTATACCAACTATTATTTTAAAACCAATTATTTGTAATAAAAGAATTATATTAGCATGTTCACTTATCATTATAGGTAACATTTCATCACTTGTAGATAAAAATACAGCTATTAAAGTACCCATAGTTATAACTCTACTAGAAAACAAATTAGCAGCCATAGAACTAAATCCACATTGAGGTAGGGCTCCTAAAACACCACCTACTGCAGGACCATACTTTTCATTCTCAGCTAATACTTTTTGATTCTTTTTACTAAGTTTATGTTCTATAAATTCTAAAAATACAAAAGTAATAAATAAATATGGTAAAAGTTTTAATGTATCTATTACTCCATCTATTATACATTCTGTCATAGTATTACTCCTCTTCCACATAAGTATACACTAATTATAAATATTTTCAACCATAAAAAAAGAACTATGTTCTTTTTATCTAAAATTACAACAAGATCCACATTGAACATTACTAACAGTATTCTCTTCAGAACAAGTATATTGTGGTCTATAAGTATGTTTATATACATGATGATTTATAATTCTAGTATGTATAGGACATACATGTGGTACTTCATGTACTATTGTTTTATGAATACATTTTTCTTGTACCGGTTCATTACATCCACCTTGCATCATGCCTCCAGTATTATTCATCATATTAATATCAACATTCATATCATTCTCAATTACATTATTATCACCAGTAACATTAGAATCAAAATCAACGTTATTAGTATTTGAATCAAACATTATAATACCTCCTCTAATGTATATTATGTAATTTATACTAATAAGACACTAAATTAGCCCAAAGAAAAATTACCTTTAAAAAGGTAATTTCATATTTCCATTTTTCATTTGTTTCATCATATTTTTCATTTGATCAAATTGTTGTAGTAGTTTATTTACTTCTTGTACTGAAGTTCCACTACCTTTAGCAATTCTTGTTTTTCTACTAGCTTTTATTATATTAGGATTTCTTCTTTCTTTAGGTGTCATAGATAAAACAATTGCTTCTATATGAGCCATTTGTTTAGGATCTATTTTAATATTGTTAAGACCCATTTTCTTAGCTCCAGGTATCATCTTTAATATATTCTCTAAAGGTCCAAGTTTTTTCATTTGCTTCATAGTAGATAAGAAATCTTCTAAATCAAATTTACCTTGTTGCATCCTTTTAGCAGTCTTTTCTGCTTCTTTTTCATCTATAGCTTCAGTAGCCTTTTCTACTAAAGAAACTATATCACCCATACCTAAGATTCTTCCAGCCATTCTTTCTGGATCAAAAGAATCAAGTCCATCTAATTTCTCAGATACACCAATAAACTTAATAGGTACATTAGTAATATGTCTAACTGATAAAGCGACTCCACCTCTAGTATCACCATCTAATTTGGTAAGAATAACACCAGTAAGAGGTAATTTATCATTAAATCCATTAATAACATTAATAGCATCTTGTCCCATCATAGCATCAATTACTAATAATATCTCCCCAGGATTAACTTTGTTTTTAATATTATCTAACTCATCCATTAATTCTTCATCTATATGAAGACGACCAGCAGTATCTATTAATACATAGTCATATCCATTCTCTTTAGCATATTCAACTGCATTACTCGCAATTTCTACTGGATCTTTTTTTCCCTCACTATAAACTTCTATATTAAGTTGTTTACCAATTTGTTTTAATTGATCTATTGCAGCGGGTCTATATACATCACAAGCTACTAATAATGGTTTCTTACTATGTTTTTTTCTTAAAAAATTAGAAAGTTTACCAATAGTAGTAGTTTTACCAGAACCTTGAAGACCTACTAGCATAAGTATAGCTGGATTACCTTTAGTATTTAAAGGAACACTTTCTCCTCCTAATAATTCAGTTAATTCATCTTTAACTATTTTTACAAATAAATCACCTGGATTAATACTAGAAGCAACTTCTTCTCCTAAAGCTTTTTCTTTTACATTGTTAGTAAATTCTTTAACGACTTTATAATTAACATCAGCTTCAAGTAGTGCTAATCTAATTTCTCTCATCATTTCTGATATATTTTCTTCTGTAATTTTCCCATAACCTTTTACTTTATGAATTACATTTTGTAATCTATCTCCTAAGTTTTCAAACATATTTATCACCTATCACTTATTATACACTATTTTATATAAATAAAAAAGCAGTATTACTGCTTATTCATCTACTATATTTATTAGAGGTTTACCAGTATCAGTAGTAAGCATAGACGGATTATTATCAACCGGTTTATCCTCTTTAGGTTTATTATCAACAATATTAACTAATGGTTTGTTTGGTTCTTCTTCCTTAGCAGCTTCTGCATTAGCAACTACACTTTGAATATTAATATCAGTATCAGAATCATCTTCATCTTCGTCTTCATCACCAAAATCATCATCTTCAAAATCATCTTCATCTGATTCTTCTTCATTTTCAATATTTAAAGTTGGTTCTTCTTCAGGCTCATCCTTTTCTTCTTCTTTAACTTCTTCTTTTTTATCACCAAGAATTTTAGCTAAAGGATCATCTTCATCAGTTTCCTCTTTATTATCATTATTATTTAAAACTCCAACTATATCTGGTATAGCAGCAGATGCAGGAGAAACGGTATTATTTACCGCAGGAGTTTCAACCTTTTCAGAAACAACTGGTTCTTCTTTCTTTGGAGAATCTACTATATCTACTAAAGGTTTAGTGTTATCATTATTATTAACTAATTGATCTGGTGTAAAATTTGGAACTACATTATCTACTGGTGGTTCTTCAGCTACAACAGTAGGTTTTATATTCTTAGAAGTATCTTCACCCTTCCAAATAGAAACCACATCACAGTTACCACTCCAAGGTGCTGGATCAGGCATATCTAACTTACATATTAATGGTATTTTAAATGCCATACCAAATCCTAAACAAGTACCTGCTTGTAATGTTTTTTGTTTTTCTATTATTTCATCACTAATATTAGGTACCATCTTTCTAATATAATCTACATCAGTAGGATGGTTCATTTTAAATATTAAGAAACTAGAACATTGAGATATAACAGTATCAGAAAGTTCTACAGGTCTTTGTGAAATAAGGCCTAATAACACAGCATATTTACGTCCTTCTTTAGCAATTCGCTCAAATATATTATAACCAATTAAGAATCTATCTGTATCATTTTGAATATATCTATGTGCCTCTTCAACAATTATATGAAAAGGTATACTAGCTCTATCTTTTAATCCTTTTGCAAACTCAAATATAAGTCTTGAGAATATCTTAGTAAGTACTTTCGCAAAATCATCATCTACATCATCAAAATTCATATTAATAATTTGATATTTACGACCATTATTAAGAAGTAATGATGATAAATATGTTTCTAAAGGTACATATTGTTTAACATCAAAATATTTAGCATAATCACCGATTATAAGTGAATGCAATCTAACTTTAAGAGTAACTGCATCACCATAAGTATTTTCATTTCTTAACCAACCTTCACTAATTAAAGTAAAGTTAAGTGCCTTTTCTAATGTATCTAATGTATAGAAAACTCCACCTTTAGGTTCATAAGCATCAAGTTCATTCTTAATAAATGAAGAAACATACTCAGTAAGTAGAACACTCTCTGAGAATTGTCCTTGTGAATCTATTAAGAAACATTCTCTAAATTTTCTAGTATAACCAATACCTTTTACTGGCGCTTCTAAATTAAACTCTGGAGTAGAACAACTAGCTAATATAGAGAAAATTTCATTTCTCTTATTAGGAGATGTTTCATTAGTATAAAGTATTGTCATAATAGCTTTAGCTATTAAATGATTTTTATATTTATTAGCATCTACATCTGTTTGAGAAAAAATTAGTGCTAATTTTAACATTCTTTCAATTATAGGAAGTTGTGAATGATTAGTAGCTTGTAATAATAAAGCTAAATCACTAGCATTAAGTAACCATATAGGTATTCTTATTTTTTCTCCCTTACCTTCAGTCTCATTAGTACTAAAGAATCTATAATGGTAATTATGATCAATAGTATTTAAATTACAAAAAGCATTATAATATTCACCTGAAGAATCAAATAAGAACATATTAGACTTATATGGAAATAATCTCTTATCATGAAACATATTTTGGAAAAGTCTAGTTACACCACAACTTTTACCACTACCAGTATTACCAAATATAGCAAAATGGTTACTAAAGAAACTATTAACATTTAAGTATACAGGAAAATCGTTATAAAAGGGACTAACACCAAACTTCATATATCCTTCTTTATCTTCACCAACAATCATTGGAATCTCAGATTGCTCAATAACTCGAATAGAAGCATCTAAAGAAGGTTTTCTAATAGTACCACCTATTAACTTACCATCAACGATTTCACCTAAGAATCTAGCTTTAACTATATCTTTATCTAAATCATCTACTTCTCCAAGTACCTTTTTATCCTTATCTTCAAATATAAGATGTAAGTTCATTAAATTAATCGCAACATTATCTGAATCTTTTAATTTAATATCCGCACCACGATCACTAATATAAACGATTCTATCAAACATATAATCCCCTCAATCCTTTTAACCCTATCTTATATAGATTATACAAGTTTTTCTCCCTTTTTACAAGAACTTTATACAAATAAAAAGCAATTTAATAAAATTGCTTATAATTATTAAAATTTATCTACTATTTTATTTAAATTATTCTTAATATTTTTATCTTTTATACCATCAATTATATTTAATAAATCTTTCTTTTTATCTAATAAACCTAACTTCTTTTCATAATCTTCTAACTTCTTAATAACATTATGTACCTGTTTAAATATAGCATTTCTACTAACACCATATAAATCTGCCATTTCCCCTAAACTCAAATCATTAAAATAATAATCTTCATAATATTTCTTTTGTTTAGCAGTTAATAAGTTTCCATATAAGTCATATAACTCATTATAATATAATACTTCCTCCATATTAAACACCTAAACAAACTAATATAATAATACCAACAATAGCATATAACCAAGTTAATCTACTTCTCTTATAGATTTTATGATTATTAAAAGCTATAAGTAATAAATTAACTCCTAATGATAATTCAAATAATTTAAATGAAGCTTTATCAAACATAAAAAGTATCGCAATAATTATAGTTAGTATAGTTACCACTACTTGAATATCTACAAATAATATATCAACTTTAGTTAATTGTTTGTTTTCATTATTTTTCTTTGCTTTTTTATTCTTTTCTTCTTTTTTCATAATATCACCTACATCATATCTTTAAATAACCCATATATATATTTTTCTATATCAAAAGCTTGTAAATCACTAGCTTTTTCACCAAGTCCAATATATTTAACTGGTATACCAACACTCTCTTTAATAGCAAGTACTATACCACCTTTAGCAGTACCATCTAATTTAGTTAAAATAATACCTGTTATATTAGTAATTTCTTTAAATGAATTAGCTTGACTAATACCATTTTGTCCAGTAGTTGCATCTATTACAAGTAATGTCTCATGAGGACCACCTTCAACTATACTACCAATTACTCTATTAATCTTTTCTAACTCTTTCATTAAATTAACTTTATTTTGAAGTCTACCTGCAGTATCTATTAATACCATATCATAATTTTCTTTTACTGCCTTACTACAACCATCATAAACTACGCTAGCAGGATCACTTCCCTGTTCTTTTCCATAGAAATCTACTCCTATCTTTTGAGCCCATTCATCAAGTTGAGATACAGCGCCCGCTCTAAAAGTATCTGCTCCCACTAATAAAACTTTTTTGCCTTCTTCTTTATACTTATGTGCAATCTTCGCAATAGTAGTAGTCTTACCTACTCCGTTAACTCCTATAAATAAAACTACAGTAGGACCATCTTCATTCTCATTAATCTTATTAGTTAACACTTCATCATTAACATATATAATAAACAATTCATCAACTATAACTTCTTTTAATACCTCAGGATCTTCTATTTTATCTTTAACTGCTCTTGTCTTAAGTCTATCTATAAAATCCATAACAGTATTAACACCAATATCTGCCATTATTAATATCTCTTCTAACTCATCAAAATACTCATCGTTAATAGTTCTATATTTATTAGTTAAATTAGCTAATTTAGATACAAAACCTTCTCTAGATTTAGAAAGTCCCTTTTCATACACTTTTACTTCTTCTTTAGTTTTTTTATCTATTTTTTCTTCTTTAACTACTTCTTCTTCACTAACTTTTTCAGTCTTAAACATATCTTTTATCTTGCTAAAAATACCCATAGTTATCACCTATAAAAATTATATCAAAAAACAATCTATTTTACTATTAAAAATTATGATTATATGGACAAAATATAAAAAATATAGTATAATCTTCTCGTTAGTTCTTTAAATCAAAAGAAAGGAGTTTATATGAAAAAAGAAACCAACGAAACAAAATTAGTTGTTTTAGGTGGTCTTGGAGAAGTCGGAAAAAATATGTATTGTGTAATGCATAAAGACTCTATTGTTATTATTGATGCCGGTGTTAGTTTTCCAGAAGGTACATTAATGGGTATTGATTATGTTTTACCTGATTTTACTTTCTTAAAGGAAAATGAAGATAAAATTAAAGCGTTACTTATAACTCATGGTCATGAAGATCATATAGGTGGTATTCCTTATTTACTTCAAAGTATTAATATACCTGCAATATATGCACCTAATCATGCCAAAGAGTTAATTGCGGTTAAACTGGAAGATAGAAACATTAGATATGACAATCTCTTTGTGTACACTGAAGACACTAAGTTAAAATTCCAAGATATAGAAGTAGAGTTTTTTAGAATAACTCACTCTGTACCTGATTCACATGGAATAAGTATTAATACTCCAGATGGTAGAATAGTTACTACTGGAGACTATAAATTTGATTTAACTCCAATTGGGCCAATGGCTAACTTATATAAAATGGCTACTCTTGGGGAAAAAGGGGTTGATCTTTTAATCGGAGATTCAACTAATGCATTAAATGAAGGATTCTCATCTAGTGAATCTGTAGTTGATGAAACTTTAGGTGAAATGTTTGATAATTGTAAAAATAATAGAATAATTATCGCCACATTTGCTTCTAATATATATCGTGTTAAACATATCTTTGAAACTTGTTATAAACATGGTAGAAAAATATGTATATTTGGTCGTTCTATGGAAAACAATATTAATATTTCTATTAATGGTGGATATATTGATCATAAAGAATTATTAATAACTCCAGAAGAAGCAAATAATTTAAAACCTGGTGAAGTAACAATTCTATGTACTGGATCTCAAGGAGAACCACTTGCAGCTTTATCTAGAATATCAAATGGTACTCATAAACAAATAAAACTAAGACCAGATGATGTTGTAATATTCTCTTCTAGTGCAATACCAGGAAATGCTTTAAGTATTGCTAAAACTATTAATAAACTATACTTGAAAGGTGTTAAAGTATATACAAATAAATCATTAGTAGATCTTCATACTTCAGGACATGCTAACGAAGAAGAAATTAAACTAATGATTAGATTAATTAAACCTAAATACTTAATGCCGTTCCATGGAGACTATAGAATGCTTAAAAAACAAGCTGATATTGGTATAAACTGTGGTATTCCTAAAGAAAATACATTTATTTTAAAGAATGGTGATTCTCTAAATATAAAGAATCATGTTATTACTAAAGGAGAAAGCTATTCTGGACAAGATGTTTATGTAGATGGTAATCGTATTGGAGAAATAGGTAGTGTTGTTATTAAAGATAGAAAGATAATGGCTAATGATGGAATATTAGTAGTAATAATCAATGTTGATATGAAGAAACGTGAATTATTAATTAAACCTAATATTACTACTAGAGGATTTATCTTAGTAAACGAAAATGAAGAACTAATTAAAAAGATAGAAACTAAAGCTGAAGAAGTTATTAGAAAGAGCCTATCTAATCCTAAAACAACATTTGCTATATTAAAAAGTAATATAACTGATGAATTATATCCATTTATAGATGAATTAACTGGTAGAAAACCAATTATATTACCTGTAATATTAGATATTAAAAAAGAAGAAAAATAGAAGTAATTTACTTCTATTTTTTTTACAAAAAAAGAAGCATTATTTTGCTTCTTCTTGTGCTCTTGTTTCACGAACAACTGTAATTTTAATTGTTCCAGGATATTTCATAGTCTCTTCTATTTTTTCTTTTACTTCACGAGCTATCTTATGTGCTTCTAAATCATCTACTTGATCAGGTTTAACAATTACACGTAATTCTCTACCAGCTTGAACAGCAAATGTTTTATCAACACCATCCATATTATTACCAACTTCTTCAAGTTGAGTAAGTCTTTTAATATAGTTTTCTAAAGAATCATTTCTAGCTCCTGGACGTGATGCAGATAAAGCATCAGCAATAGCAACTATTGTTGAAATAACACTAGTAGCAGCAGTATCACCATGATGTGATGCTATAGCATTAATAACAACTTTATCTTCTTTATACTTCTTAGCTATATCAACACCAATATCAACATGACTTCCTTCTACTTCATGATCAATTGCTTTACCAATATCATGTAATAGACCAGCTCTTTTAGCAAGAGTAACATTTTCTCCAAGTTCTCCAGCTAATATTCCAGAAAGTTCAGCAACTTCTCTAGAATGTTGTAATGCATTTTGTCCATAACTTGTTCTAAAATGTAATTTACCAATTGTCTCAATTAATGCTGGATCAAATTTAGTAAGTCCAAGTTCTACTGTAGTATCATGTCCATACTCAGTAATCTTTTTCTTCATATCTTTACAAACTTTATCATATAATTCTTCAATTCTTGTTGGATGGATTCGACCATCTTTAATTAAACTCTCTAAAGTAACTCTAGCAATCTCTCTACGTAATGGATCAAAACTAGATAAAACTACTGCTTCTGGAGTATCATCAATAATTAAATCTACTCCTGTAATAGCTTCAATAGTTCTAATATTACGACCTTCACGACCAATTATTCTACCTTTCATTTCATCATTAGGTAGATCTACTACTGTAACAGTTTGATCACTAGCTATGTCTGCTGCATACTTTTGCATAGATGTAACTATTAATTCTCTAGCTGTTTTATCAGCTGTTAATTTAGCTTCATCTTCTCTTTCTTTAATGTATTCAGCAATCTCTTTACTCATATCTTCTTTTACATGACTCATAACTTCTTTACGAGCCTTATCTTTACTAAATCCTGAAATCTTTTGTAATAAATCTAATTGTTCTTTTCTTATATCTTCCACTTTACTTTTTTCGTTCTGAATCTCTAATTGACGTGCTTCTAATTTCTCTTCACGTTCATCTAAAGCAGTTTCTCTTTTTTGAAATAATTCATCTCTTTTATCTATACTAGCCTCTCTTTGCATAAGTCTAGCTTCTGATTCTTTCATTTCATTTTTCTTTTCACGAATTTCTTTATCTAAGTCCATTTTCATACGATGTGCTTCTTCTTTTTGTTCTATAGCAGCATCTCTTTTAATCTTATCTACTTCTTTTTTAGCACTATTAATAATAGATTCTGCTTTTCTAGAAGCCATGCTTCCTTTTAAACTATTTATAACAAACGCTATAAAAAAGCCTACAAGTAATCCAATAACTACAAGTAAAATGGAGAATCCTAAACCACTCATATACTCCTCCATCTAGAATTAGGTAATAACCTAAATCTAATTCTATTTTACTTTTATTTTTAATCATTGTCAATGTAAACAAAAATAAAAGAAAGAGATTACTTCTCTTTCTTAGTATCTTCAATATTTATATCATAATATTCTCTAACTTTAGTCTCCAATTCATCTTTTAATTCTGGTGTATCTTTAAGTAAAAGTTTAACATTTTCCTTACCTTGACCAAGTTTTTCTCCTTGATATGCATACCAAGCACCAGTCTTTTCTATAATACCAGCTTCAGCTGCTAAATCAATAATTTCTCCTTCACGAGAAACTCCTTCTCCATACATAATATCAACTTCAGCAGTTTTAAATGGTGGAGCAACTTTGTTTTTAACTACTTTAATAGATGTTTTATTACCAACAATTCCATCACCCATCTTTAAGCTTTCTTTTCTTCTAATATCTAATCTAATAGTTGAATAGAATTTTAAAGCTCTACCACCAGTAGTAGTTTCTGGATTACCAAACATAACCCCAACTTTTTCACGTAATTGATTAATAAATATCGCAATAGTATTAGTTTTATTAATAGTTCCAGATAATTTTCTTAAAGCCTGTGACATAAGTCTTGCTTGAAGACCAACATGAGAATCTCCCATTTCACCATCAATTTCAGCTTGTGGAACTAAAGCTGCAACTGAATCAATTACTACTATATTAACTGCTTCATTTCTAACTAAAGCTTCGCAAATTTCTAAAGCTTGTTCTCCTGTATCAGGTTGAGAAAGTAATAACTCATCTATATTTACTCCCAATCTTTCTGCATATACTGGATCAAGTGCATGCTCTGCATCTATAAAAGCAGCAGTACCTCCAGTTTTTTGTACTTCTGCAATTGCTTGTAATGCAAAAGTAGTTTTACCACTTGATTCAGGTCCATATATTTCAACAATTCTACCTCTTGGATATCCACCTACTCCTAATGCAATATCAAGTGATAAACAACCACTAGACACTACATCAACTTTCATATGCTTACTATCTCCAAGTTTCATTATTGATCCTTTACCAAATTGCTTTTCAATATCTTTTAATACTGATTCTAAATCTTTATCTTTTTTTGCTTTCATATGTTTATATAATTCCTCCTATTAAATAACTTACAATTTTATTTTACCTATAAATAAAACAAATGTCAAGCATTTTTCGAACATTTGTTTTGTTGTTTTACACATGCTATTTTTACTAAAAATAAAAAAGCTTCTTATAAAAAGAAACTTTTGGATTAATGATTATTATGAATTTATAATTTTAGGTTCTTCTCTTGAAAGTTTTCTGTTAGCATTGAAATATTGAATAGCAGAAACTATTGATAAAACTGATGCTATATAAAGTAATATTTCAGCTACATTAACACCCATAAATTCAAATGGCATATTATAGAAGAATGTTAATACTATTCCAACCATTAAACAAGCTGTTTTTAATTTACCAGATCCTATAGCCGCAACTACATGTCCTTTACTAGCTGCATCCATCTTAATTGCATCTACAACTATATCTCTTAAAATAATAACAACTGGTATTATAACATGTATAAATCCATGTACAGATAAAATAATAAGCACTGAATCAACTAATACTTTATCAGCAATAGCATCTAACATTTTACCTAAATTAGTAACTTGATTATTCTTTCTAGCTAAATAACCATCAAAAAAATCAGTAATACTAGCAAATATAAATATACCACCAGCTATGAAGTATTGTAATTCTACCATTATTCCGTTAATAGTATATGTCGGAAAAGTAATTCCTACATCATAAAAAGGAAAACATAACAATACAATTACTACAACACTTAAAAATAATCTAAATACTGTGAGTTTAGTAGGTAAGTTCATATAAATTCTCCTCTCTTATAGAATGTAATTCAGAATCTCTAGTAGTATTTTTCTTAAGACCAATAACTATAAAATATATTAATATTGTTAATAATATAAGACCTAACACTACATAAACAGCAGGCCATATATTAACTTTATCTTTATATTCTTTAGTATATGGTGATTTAACTTTCTTCTCTTCTTTTTCTTCTGCTTTCTTTTGTGCTTCTTTAATATCATCTAAAGATATCTTAGAAGTATGTTCAAATAAGAAATTATTAAACTCATCCATTACCATATCAGGATCAAGTCCTAAGTATTTAGCATACCCTTTAATATATTCTTTCATATCATAAACATCTTTAAAAGCTTTAGAATTACCACTCTCTATATTTTCAAGTTGAGATGCTGAAAGTTCTAAATCATCAGCTGCTTCTTCTAAACTAACACCATTACTGATTCTAGTTTTCTTTAAATACTGTCCTAATTCTTTCAAAATATCACCTCACTATAATTAACAATAATATAAATAAGCCATGTTCTGTACCCTTACGGGCGACAAACATTTATCTACTGAATATCAGTTCCTAACTCCATTCATTTCTTTCGTTAGAATTCCCCTACCAAATTTGGGTTTCTCGCTTGCGGGGTTTACCACGTTTCACTTTTTAGTTTCCTAAAACATCGTCACTGCGGCACTTTTACAGATTAAATCATATCCGAAGACTTAGATTATCATCAGCCGTTAGATTTCTCTACCTTAGGTTATTTTTTTCCCTAAGCACAAACACTACGTTCATCTCAGAACCGTGCGAGCATGGACTTTCCTCTAGCATTAAAAAATACCAGCGTTTGTCTATATATTAATTGTCTTTATTTATCGCTCCATAAACCATTTTTTCAAGTTGAGAAAGACGTCTTAAAATATCGACATTAGTAACTTCAGGAACATCATTACTTTCTTTAGCAACTTCCATATTCATTTTAGAGTTTCTAAGTTCTTGTTTTAAACTCATAATTTCTCCAAGTAAATCAGCTTTTTCTTTCTCTAAATTATTAATAATATTTAGAAATTGTTCATAATCATTAATAACTATATCTAAAAATTGATCCACTTCTTTTAAACGATACCCTCTAGTATCGATTTTAAATTCTTTCTCTAAAATATCTTGTGGCATAAGTGCAATCTTATTTTGATACATTATATCACCAATCCCTTACATTAGTATTATGTCATTAAAGACTTTGTTTGTCAATTACTTAACCTACTAATTTCACTTTTAATACTAGCTATTCTAACATCATCAATCATAAAATTTAACAATCTAATAATCTCAAAATTATTCATAAATATGTCCTTTCTTATATAGACTATAAACTATTTAATAATAAAAATCATAAAACCGACAAAACTAGAAAAATTTTTTATATTAAATTAACTATAAAATATAGAAAAAAAATAAAAGTTATAGTATAATTAAGAATAGGTGATGAAATGAAATATCCTGGTGGTATAAAGAAGATAAAAACTATATCAAATATTAGTTATAAAAATAGAGGTATGAGTCTAGAAAGCGACCTTAATGAGACTAATGATTATTATAGAGATATAGACAAAGCATACATATATAAAAAACCAACACCAATAAAGATAACTAAGGTAGATTATCCATCAAGAGATAGAACTGTAATAAAGGAAGCATTTTTTACTATTCCTTCTACTACAGATTACAATGGATTATATAAAGGAAAATATATAGACTTTGAAGCCAAAGAAACTAAAAGTAAATCATCATTTCCTTTAGCAAACATTCATCCACACCAAATAGAACATATAAGAAATATATTTAATCATGGAGGAATTGTCTTTTTAATAGTTAGATTTACTACTTTAAATAAAACATTTTTATTATTAGGAAAAGACTTTTTATATTTTATAGATAACAATACTAGAAAATCTATTCCTATAGATTACTTTGAAGATAAAGCCTATTTAATAAAAGATAATTATAATCCTAGAGTAGATTATTTAAAAATAATTGATAATATTATTGGAGGTAAATAAAATGGGGAAAAGAGTTAGAAGAAGATCATCAAATACTAGGTCAAAAGCTAAAACTAAACAAGAACAAAATATGGAAATATTATGCTGGATAGGTTTTGTAGCCTTAATGCTGTTATGTTTCTTAAAATTAGGATTATTCTTTACTATCATTACAGGTATAGGAATAGGAATAATTGTCTATGTTGCACATCTATTAAAGAAATATAAGAACGACAAAAAGAAAAAGAAAGCACTTAATATATTCTTAATAGTAGTATTGAGTTTAGGAATAATAGGACTGGTACTTTTAGCAACCTTCTTAATGTTTGTAACTATAAGTGCTCCAAAATTTGATACATCTAAATTAAATACGAGCGAAGTTACAATCATTTATGACAAAAACAAAAAACAAGTTGCTAAACTAGGTTCAGAAATGAGAGAAAAAGTTACTTATGATGAACTACCTCAAGTATTAGTTGATGCCATTGTTGCAACAGAAGATTCTAGATTCTTCCAACATAATGGATTTGATGCAGCAAGATTCTTAAAAGCATCTGCAGGACAACTTGGGGGACATAGTGATGCTGGTGGAGCATCTACTTTATCAATGCAAGTTATTAAAAACAGTTTTACATCTACAGAATCAACTGGTGTTAAAGGTGTTATACGTAAGTTTACTGATATATATCTAGCAGTATTTAAACTAGAAAAGAAATATAGTAAAGAAGAAATATTAGAATTTTATGTTAATAACCATTTCTTAGGTGGAAATATATATGGAGTTCAAGAAGCTTCTAAGGCATACTTTAATAAAAATGTTAGTGAATTAAATTTAAGTGAGGCAGCTGTATTAGCAGGAATGTTTAAATCTCCTAACTACTATAGACCAAATGCTAATCCTAAGAATGCTACAGAAAGAAGAAAAACAGTTTTATACTTAATGAGAAAACATGGATATATAACTAAAGATGAAGAAAAAGCAGCTAATGAAGTACCAATAGAAACTTTAACAAGTGAAGCCAAAGAAGAAAAAGAAAATAAATATCAAGGATATATAGATACAGTTATAGAAGAAGTTAAAGAAAAATATCAAGTTAATGCTTATACTACTCCACTTCTTATCTATACTAATATGGATCCTGATAAACAAGATGCTGTTAATTCAGTATTAAATGGAGAAAATTATAATTGGATTGATGATAAAGTACAAACTGGTGTATCAGTATTAGATTCTGATACAGGTAAAATACTAGCAATTGGTAGTGGTCGTAATAGAAAAGGTGTTAATAGTTACAACTATGCTACACAAATTAAGAGACAACCAGGATCAAGTGCTAAACCATTATTTGATTATGGACCTGGTATAGAATATAATTATTGGTCAACAGCTCAAATATTTGACGATTCACCATATCATTATTCAAACGGAAAACCTATTAGAAACTGGGACCGTGGATACTTTGGAAAGATATCTTTGAGAAGAGCGCTATCTGCATCACGTAACATTCCAGCCCTTAAAGCATTCCAACAAGTTGATAAGAAAAAGATATTAAACTTTGTTACTAATTTAGGAATTCAACCTGAAGTATGCGCTAATGGTTATGAATATGATATTGAAAGAAAAACATGCGTAAGCACTAATAATTCTCATAATACTAAAGAACCTTACTCTCTACATGAGGCACATTCAATTGGAGCCTTTACTGGAGTTAGTCCATTACAAATGAGTGCTGCATATGCAGGATTCTCTAATGGTGGATATTATAATGAACCTTATAGTGTTAAGAAAATAGTATTTAGAGATAATGGTACTAGTAAAGTACACAAAACTAATAGAAAGAAAGTTATGTCTGATGCAACTGCATTTATGATATCAAACGTATTACAAGATGTTAAATTAACTGGTGGTACACCAAATAATGTTGCTTGTAAGACAGGTACTACAAACTATGATTCATATACAATGGATAGAAACAATCTACCTGGAGATGCAATTAGAGATTCTTGGGTAATTGGATATTCTACTAAAACAGTTATAGGTATGTGGTACGGTTATGACTTTATAGATAGCCAGTATTGTTTAAGAAACTTACCTGCTACTATGCAAAAAGATAGATTATTTAATGCTTTAGTTTCATCTGGAGCTATGGAAAGTAAGAGAACAGCATTTAAACAACCATCTAGTGTTGTTAAACTACCTGTTGTCCCTGGATCTAATCCACCTAGAATTGCTGCTGGTGGAGGAAACTATGAATACTTTAGAAAAGGTCATGAGCCTGATGGTAAAGCTCAAGCAGAAGATAAATTATCATCACCATCTGGACTTAGTGCTACATACAATGGAAGTAATCAAGTTACAATAAGATGGAATGCTGTATCACCATTAAAAGATGCTGATTCTAGCTATGGTGAATTTGGATATAATGTTTACTTTGGTTCACAACTATTAGGATTTACTAATAGAACAAGTTATACATATTCTGTAGGTTCTGGATCTCCATATGGAGTATATAAAGTAATTGCAACTTATAAGAGTTATAGTGGTGTTCAAAGTCCTGCTGCTACGTATACATTAAAACAACCAGCAACAGAAACACCAACACCAACAGTAACACCAACACCAACGACAACACCTCCAGAAGAAGATCCTAAAGAATAAAATAAAAATAGAGTTAATACTCTATTTTTTTTCTGCCTTAATTGCATGTACTACTAATCTATAATCATTATTAATTGTACAAGTAGATAACGTTATTATATTCTCTCCAACTGATTCTGTATTAAAATTATATATACTTCTAGATTTTAACTTATTAATAAATCTATCATAACTATCCACTTTAGTCTTTAAATAATAAGTATCATCTTTTACTTTATAAATAGAAAATATCTTATAAATACTTTTATCTTTATCAGTAATAAACTCTATATATAAATTATCTTTATTATTAAACCAATCTTTATTTAATAATTTCTTTAAATGTCCAAACATAATACCATCTAATCTATTATGTCCATACATTACAATATTATTATCACTACCATCTAATCTATTACGATAATCCATAAATATCCATCCAGCATTACTATCCTTTCTTCTAAAAGAATGATTTAAATAATAATCATTATTATTAGTTTTAACTACTGGATAATCTATAGAAGTATTAGGTACCTTAATCCACCCTACTACATCTTTATTAATTTTTTTTAATTCCTTAAAATTAATATTTTTCTTTTTATTAATAACTTCTTCTTTAATATCATGAATTTCTTTATTAGAAATCTTTTTTTCATTACTCCATTTAAAAATACTAAGTAAAGAAAAAAGAATAATTCCTATAAAAAAAGCTTCTACTAATAATATTATTATATTTCTTCTTTTCATAATAACTACTCCATTAATATCTACATATATCTTTTAATTTACAATCATCACAATTAGGTTTTATAGCCTTACAATGATATCGTCCAAATAATACTAATTGTAAGTGTATTTTAGCCCATTTATCTTTAGGAAACTTCTTCATAAGCTTCTCTTCTACTTTCTTAACATCATCCTTCATATAGGCTAATTTAAGACGCTTAGAGACTCTTTCTACGTGAGTATCTACTGCGATAGCAGGATAGTTATAAAACTCACTTAAAAAGACATTAGCAGTCTTCCTACCTACACCTGGCAATAATACTAAAGATTCCTTGTCTTTAGGAACCTTCCCATCATATTCATTTACTAATATATTAGCTATTTCCTTTAAATAAATACTTTTCTTTCTAAAAGATCCGACCGGTCTAATAATATTTTCTAAATCCCTTAAATCTGCATTACTAAGATCTTCTAAAGTCTTATATTTATCAAATATTATAGGTGTAACAGTATTTACTCTTTTATCAGTACTTTGAGCACTTAATACAATAGCCATTAATAAACTATAATCATTAAAATATATAAGTTCACACTTTGGATTTGGAAATAATTCATCTAAATAATTCATTATTCTATTCATCTTCATCAAACCAATTCCAATCAACTAAATCCAAATCAACATCACTTTTATCATCTTTTTTATTACTTTTTCTCTTCTTTCTATTAGCTTCTACATCTTTAGCAGTCTTAATACCTTTTTTACCCCATTCATATAATATCTTATCAATATATCTTAAATTAGTTACTCCATTAAAAGTAGCCTCTTTAATAGCTTCTTTTATTAAAGACTCTTTAATATTATTATCTAACCAAGCTTTAATAATTTCATATTCCATAGGACTCAAAGTTCTACCAAATTCTTTCTCTATAATTTCATAAATATTAGATTTCTTACTATCAGTCTTTTCTTTAGAAACAGACATTAAAGAAATCTTATTATAAAAATCTTCTAATATAATAACTTCTTCTCTTAATCCTTTATCATTCTTTAATACTTCTACTCTAATAAAATGTTTATTAGTAAGAGTATCTATATAACTCATAACCTTTTCTAAATCAACATTTAAATCACTAGAAAACTTATTAGGATCAAACACATATTTATCTCCTAAATTATATAAATACATTAAGAATATAAACTCATCAGTCTTTAACTTTAAATCTTTAATTCTTTTAAACATATATAATGGAATTACAATATTCCTATCTTGAAATACTTCTACTAAATTACTCATTTCCATAATATCATCTCCAGTAATAATAATTATAATAACATAAATTACTTATAATTACTAATTATATAATACTTCAATACATCATTTTTATTTTCTATATTATTATTTACAACTTCTTTCACTAAATCATTATATATATCACTTAAATACTTACCCGATTCCATATTAAGTATATCCATAATTTCTTCACTAGTAATATCTAAATCACTTCTACTATGTATTCCTAAACTATTATAAGCCTCTGTTATCTTTTTCTTATCTAAACCTTTAATATCACACGCAACACTACATACATATAAACCATATGTATATAAAGTCATATTATCATATTCATTAAGTTCTAATAACTCATTTACTTTCTTAATTAGATCTTTCTCATTATTAGTAAAAGGATATTTATCTACTACATTTAAAACACTCCATATACCAATTAAACCACTACTAGGAACTATTTTATCTAAATTAGATAATTCCAAATCTTTATCTAATCCATATTCTAATAACATTTTCATACCAGATTCAATATTACTACTAGTAAATATCTTATCAAGTTCATCTTTCTTTCTTTTATAAGATATCTTAGTAAGTAAATGTTTATTCTTCTTTATAGCATCAACTACATCATCACTTAATTTAAAATCTAAACTAGTAGAAAACCTAATCGCTCTAAGGATTCTTAAAGCATCTTCTTCAAACCTTATATTAGAATCCCCTACTGTCTTTATAACCTTATTCTTTATATCTTTCTTTGCGCTTAATAAATCAATAATATTCTTATCTTTGTCCATACAAATAGTATTTATAGTAAAATCTCGTCTAAGTATATCTTCATTTAAATCATTAATATATACTATCTCATCTGGATGTCTATGATCTTTATAACTAATATCCTTTCTAAAAGTAGTTATTTCAAATCTATAGCCATTTCTAGTTACCACAACAGTACCATAATCTCTACTAGATAATTCAGCATCTTCAAATATCTCTAATACTTCTTTAGGTTTAGCACTAGTATTAATATCTATATCATTGGATTCTAACCCTAATAGATAATCTCTAACAAACCCTCCAACTATATAAGATTCATAACCACAATCATTAAGTTTATTTAATATTTTTAAAGCCGAATCTAACATATATTCATCACCTATCTTAATTATATCATTATAGTTAAATAATCCACAAAAAAAGCCTATAAATAGGCTTTTAAATTTAAATTAGTTTACAGCGTCTTTTAGTGCAGAACCAGCTTTGAATGTAACTGCAGTTCTTGCAGGAATTCTAACTGTTTCTCCAGTTCTTGGATTACGTCCTTCACGTGCTGCTCTTTTAGAAGTAGCGAATGTTCCGAATCCAACTAGTGGCACTTTATCTCCTTTTGCTAATGCTCCTTTGATTGCATCTAAAGTAGCATCAATTGCTCTTGTAGCATCTGCTTTAGTTAATCCAGCAGTTTCAGCTACAGCTTCTACTAATTCAACTTTTTTCATAATCATTATACCTCCCATTGATTATTAAGCACAATCTATGCTTGTAATTAAAATTTACCATAAAATCATTAAAAATACAATAAAAATAACAAAAAAAAAGCAATTTTTGCTTATTTTTATACTTATTTTGCCTTATCTAGCTTATTATTAATATTTTTTAATAATTCTATAACATGTCCTATAGCAAAGAAGAAGATACATACAAGTAAACTACCACTCCATATCGCAATCATTAAAAAGAAATTAAACTCCTTAGTAGAACAAGTAGAATTAAAACCAGAAATACTACCACATGTTGGGAATAAATTACCAAAAACAATACCTATACAAAAGCATATAATAAACAATACAATTGCGAAAGCTTGATATGCATTTAATTTATAATTACTAATTTCCTTAGATATAGTCTTAACTTTAGGAAAATCTTTTTTTACTGCTTCAATTTCTTCAAACATATTCATATTATTTACCACCCTTACTCTTAGAAGTCTTCTTAGTCTTAGTTTTCTTACTATCCTTTATATCATCACTTATATTATCCGCAACTTCTTTAACATCTTTTATTATATTATCCTTGATATCTTCAATCTGTTCTTTCATAGTATTAAATGCTTTAATATGTTTCTTATTTAAGAATATTCCATATAAATATACATATCTAGAAAACATTATATAATAGAT
Source organism: uncultured Muribaculaceae bacterium (assembly GCA_964650315.1). Classification (GTDB taxonomy): domain Bacteria; phylum Bacillota_I; class Bacilli_A; order RF39; family UBA660; genus CAJMSU01. Next base: position 81,345 of record CAZYQE010000003.1, read on the forward strand.
CGCTTCTAATAACACTAATAATACTGTATTAATATTAGTAGTTTCTATTAAATTAACAGCTAATAATATTACTGAAAGTACTACTATTATATAAAAATATGATTCATTACTAATATCATTAAATGGAGATTTATCTAATTTAAACTCTTTCCATACACCAGTTTTTCTAAAGAATATATGGAATAAATAAGTAAATATAGATAAATTTAATGCAAAAGTAATTAATGATATTAATGAAAATGATTGAAGTATAGTTAAAAACGAAGTAACACTATTAATTAAATATAAACCTATTAAAAATAAATTTAAATAATTAAAATATTTCTTACCAAACTTAGTCTTTAATACTACAAAATATACTAATACTAATAAATATATACTATTATGATTTATAACATTAGTTAATATTTCATATGTACTTAAATTACTTTTAATTGCAAAAGACTGACTTAAAATTACTATAATTAATATTAATCCAATAATTACACTAGTAATAATACTAGGATTATCTAACCAACTGACTCTTTCTTGTTCTTTCTTTTTCATATCATATCCTCCTATTTAAACTAATTATATCATAACAATATTCATTTACTACACTTTTCTTTAAAAAAATACAATCATATGGTATAATGGGGCTAGTTTGGAGGGGATAATTATGTCCATACCTACAGTAGCTTTAGTTGGTAGACCTAATGTTGGTAAATCTACTCTTTTTAATAAAATAGTAGGTATGAGAATATCTATTATTGAAGATGTCCCTGGAGTAACAAGAGATAGGATCTATCAAGAAGCAAATTATAATAATAAAAAATTTTATTTAATTGATACCGGTGGAATAGATGCTTCTAAATTGAAGTTTAATGCAGAAATAAAAATGCAAGCAGAAATTGCTATTGATGAAGCTGATATAGTTGTATTTATGGTAGATGGTAAAGAAGGTCTAACTAGTAATGATTTAATAGTAAGAGATATACTTAGAAGAAGTAAAAAGAAAGTTATAGTTGCTATCAATAAAATAGATACTAAATTAGCTAAAGATAACTTATATGATTTTTATGAATTAGGTTTTGATACTTATATTCCGATCAGTAGTATTCATAATACTGGATATATTGATTTAATGGATAAAGTAACTGAAGACTTTGAAGAATCTGAAGAAGAAATAGATGATAGATTAAAGTTTTCTATTATTGGAAGACCTAATGTTGGTAAAAGTAGTTTAATGAATGCTTTACTTAATGAAGAAAGAGTTGTTGTATCTGATATTGCTGGTACTACAAGAGATTCAATAGACTCAGTATTAAAATATCATGGAGAAGAATATGTAATGATAGATACTGCTGGTATGAGAAAGAAAGGTAAAGTATTTGAATCTATTGAAAAATATAGTTTATTTAGATCACTAAAATCTATAGATAGAAGTGATATATGTTTAGTAGTAATAGATGCAGAACAAGGTATTACAGAACATGATAAACATATTACTGGATATGCTATAGAAAGAGGTAAAGGATTAATATTTGTAGTTAATAAATGGGATACAGTAAAAGATACTACTATAAATGATTATAAGAAACTTATGAGAGCTGAATTCCAATTTGCTACATATGCTCCAATAGTATTCCTATCTGCTCTTACAAAGAAAAGAATACATACTCTAATGCCTGAAGTAATTAAAGTAGGAGAAAATATTAAAAAAGAGATACAAACTAGTGTATTAAATAATGTAATACTAGATGCATATCAATTAAATATACCTCCTTCTTATAAAGGTAAAAGATTAAAGATATATTTCTCATCACAAACAGGTATAAAACCTCCTAAGTTTACTATAAGAGTAAATAATAAAGGATTAATACATTTCTCATATGAGAGATATTTAGAGAATAAATTAAGAGAAAACTTTGATTTAGAAGGAACACCAATTATATTAAAATTTAAAAATAGAAGTGGAGATGATTAGATGATTATAGGTAATAATAGTAATTCTAATAAAGGATCAAGTTTTGTTAATAGTCTAAGAACTAACAAGGCTACTGGAAAAGGTAAAAAAACTTTTGGTTTTGATGAAAATCTATCAGATTACGTTCATACTAATACATCTGATGATATCGCTATGTATGATAAATCACTTGCTATGTTAAAAGATAGATTAAATAAAAATTTAATCTCCATAGATGAATTTAATAAAAAATGTGAAGAAATAGGTAGAAAGAAAGCTGCCGCACTTAATAATAAAAATAAATTTTAACTTATAAAAACTTCCTACATATAATATAGTAGGAGGTTTTTATGTTTAAAGATAGTTTCTTTAAGAAAGTAGAAAACAAAACTAATGTTAATAAAGATACTATTTTATCTTTAGCTAGTAAATTACAAAATAATAATATAGATAACGAAAATAGTATTAGAGAAGTAATTAGAGATATTAGTAGAATTACTGGAAAAGATATTTCTAAAGAAAAAGAAGATAAAATAGTTAATTCTATTAAACAAAATAATATACCTAATAATATAGATAAAATGTTTTAAACATTTTATTTTTTTATAAGGAATATCTTTTATTTATAATACATAAATTTATTATGAATAAAGGAGAATGTATATGGATAAACAAGAAATTATTAAAAATATAGCTAAAAGAGGTAATGGTGATATATATTTAGGTGTAGTTGGGGCTGTACGTACTGGTAAATCTACTTTTATAAAGAAAATGGTTGAGACTTTAATTGTGCCTAATATAGAAGATGAATATGAGAAGAAAAGAGCCTTAGATGAGATACCACAAAGTGCTGCTGGTAGAACTATTATGACTACAGAACCTAAATTTGTACCTAATAATACTGCCACTATAAATATAGATGATTTTAGTTGTAATATTAAGTTAATAGACTGTGTTGGTTATATGATTGATAAAGCTATAGGGGCTAGTGATGAAAATGGTCCTAGAATGGTAAAAACACCTTGGTATAATGAAGAAATACCTTTTGTAGAAGCAGCTGAAATAGGTACAGAAAAAGTAATTAAAGATCATTCTACTATAGGTATAGTAGTAACTACAGATGCATCTATTGGAGAATTTGATAGAGACGACTATGTAGAAGCAGAAACTCGAGTAATAGAAGAATTACAAACTATGAATAAACCATTTATAGTAATATTAAATACTACTCATCCTACCCTACCTGAAACAATAAAGATAAAAGAAGAACTATCAGATAAGTATAATATACCAGTACTACCAATCAATATAGAAACAATGAATGAAAAAGATATGTATAATATTTTAAGAGAAGCTCTATATGAATTCCCAGTACTAGAAGTAAAAGTAAATATGCCAGAATGGATTGCTATATTAAATCATAATCATCCAGTTAAACAAAGTTATATTGAATCTATAAAAGAAAGTGTAATAGAAATAGATAAATTAAAAGATGTAGATAATATAACAAACCATTTCTTAGAAAATGGCAATATAGAAAAAGCATATTTATCAGATATGGACCCATCTACCGGAATAATAACAGTTACTTTAACTGCCCCAAATAATCTATATAATAAAACATTAACAGATATTATAAATATAGATGTTAAAAATAAAGCAGATCTATTATCTTTATTCCAAGACTTCAATGTTGCTAAAAAAGAATATGATAATATAAAATATGCTTTAAAGATGGTGAAACAAACAGGTTATGGTATTGCTACTCCATCTATAGAAGATATGAAACTAGATAAGCCTGAAATAATAAAACAAGGTTCTAGATATGGAGTAAAATTAAAAGCAGTTGCCCCTTCTATACATTTAATAAAAGTAAATGTAGAATCTACTTTTGAACCAATTATAGGTAGTGAATTACAATCTAAAGAATTAATAGATTATCTAAATAGTAATAATAATGAAATATGGAAAAGTGAAATATTTGGTAGAAGTCTAGAATCAATAGTACAAGAAGGTATCCAATCAAAAATAAATCTTATGCCAGATAACATAAGATTTAAACTACAAAACACACTTACTAAAGTAGTAAATAAAGGAAGTAATAATGTAATTACTATTGTAATATAAAAAGAGGTTAAACCTCTTTTTTATTTATTAATCTTCTTCACTAATTCATTATATTTTTCATATAACTTATAATCATCAAAAGATATTTTATCCTTCTTTATATTCCATTTACTTTTATTATTCTTAAGTATAGTTAATACTTCTTTAATATTAGATATTTTATTTTTAACCTCTTCTCTAGAAGATTTACTATCATCAATAGATTTATCTAAATTTTTCTTTAGTTTACCATCAATCATATTCTTCTTATATAAAGAAATATAATAATCATCTAAATTAATAATATCAATATTTTTATTTATTTTAGATTCTTTATTACAATTAGTAAATCTCTTATCTAATTTATTATATTTATTCTCTATATTATCTAAGTATTTTAAACTTTTATTAAACTCTGGTCCATCTTTCTTATAATTTTTAATAGATAATATCTTACTTACTTTTTTATCGTTTAAAATATTAATCATATCACTATAATTAACAGAACATTTATCTAGATAATCTTTTATCTTTTTTTCTACTATTGCATAATCATTAGAACTCTTAATTCTAGTATTAAACCTATCCTTAACTACATCTAGTTTCTCTAAATTCTTCATTTCACTTTTAAAAGATCCTACTTTAACTACACTATTAATCATAAAATAACCAGTTAATATTAAACATAGAAATATTAACCCAAATAATATAACCGTTACCTTTTTATTCTTACTCATATACTTCACCTACTATTATTATATCAAAAAAAGTCTAATTTTCAATTAGACTTTCTATTTTACCTAATACTTCTTTTACTCCTAACTTAGTATGACTAGAGAATACTATTAAATCATCCCCAACCACTAAGTCTAGTGTATCTAAAATATCTTTTAAATGCTTTTGTTTTTTACTTCCACCTACTTTATCAGCTTTAGTAGCAATTACTGTTACTGGAAGATTATAATATTTTAAGAAATTATACATTAATAAGTCATCTTCAGTAGGTTTATGTCTAAAGTCGATTAATAAGAATACTCTTTTTAATTCATCTCTTTTTTCTAAATAATCTTCTATCATCATACCAAATTTAGCTTGAGTCTTTTTATCAACTTGAGCATATCCATATCCAGGTACATCTATCAAATAAAAATTACTATTTACAAAGTAGAAATTCAATGTTTGAGTTTTACCAGGACGAGATGATGTATGAGCTAAATTCTTACGTCCTAGTAATGCATTTATAAAACTACTCTTCCCTACATTACTTCTACCAACTAATAAGAATTCACCCTTACCAGCATTTGGATATTGACTACGTCTTGTCGCAATAACTTCTAAGTTAGCATCTTTAATAACCATGTTATTCACGCTCCTTATTATATTCTTTTACTACTTTATCTAAATCTTTTATTAATTTATTAGCTTCAGTAAATGTTTTAGCTTTAACACCAGCAGCCATTTTATGACCACCACCATTATATTTCTCAGCTACTTTATTAATAGCAGGTCCTCTAGATCTAATAGATATTCTTATTTGATCATTATTAACATCTTCTGTCATAGTAACCCATACTAATACTTCTTCTATAAAATTATAATTATTAACCATATTACCAGCACTAGCTGCATCTACACCATATTCTTTAACTATTTTATCAGTTATTTTAATATAACCTAATCCATTATCAGTAACTTCCATATTAGAAGAAATATAACCTTCTAATCTAACTTCATTTAATGGTCTAGCATATAATTTTTGATATAGCTTAGATAAATCAAATTTATAATCTTCTAAGTATTTAGCAGCTAATCTAAATGTCTTAGGAGTACAAGTATTAAATAAGAATCTATTAGAATCAGATACTAATCCAGTATATAATGTTTTAGCAATACTCTTATTACATTTTAATTTAGTATTTAAAATTAAATCCATAATAATTTCACATGCAGAAGATGCACTATCATCAATATATTCTATATCACAAAACTTTTCTATAAATGGATGATGGTCTATTTTTATTTTATAACTATATTTAGATATATCTACTCCATCTATTCTTTTGGTATCTGGTGTATCAGTAACAATAAGTAACGTCTCATCAAATTCTTCTAATTTATCAAGTGATCCGATAAAAGAAAACTTACTACTACCACTACCAACAGCAATTACATTCTTATCAGGAAAAGTTAGTTTTATAGAATCCCTAAGAGCCATCTGGCTAGCTAGGGCATCTGGATCTGGTCCTATATGTCTAGCAATTACTATATTATTATATTTTTTTATTTTCTTATATATTTCCCTATACATATTCATTTCCTATCTATTTATTAAATTTAGAGTGTCTCTAGCAATCATTAATTCCTCATCAGTAGGTATTACATATATTAAGATTTTAGAATCATCTGTACTAAGTTTAATAAACTCTGCTCTTTTTTCATTTATAACAGGATCTATTTTTACCCCAAGACATTCTAATTCTTCACATATTTGTTTTCTAACAGGAACACTATTTTCTCCAATTCCTGCAGTAAATACTATAATATCTACACCACCAAGTAATACATAATACTGTGCAATATAATTTACTACACTTCTTACAAATTTATTCTTAGCAGTAATAGCTTTCTCATCGCCTTCTTCACAACGAGCTAAAATATCTCTCATATCACTACTATATCCACTCATTCCTAGAAGACCACTAGAAGTATTTAATTCTTCAAATACTTCACCAGCATTCTTACCTTCTTTTCCCATAATATATGGAACAATTGAAGGATCTATATCACCACTTCTAGTACACATCATAATACCAGGTAATGGAGTAAATCCCATAGTAGTATCAACACTCTTACCATCTTTAATAGCGGCAATAGAACCACCACTACCTATATGACAACTAATTAATTTATATTCATCTTTACCAAGTAATTCTTTAACTTTACCAGCTATATAACGATGAGATGTTCCATGGAATCCATATTTACGTACTCCATACTTCTCATACCAATCATATGGTACTGGATAAAGATAAGTTTCTTTATCTAAAGATTGATGGAATGTAGTATCAAATACTCCTACCATCATAACTTCAGGTAATACTTCTCTAAATGCATTAATTCCTAATATATTAGCAGGTATATGCAAAGGAGCAAAATCTGTAAAAGATTTTAAATCTTCAATTACTTCATCAGTAATAATAACTGATTCTTTATATTTTTCTTTACCATGAGCAAGTCTATGTCCTACTCCATTTATTTCTTCTAAAGATTTAATAATACCTAAACTAATTAATTTCTCTAATAATATTTTAACCGCATCAGTATGATCCTTCATAACTACTTCTTCTTCTACTTTTTCACCATTATACTTAATAGTATAACAACTACCTTCTATACCAATACGTTCAAATAAACCACTCGCAATAACAGTCTCATCATTCATATCAAATAAACTAAATTTTAATGAACTACTTCCTGCATTAATTGATATAATTTTCATAAATCAACCTCTTTTCTAAAACCTATTAGTATTATACTATAAAAGAACAAAAAATAAAAGATAGTTAAACTATCTTTATTTACTTAATACATGAGTATCTCTAGCTATCATTAACTCTTCATCTGTACCAAATACATATACTGGAACTTTAGAATCATCTGTAGTAATAAGTCCTTCTTTTCCTTTACGTACTACAGTTTCATCATTCTTAGCTTCATCAACATTAATTCCTAATGCAGTTAATTTATTTAATACTTCTTTTCTAATAAGAGGATCATTTTCTCCACCACCTGCAGTAAAGCATATAGCATCAACATCTCCATTTAGTTTAACTACATAATACTTAGCAATATATTCAGCTATTCTAGTAGTATACATTTCAACAGCACGTACTGCAGCAGGATCATTTTTTAAGAAACCTTCATCTATATCACGTAAATCATTAACTCCCGCAATACCTTGTAATCCACTATCTTTATTTAAAGCTTCTAATACTTCATCAAGAGTCATATTTCTTTCTCTCATAATATGTGGAATGATAGAATAATCTATATCTCCAGAACGAGTTCCCATCATAATACCAGCATTAGTAGAAAGTCCCATAGAAGTATCTACACACTTACCTTCTTTAACTGCTGAGATAGATGCCCCACTACCAATATGACATATAATTAGATTTGCTTTTTTACCTAACTCATCAGACATTTTTTCACTAATATATTTGTGACTTAGACCATGGAATCCATATTTACGTACTCCATTTTCTTCATACCATTCATATGGTACTGGGTATAAATAACTAATCTCATCCATAGTTTGATGGAAAGCTGTATCAAAACAAGCAACCATATTAGCATCTGGAATATTTTCTTTAAAAGCCTCTATTCCTTTTAATCCGGCTGGATTATGAAGTGGTGCTAAATCTTTAAAAGCTTCTATATCCTTAATTACTTCATCAGTAATTTTTACACTTTCCGAATACTTATCTGCTCCATGAACAATTCTATGTCCTACAGCTTCAATTTCATCTAAAGAATCAACTATCTTATTATTAATAAGTCTATCTAATAATATTTTAACTGCAATATTATGATCATTCATTTCAATAGTTTCTTTTATCTTTTCTCCATTAAATTTAATACTATAACAAGAACCAGTATCACCAATACGTTCAAATAAACCACTCGCAATGATAGATTCATCACTCATATCAAATAAACTAAATTTTAAGGAACTACTTCCTGCATTAATTGCTAATAATTTCATATACTTACCTCTTTTCCAAAACTAAATGTATATTAACAAACCTAGCATTAAAAGTCAATTGATTTACAACAAAAAAGATAGGATTTACCTATCTTTTAAGCTATACTTATTTATTAGTGTAGCTTCCACTAACTTGATTTAATCCGTTTTGAACTAAACGTCTAGTAATTTCACCACCAACTGATCCATTAGCACGACTACTAGCATCTGGTCCTAAATTAACACCAAATTCATTAGCTATTTCATATTTCATTTTAT
>CAZYQE010000004.1:0-89299 GCA_964650315.1 uncultured Muribaculaceae bacterium
GAGTCAACCTCATCAATAATAGCAAAGTTTAATGGTCTTTGTACTCTATCTTCTTTTCTTACTACCATGTTATCTCTTAAGTAGTCAAAACCTATTTCATTATTAGTTGAATATAAGATATCACAGTTATATACTTCTTGTTTTTCTGTTGGTGATAAATCTCTTGTATTAACTCCTACTGTTAATCCTAAAAATCTATAGATTTCTCCCATCCATTCAGCATCACGTCCAGCTAAGTATTCATTAACTGTAATTACATGTACTCCATCTCCAGTTAAAGCATTTAAATAACCAGGAAGCACACAAGTTAAAGTTTTACCTTCACCAGTTTTCATTTCTGCTATATTACCATAGTGAATAGCAAGTCCACCAAGTATTTGAACATAGAAATGTTTTTCTCCAATAACTCTATATGCTGCTTCTCTAGCAGTAGCGAATGCTTCTACCAAAATATCTTCTAGAGTTTCTCCTTTTAATAATCTTTCTTTAAATTCATCGGTCTTATCTTGTAGTTGTGTATCTGAAAGCTTAGAATACTCTTCATCTAAAGCAACTATTTCATCTGCTTGTTTTCTAAACTTTTTTAATTCTTTATACTCATGATCTAACAATTTTTTTAATATACCCATTGTGTCATCTCCTCACCTATATATTTTACCAAAAAAAAAGAAAGATTTAAAGGTTATTCTTTCTTTTTATACTACTATTTTTATTCAGACTCAATTATTCCATAATGTTCGTCTTTTCTTTTGTATACTACAGCAGGTTTATTAGTTTCGCTATCTTTATACATATAAAATTGATGACCTAAAAGTTCCATTTGAATTATTGCTTCTTCTTCATTCATTGGTTTTACTTCTACTTTCTTTCTCTTAATAATCTTCTTTTCATCTTCATCATCTGATTCAAAAGAAGCAAAATTGAAATCTTGACTAATTTTAACATGTTTAGACATCATTTTTGTCTTATTCTTTCTTATTTGTCTTTCTAACTTATCAATAGTTTTATCAACAGCTGCATAGAAATCTTCTTGTTGTTCTTCTGATCTTAAAATAAATGTCTTAAGTGGTATGGTAATTTCTACTCTCTGAGTATAATTTTTTACTTTTACTATGACATTAGCTCTTACGTTATCACTATTTTCTAGATACTTATCTAGTTTTTGTAATTTCTCTTTAACGTAGTCTTTCATAGCATCAGTAACTTTGATCTTATCCCCATGAATAATAATTTCCATAATATCATCTCCTTTGTACATATAGTATAGCACAAATCACTACTTAATGTCAGCAGTTTCTTTTACTAATTTAACATTTATTCCTTGATATCCTTTACCTGTTTCAACCAATTTGAATTCCACTAGCTGTCCCTCGGATAGTGTTTTATAGCCGTCTGCATCAATTGCTGAATAATGAACAAATACATCTTCATCTGTCTTATACTCTATAAAGCCATATCCTTTCTCATTGTTGAACCATTTAACTCGTCCACATATCATACTCCTAACACCTCTCCTTCTACCTATCTGGCAAATCAATTCTAGCAAATTACACTATCTAAAAATACAAATTCCTTAATATGTAATCTTTTGGCATTTTTTGGTAATTTGTTTTTTACTTTCGACAAAATTCGACAAACCTTCTTTAAATCATTCTTTTTAAAGAAATATTGAGTTCTTATTATACTAGGGTGCTATAGTTTAAATGAAATACGGAGGATCTATGAAAAAACTATTTTTAGACAAAAGTGTATCTTTTATTACAAAATATAATAAGTACTCTAAAAAAGATATAGATAAGCTTAGATATGGTTTAGAGGGTTTATATCTAACTATAACTAAAACAATTATTATACTTCTATTATCTCTATTATTAGGAATATTTAAAGAAGTAATTATTGTAATTATATTATTTAATATTATTCGTTATACAGGTTTTGGTTTTCATGCAGAAAAGAGTTATCAATGTTTAATAACTTCAACAATATTTTTTATATGTATACCTTTATTTTTTTTAAAAACATCTCTAGATTTTAATATTCAAATAATTATCTCTATTTTTTGTATTTATAGTTATTTATTATTTGCACCTGCGGATACTGTTAAAAGACCTCTTCCAAATAAAAAGAAAAGAATAATTAGAAAGATTCTAACTACTCTTATCGGAATAATCTACTTGTTATTAATTATTTTATTGCGTAATAATTATTTATCTGCTTTATTATTATCTAGTTTAGTTATTGAAGCAATCATTATTAGCCCTATTACTTATAAAATATTCAAACAACCATATAACAATTACAAAAATTTAAAAATGGCATAAATACAACATGTATTTAGCAATATAGAAAAAAGGAGGGACATAAATGAAAAAATTAGCTGGAATAATTGCTGCTGTTGCTATGTTAGCTACTGCTTCTGCAAGTTTAGGTTGTGTTTGGATTATGGCAGACGAACCTAGAGCAAACAATTTATTTAATGACTAAAAAACTAGAGCATTCAGTTCTCTAGTTTTAATATACTTATTTTTTGAATATAATACTTATCAATTACTTCTTGCTTTTCTTCCAACCAATTGTTCTTATTAATTATTTTCTTTGCAAAATATAGTCCATTCCCTCTACCTTTTCCCTTAGATGAAATTCCCTTTTCGTTTCTTTTACTAAAATTGTTGTTTTTTCTAAATGTATTTGAAAAAACTATATTTATTTTGTCTTTTAGCTCATATATTTCTATTAATACATTTTTCTTTTTTGTTTCTTTTGCTGCCTCTATAGCATTATCAAAATAGATACCTATAAGCTTACATAAATCTCTTATTTGTTTTTCAGATAACTTATTTAATATAGATCTCTTCTTAATACTCACATCTATTGTAAGGTCTATTTTGTTTTTTTGTGCAATTACTAATTTATAATACATCAATCCCTTAAGGCCACCTTTAGGTAAAGCTTTTAATTGATTAACTATTTCTCCTTCTATATTAATATTATCTTCTAATATTTCATCAATCTTTTTCTTTGTTTTGTTTTCTTTAGTTATATCTCTGAGAACAGCTAATTGGTTCTTATATTCATGTCTATTTAATTGTTCTTTTTCTATCCATTCTTCAAAATTTTGTACATATTTAAATAAATTATCATATTCATCCATTAATTTGTTATAGTTGTTTTTACTTTTTATAAATATATACGTTACAATTACAAACACTATCATTACTATTGAGTTTGTAAAATATGTTAAATCATATGTTTTTGAATTAATTATATTATAAGCTAAATAACTAAATCCTATTACTAAAAACAAAAAGAATATGGTGTTTGTTATCACTTTTTTCCCTATTATGCTATTATAAAATTTTTGTACTTGGTTTTTGATTATTTTAACATTAATCAACGATACTGATAAAATACTGATTAAAATGTTAGCAAGTAAAAGTATGTTGCTATTTGTTCTTATTTGTTCTGCTGTCACAAAAATTCTAAACAATAACGAAATTGCTAAATCTGAGAAGAACATAATTATCATTAGTATTCCACAGCATATTATTGATTCTTCTATTGTTATTTTAAAGATTTTCTTATAAATTATTATGTTTAATAAAAACACCATAATAGTATACGTAGCAGTAAACTGTATTCTATATAAACACATTTGTATAATTACTAAAATACTTAATATAATTATTGTTTCAAGATTTAATAATTTGACATTACTATTAGTTGTTTTTTTGATTACATAAAAGCCTACTATTGCCATTAAAATGAAGCAAATAAATTTAGTTAATACCTCTAACACGCTCCATCAACTCCTTCTTTTTATTTCTTGCGATTAGTGTGTTTTTTGTTTTATTTTTAAAATATATAATATTTTCTTTTAGGTTATATCTTTCTATTTGATTAAGATTTACTATTAAACTTCTATGACATTTAAAGAATCTATTATCTAGTTTCTTTAATACTTCATTTAGGCTTCCTTGTATATAGAATTTACCATGATCTGTTTGTATCAAACATCTTTTACTATCTTGTTCTTTTTCTATAAATATAATGTTTCTATATTCTATATTGTAGGCAGTATTTTTATATATGTATTTTAGACTTTGATATTTCTTATCATAATTTTTCATACATATATTAAATGCATCTTTTAGTTTTTGTTCTGAATTGTCTAGTTTATTTATAAAGTCTACTAACATTAATCTTTTACCTAGAGCTTCATATTTATATTCTGGATATGAGGTAATAATTATAATCATAGATGCCCAATCATCATATTCTTCCCTTATTAATCTAGCAGCATCCAATCCCGAACCATTTTTAGTTACTATATCTAGTAAATATATTTTAAAACCTATTTCTTTTTTAGCTATTGTTTCCCAAGTTTTATCATAATCTTTAAATATATAGCACTTATAATCTATATCATAATTCATCATGAATTTATCTATTTCTTTCTTATATTTGTTAGCTAATTCTTTTATGTCTTCACATACTATAAAATTTATCATAATCTCACCTACACCGATTATAATTTTACCATATTTTTCCAATTTATGATATAAAAAAAATACTATTTTTTAGTATTTTTTTTGCGTCTTATTGGTAATATTTTTCTTCTTATTTTTTTAGTATGTTCTGGTGTTTTATCTGATATTATTGTAGTGTGTAGAACGAACCATAATACTATTATAAATATTATTATATAGATTACTGTTCCGATTGTTTGATCCTGTAATGTATAGAAAATAGACGCTAACGCGAACAGTATGTTTATTGCATATATTATTAGGACTGTTGTTCTTTGAGAGAAGTTCATTCCTAATAACTGATGATGTAAGTGTTTTCTATCTGCTTTAAATGGATCTTGTCCTTTGAGTAATCTTCTTATAATAGCAAATAATGTATCTAATATTGGTATTCCTAAAATCATTACTGGTACAAAGAATGAAGTTAAAGCTGCACCTTTAAATTCTAGTAATGTAATTACTGATATTATAAATCCTAAGAATGTAGCACAGTCTCCAGCAAATATTTTAGCTGGATAGAAGTTATGTAATAAGAATCCTAGAGTTGAACCTAACATTATAAATGTTAGTATCATAACTAGACTTCCAGATCTTCCTTGGCAAAAACCTATAATTCCTATTGTTAAGAAGAATATTGAACATACTCCTCCAGATAATCCATCTAATCCATCTATTAAGTTTATTATATTAGTACAAGCTACTATAAACATTAATGTAATTAATGGGGATATGCTTCCAAAATCTATTGAGAATCCAAATAGTGTTATATTATTTAGAAGTATTCCTCCATAAAATACTATTACTGCAGCTGCTGCTAGATGTCCTAGCATTTTCTGATATGCTTTTATTGGTTTAATATCATCTATTATTCCAGTAAGTATTATTATAAAACTACCTATTAATATAGAGTTCATTCTTACACTTTGTTCCCCAAAGAACATAAATCCTACTAAGAAAGCTAAGAATATTCCTACTCCTCCTAGTAATGGAGTTGTTTTAGTATGTATATGTCTACTGTTTTCTTTTTTTCTTGGTACATCTAATGCACCTACATGAATAGCAACTCTTTTCATTAATGGCATAATTAGTGCTGAAACTAAGAATGTTACTAATACTATTTTACTAGCATCTAATATTTGTTCTTTCATTATTTTCACTTCCTAATAAAATTATATCAAAATGTATAAAAAAAACCAATTAATATTGGTCCTTTTCTAATAATTTAATATCATCAAGTAATACTCCTGTACCTTCTACTACACATGTTAATGGGGAATCAGCTATTAATACAGGTACTTTTAATTCTTGCTCAAAAAGTTCTGTAAGTCCTTTTAACATAGCTCCTCCACCAGTTAATACAATACCTTTATCCACAATATCTCCTGATAATTCTGGAGGTGTTTGTTCTAAAACGTTTGTAGTCGCTTTTATTATTTTAAAAATACTTTCATGAAGTGCTTCTTCTGTTTCTTGTCTTGTTATTTCTATAGTATGAGGAAGTCCTGTTATTAAGTTTCTTCCTTTAATCTCCATTTTTTCTTTTTTATCTGGTTTATATATATTAGCAAAATTTATTTTAATATCTTCAGCTGTTCTTTCTCCTATTAATAGTTTATATTTTTCTTTTATATATTTAATTATGTCTTGATCAAATACATTTCCTGCTATTCTTATAGATGTAGAAGTTACTATATCATTTAGAGAAAGTATTGCTATATCTGTTGTTCCTCCACCAATATCTATTACCATATTAGCAGTAGGTTTAGATATATCCATACCTGCTCCTATAGCTGCTACTTTAGGTTCTTCTTCTATATATACTTTTCTTCCACCTGTTCTTTCTGCTGCTTCTTTAATAGCATTTTTTTCAACAGGCGTAATATTAGTAGGACAACATATTAATATTCTAGGTCTAGAAAATAAATTCTTTGCTTTAATTTTTTTAATAAAACTGTTTAGCATTATCTCAGTAATCTCAAAATCAGCAATTACTCCATCTTTCATAGGCTTAATTGCTTTTACTTTACCTGGTGTTCTCCCTAACATTTCATTAGCTTCACTACCTACTGCTATAACATTTTTAGTATCAGTATCAATAGCTACTATACTAGGTTCATTTAATACTATTCCTTGTCCTTTTATATAGATTAAAACATTTGCTGTACCTAAATCAATTCCTATATCTTTTGCTAACATATTTTGTTCACTTCCTTTTGTCACTATTATTTTATCACACTTTTTTATATTTATAATACAATATATTAAATTTTATTTTATTTATGAAAAAAAGAGTAATTTACTCTTTTGAATCATCTGTTTTTAGTTCTTTATTTAGATATAAACTTGGATTTACTACTTGTCCATTTACATAGAATTCAAAATGTAAGTGATTACCCATATCTTTATCTAATTCATTTGTTCCGCTTTTTCCTATTACTTGTCCTTGTGTTACTGTATCTCCTTTTTTTACTGTTGTCTCTGATAAACTTTGATATATAGAAATATAATCATTATCATGTTTAATTTCTACTATTTTACCTAATGTTTCATCTTCTTTAACATCTGTTACTGTACCATCTAATACAGATACAACATCAAATGTATTTTTACTAGTGAAATCTATACCAGAGTTTTGCATATAAGTATCGTTATGATAAATAATAGATTTTTCTTGATCTTTAGCATTTCCTTTATAATCATAAAAGTTTTTGCCTATAGTTACATTTGGATCTGTATACGGATTTATTACTTTTCTACTAGTATTAATAACAGCAATATCTGGTTCTAATATTATACTAGATACATATGTAGAATAATCTTCATCACTACTACTTAAAGAAGAAGTAATGGCAGTTAGAAAGAATACTCCTGCAATCATAATCATTATTAAACTAGGTAACACATAAGACTTTAATTTCTTTTTTTTCATTTTCTTCACCTCATTATAAGTTTTAACCAAAAAAAAAGAATTATACTTCTTTTAGAAAATTTTTGATACTTCAAATAAATCCATTATAAAGTTTGTTATTAAATAAACCATTGAAATACCAAGTAAGAAGTAAAATACTTTAGCTTGTATTACTTTGTTTTTTTTAAATATTTTATTTATATTAACAGAATCCATTGCCCATACTACTAATAAAGTTATTAATATATATAAAAGAAATTTACCTAACATTATTTATTCTCCTCATAATCAGTTATTTTATTTATTCTATTAATATGTTTATCTAAATTAGAAAATGGTGTATTAATAAATGTTTTTACTATTTCTAAAGCATTTTGATTAGTAGTTTTTTCTCCAAAAGCTACTATATTAGAATTATTATCTTCTCTTGTATATTTTGCTTCTTCTATATTAGATACTTTAGCACATCTAACTCCTTTAACTTTATTACAAGCAATAGATATACCAATACCTGAACCACATATAGCAATACCATAATCTATATCTTTATTTACTACACTTTCTCCTAATTTAAAAGCATAATCTGGATAATCAACAGAATCTTCAGTATCTGTTCCATAATTAATTACTTCATATCCTAGTTTAGTTAATTCTTCTTTTAAATAATTTTTTAAATTTAAACCTCTATGATCATTAGCTATTCCTATTTTCATATTATTCTCCTTTACTTATATATTTATAATAACATGTTTTTATAAAAATAAAAACTGCTTTTTTAAGCAGCTTTTTTCTTGTCAAATCCGTATTTTTTATTGAATTTATCAACACGTCCTGCACGAGACGCTCTACTTTGTTGCCCAGTATAGAATGGATGACATTTAGAACAAACTTCTACAGTCATTTCATCTTTTACTGATTTACAAGTAAATGTTTCTCCACATGCACATGTAACCTTACAATCTTTCATTTCTGGATGTATATCCTTTTTCATACTATCTCTCCTTCCGCCATGACTAATTTGTCATAGTAATTCGATTCGCTTTATTAGTATAGCAACTTTTTCTTTATTTTTCAAGTTTTTTTAATAATTTTAATTCTATTAATTTATATCCTTCAATATTTGGATAATTATTATTAGGATTATTTAAATAATATTTATTATTATTTTGTAATTTTTTTGAAGATATAAATACTACTTTTTTGTTTTTATATAGATTATTTAATTCTTTTATACCTTTTACTAAATATATATCATCATAGTCTTTATAATAATAACCTATCACATATATAGTACCTTTATAATATTTAGATATTTCTTTTAATAGTTTATTTATATCTATATTTATTTCATTTATTATTTTATTTAATTTATAATCATTTATATTATTTATACTTAATTTATACTTTAGATCATTTAATCCTATAGATAGTGTTAATACTTCTGTTTCACTTAGTATTCCTTTTATATTATTTTTGTTTAATAATATATTAGTATATAAAGTATTTATAGACATGTCTTTGTTAGATAGATTTGTATAATTATTTAGTGTTTTCTTATTACTTAGATGTTTTTTTAATAGTTTACTATAACCATTTATTTGTCCATATGAGTCTATTCCTTTTGAATAGCCATCTCCTATAGATGTGTAACATGTATTTTTATTCTTTATATTAGAAATTAATAGTACTGGAATAATTATTAATAGTAGAAGTATTATTTTTTTCATTTTACCTCCAAAAAAAAGAAATATATTTAATTATATTTCTTTTAATGTTAATTTAGCACCTACATTGTTTAGTTTTTCTACTATTTGTTCATATCCTCTTAAAATATGTTCTACATTTGTAATTGTTGTTTTCCCTTTAGCAGTTAGACCTGCGGCAACCATTGCGGCACCAGCACGTAAGTCTGTTGCGACTACTGTTCTTCCTTTTAGTTGTCTTGGCCCAATTATAGTAGCTGTTTGATTTTTAACTGTTATATCTGCACCTAAGTTATTTAAATATGGAACATGCATAAATCTGTTTTCCCAGATTGTTTCTAGTACTTTAGATTTACCTTCACTTTGAGTTAATAATACTGTGAAAGGTTGTTGTAAGTCTGTTGGGAAACCTGGATATACAGCTGTTTTTATATTTGTAGCATTATATTTTTCTGGTTTAGATACTTCCATATAGTCTCTTCCTATATTTAGTTCTACTCCCATTTCTTCTAGTTTAGATATTAATGAATCTAAATGTTCTGGAATTATATTATCTATTTTTAATTTCTTTCCACATAAAGCTCCCATTATTATATAACTTCCTGCTTCTATTCTATCTGGTATTACTTCATGGAAACAACTATGTAGTTCTTCTACTCCTTTTATTTTAATAGTAGAAGTTCCTGCTCCTGTAATTCTTGCTCCCATGTTATTTAAGAATGTTGCGATATTTACTATTTCTGGTTCTTTAGCAGCATTATCTATGATTGTTGTACCTGTTGCTTTAACAGCTGCTAACATAATATTTATAGTTGCTCCTACTGAAGCAAAATCTAAGTAAATATTCGCTCCTTTTAATTCTTCTGCTTCTACTATATATTTATTTTTGTCATTAGTAACTTTAGCTCCTAATGCTTCAAATCCTTTTAAATGCAAGTCTATTGGTCTGGCACCTATAGAACATCCTCCTGGGAAATGCATTTCTGCTCTTTTATATTTTCCTAGTAATGCACCCATAAAGTAATATGATGCTCTTAGTTTTCTAGAATGCTCTTCACTTATTTCTTTATTTACCATGTCTGTTGGATCTATTATTATACTTTCGCTTGCTCTTTTTGTTGTAACATTTAATTCTTCTAAAATATCACATAATGCATCAGTATCTGTAATTTCTGGAACATTACAAATAGTAGCAGTTTCATCTGTAAGAATAGCTGCAGGTATTAAAGCAACTGTTGCATTCTTAGCTCCACTTACTCTAATAGTACCAGTTAATTCTTTTTGTCCCTCTATTTCTATTATTTTCATGTCTTACTCCTCTTTCCTGTCTCTATATTTTATAACTTAGTGTTATATAGTGTTACTATTTCATCAATTCGTCTCTTCATAGCAGCTTCTCCGCTTTTAATTATTTTTCTTGGATCATATACTTCACTATCTTCATTTAATTTTTCTCTAACTGCTTTAGACCATACTGATTGTAGATCAGTATTAACGTTTATTTTAGAAATACCACACTCTATAGCTTTAGTAATCTTTTCATTAGGAATACCTGTTCCACCATGTAATACTAATGGTATAGGTAATAAATCATTTATTTTTTTCATAGTTTCAAAGTCTAGATTAGCTTCTCCTTTATAGAAACCATGAACACTTCCTAAAGCTGGTGCGATAGCATCTATATTAGTATTTTCATATAACTTAACACATTCTTCAGGTTTAGCATTAGTATCTTTAATATCATCACTACTAACATTTTCTTCTATATGTCCTATTTCTGCTTCTACACTAATTCCTCTTTCATGAGCATAATCTACTACTTCTTTAGTAATTCTAATATTTTCATCTATAGGATGTTTAGAAGCATCAATCATTACTGAACTAAAACCTGCATCAATTGCTTTTTTGCATGCTTCAAAACTACTTCCATGATCTAGGTGTAAGCATACTGGTATCTTTATATCTAAATCTGTCATTAATCCTTTTACCATATTAGTAACAGTAACATATCCTCCCATATATTTAGCAGCGCCTTCACTAACTCCTAAAATAACAGGAATATTTAACTTCTCACATTCTTCTAATATAAATTTAGTCCACTCTAAATTATTTATATTAAAATGTGGTACTGCATAATGTTCTTTTTTTGCTTTTAAAAGCATATCATTAAAATCTACTAACACATCTATCACCTATTATAATTATAAGAAATTAAACAATTATAGTCAATAATTATAGTAAGTATTTTATACCTAAAAATAATAATATAAGTATTCCTAAATATATAGCTTTTTTACCAAATGTTTTACTTAGTTTTTTACCTAGTATTAAACCTATGAAAGTGAATATGAAACTAATTATAGAAAAGATTGTGCTTGGTATTATTATGTTTTTATTTGTAAGCGAAAGTCCTATTCCTACAGTAAAACTATCTATACTTACAGTAAAAGCAAATACTATTATAGAAATTATATTAGTAATTTTTATTTTGTTTTCTTCATCTTTAGATATGAACATTTCTATAGCTAATATTATAAAGATTATTCCTACTACTATATCTGCTTTAGATATTAACTTAGATAATGGTTCTCCAATAATTGAACCTGCTATTGGCATGAAAAAGTGAAATAATCCTACTACTATACTTAATAGTATTATCTTATTTTTAGATATTTTATTAGTACCATATGCTAAAGATAGGGAAAAGGCATCCATACTTAATCCAATAGCCATAAAAAAATATATAAGTATCAAACTATCACCTTATATATTTTACTATTAAAAATATTTATCTATTACTTCTTTTATATATGAAGAATACTCTACATCATTAGTATTATTCTCATCTGCTTCTAATAAACATAATGGTGGAAATAACACACACCAGAAGTTTTTACCTAGTCCATCACCTAGAGTAACTACTAATGATTCATAATCTCCTTCTTTATAAATTGTTCCTTTATATTCTTTTTCTGGAAAGTAATTCATTCCATAATTAATATCATAATTTTTATTATAATTATTCTTTATTAGAGTTTCTTCTACTACATGTTTTATTTCTGGTATGCTTTTCTTTATATTTTCTCTACTATTATCTAAATTATTAGAGTATTCTAGTTTAGATATATTATTTCTTAAGTTATTTACTACTTCTTTTTTAATATATTGGTCTTTTTTACTATTACTATCCGCAATTACTCTAAATCTTATAGATTTCTTTGGTATTATTACCTTTTCTTGTTTTGTTAGAGATAGGATTGTTATTATAATAGCTAGTATTATTACTGTTTTTTTCATTAAAAAACCTCACTTTCAATTATATAGTGAAGTTTATTATCTTTTTTTATTCAATATTTTTAAATATAAATATCATTCTATCTCTTTCTGATAGATCTTTTTTAGTTTCTATTTTTATATTATCTAAATATTCATTTATTAGATTAATTATATCTTCTTTTTGATCTGCCCCTATTTCAAAAGCGATTAGACATTTATCTTTCATATGAGGTTTTATATTCTTTAATATTTCTTTATAACAATCTAATCCATCATCACCTGCATATAGGGCTAGATGTGGTTCGTTTTCTTTTACTATGTCTTCTATTTCTTCATTAGTTTTTATGTATGGTGGATTACTTATTATTACATCATACTTTTTATCTATGTTTTCGAAGAAATTACTTTCTATTGTGTTAGCTTTTGAATTTAAGTTTTCTATATTTTGTTTTGTTACTTCTAAAGCTTCTTTAGATATATCTATTAAATCCACAGAATTTGTGGAAACTTTATTTTCTAGAGTAAGTCCAATTACTCCACTTCCACATCCTAGATCTATTATATCTATAGGTTCATTAAAGTACTTATTTATATATTCTATAGTTTTTTCAACTAACTCTTCTGTCTCAAAACGTGGTATGAGCACATTTTTGTTAACATAAAACTTATTACCAAAGAAATTTACATGACCTAATACATATTGTATAGGTTTACCTTCTTTTAGACTGTTCATCTCTTCTTTGAAGAGTTTTACTTTGTCTTCTTCTACATAATCATCTAAGTGATTTAGAAGTTCTAAAGGATTTAAATTTAGAATATCCCCTAGTAACATTTTTACATAATCAGAGTGAATATATTCTTTTCCATATACTATTAAATCTTCTACTTTCATATTACTCTTCTTGACCTGCAAGTTTCCTTTTTTGATCTTCTTGGATTAAAGCGTTTATTACTTCATCTAAATCTCCATCCATTACTCTATCTAAATTCTTAGTAGTAAATCCTATTCTGTGATCAGTAACTCTATTTTGTGGATAGTTATATGTTCTTATTTTTTCTGCTCTATCACCTGTACCTATTTTACTACGTCTTTCGTTTCCTTCTTTTTCTAATCTTTCTTGTTCTTGTTGTTCATATAATAGTGATTTTAATACTTTCATAGCTTGTTCTTTGTTTTGAATTTGACTTCTTTCATTTTGACAAGTTACTACTGTATTTGTTGGTAAATGAGTAATTCTAACTGCTGAATCTGTTGTATTTACTCCTTGTCCACCTTTACCACTTGATCTATATACATCTATTCTTAAATCATTTTGATCTATTTCTATATCTACATCATCGTCTGCTTCTGGCATTACTAATACGGTAGCAGTAGAAGTTTGAAGTCTTCCATTTGATTCTGTTACTGGTACTCTTTGTACTCTATGAGATCCACTTTCATATTTTAATAAAGAATAAGCTCCTGTTCCTTTAATAATAAACTCTATTTGCGAATATCCTCCAGCAGTACCATCTATAGAGTTATATACTTGGCATGAAAACCCTTGTTTTTCTGCATATCTTGTATACATTCTAAATAAATCTCCTGCGAAGATATTAGCTTCATCTCCACCAGCAGCTCCTCTTATTTCCATGATAATATTCTTACTATCATTAGGATCTTTTGGTATTAGAAGTATTTCTAATTCTTTATCTAATTTAGTTTTTTCATCTTCTAGTTCTTTTAACTCTTCTTTAGCCATTTCTCCTAATTCTGGATCTTTAGTCATTTCTTTAGTATTTTCTATATCTTCTAATACTTTTTTATATCTTTTATAACAAGTAACAATATCTTCTATTTCTGATAGTTCTTTAGAATACTCTCTTGTTTTTTTAATATCACCTAATACTTCTGGCTTTGTTAGTTCTTCTTGTAATTCATTATATTTCTTTAAGGTTGCTTCTAATCTCTCTATCATGATATCACCCTTTCTGTTTCGTATTATAACATACTTTATAAGAAAAAAACTAGATTATTCCTCTAGTTCGTTTTCATCTATAACTACTAAGTCTTTTAAATCTTCTTCTGCTTCATCATCATAATCTTCATCTGTATCATCATAGTTATCTTCTTCTGGTGCTTCATCGATTATTTCTTCTTCTGTTTCTGGATCATCGTCATCTTCTTCGTCATCATCTTCTTCTAATTTAACTACTTTATCAGATTTATATTTGCTCTTTAAATCCCATCTACCATCATCTAATAAAACAAAATTCTTATCAGTAGCGATAGCTGTATAATAATCAGCAATTTTAGCTTCAAAAGTTTTCTTAGGTAATCCTAATAATTCTATTATCTTTTTAAACAAATCCGCAGTACTCATAGGTTTTTTGTTTTCTTCTAAGATTAATCTAGTTAATTCTTTATTTGATAATAACTCTAATTCTTCTTTCGGCATTTTACTAACTTTCATATGATCCTCCTAATAAAACATTATATGTTTAATTCAATATTTATGTAGTGAAAATCACCTGTATAAACTTATAACATATATCTAATATATTTACAATAGTTTTTCTACATTTTTTCTGGAACTTTAATAGATAGTATATCTAATAGTAAATTATTTATACTATAAACTATACTAGTTAAAGCTAACCAAGATTCTTGTAATTCGCTATCTTCTTCAGTTAAAATTTTATTTTCTGAATAGAATTTATTGTATAAAGAAGTTAATTTAAATAGATATTCTGTTATTTCGTTTAATGATTTTAATTCTAATGATTTGTCTAATACTAATGGTAAGTTTAATATTTGTAATGTAATATCTGTTTCTGTATTTGTTTTAAACTTAGTTATTTTATTTTTAGGTAAATCTTTAGATTTTTCTAATAATGATTTCATTCTAATAGTTGAATATAATAGATAAGGTCCGGTTTTTCCTTCTATTTCTGAGAATTTATCTATTTCAAAGACATAGTCTGTTGTTCTGAAAGGTACTAAGTCTGCATATTTGATTGCAGCAATAGCAACTGTTTTAGATATATCTTTCTTTTCTTCTTCAGTCATTGTATCATTATTTATTTTCTTTATTGTTTCTTCATTAACTAATTTTATTAATTCTTTTAAAGACATTACTCCACCATCTCTAGTTTTAAATGGTTTTCCATCTTTACCATTCATTGTTCCATATGGAATATGTTCTAAATTTACTTTTTCATCTACTAAGTTTGCAAGTCTAGCAGCACGGAATACTTGTTCAAAATGAAGAGATTGTCTATCATCTGTTACATACCATATTTCATCTGGATTATAGTTTTTCTTACGATCTAGGATAGTTGCTAAATCTGTTGTAGCATATGTATATGTGTTATTTGAATTCTCAAACATTAATGGTGGCATAGGAGCATTATCTTCTTCTTTTTTAACTTCTGCTATTTTAGCTCCTTCACTATCTTTTAATAAATTCTTCTCTTCAAATATATTAGTTACTTCATCTATATATTCTGCTTCATCACTTTCACCATTCCAAATTTCAAAGTCTGTATTAATAGTTTTATATGTCTTTTTAATATCTTCTTTAGATATTTCTATTATTTTCTTCCATAATTCATAATAACCTTTTTCTTTATTTTGAAGTTTATTAGTTATTATTCTAGCAGCTTCTAAATAGTCTTCATCTTCTTTAGCTTTCCTAGATGCTTCTGGATATATCTTTTCTAGATCTTCATTTGTAATTGGTAATTCTATTTCACTATAATCTCCAGTGTAGTTTTCATCAAAGTATGGTAAGTCTGAATATAGTTCTTTTATTTCTCTTATTACTAGACCTAGCGGTCTACCATAATCTCCTAAATGAGCATCTCCTAGTACTTCATATCCTAATGTTTTAGCAAGTCTTTTTAAAGCTTCTCCGATATTAGCACTTCTTAAATGACCAACATGTAGAGCTTTAGCAACATTAGCTCCTCCATAATCTATAATTACTTTCTTTTTTTCTTTTTTATCTATAATATCATCTAGGTTAGTAGTTAATTTATTTAAACATTCTATTAAATAGTCATTAGTTAAAGTAATATTAATGAATCCAGGACCGGCAATATTTAAATTAGTAAATCTATTATCTTTTTCTAATTCTTTTACTATATCTTCTGCGATTTCTCTTGGGCTTTTATGGTATGTTCTAGCAAGATTCATCGCATCATTTATTTGATATTGTCCTAAATCTGGTCTATTAGATGTTTCTAATACTAAATTTTCTACTTCATAACCAGCTTTTTTAACTATTTTCTTAATATCTTCTGTTAATTCTTTAATAATACTCATACTAATTCTCCTTTACTTCTATTTTATATATAAAGTTTTGATCTTCAACTTTAAACTTTATTTCTAAATTATAGTCTTGTTTCTTTAACTCTTTTGTTTTTATTTTAACATGTAATTCTCTGTTTAGTTCTTTTACTAGTATTTTCCCTGTAGTTTCTTTATCTTTATTAAAAGTATATACCATGTTAATATCATCATTTTCTCTTATTAACGTATTCTCTTTATAATCATATATTACTTTAGTTTTATTCTTTTCATAATAAGTAATCTTATCTTTATCTACTTTAGATACTACTTCATCTTTAATTTCTTCTATATCGTTTTTTAAACTAGTTTTTATATTTATTTTAGGCATAAAAACACCTCACATTAAATTACAGTTTAGATTATAACATATATTAATAAATTTTAATACATATTTTAGTTCTTATTTTTAATAATAATAAAGAAAGGTTGGTCTTTATGAAAAAAATTAAGAGAATTATTATATTTATTGTATTAATATTTATAATTAGTTTTGGTGGTATCTTTATTTATATTAAGAGTTGTCCTAAATTAAGTATTAATAGCGCAGGTAATATTGCGTTGTATGATAATAAGAAGAAGTTGTTTTTTCAAGGTAATAAAGCAACAAATTGGGTTAGTTTAAATAATATTTCTGATAATGTTATTAATTGTACTATATATACTGAAGATAAGAATTTTTATAAGCACCATGGTTTTGATTTTTTAAGAATATTAAAGGCTGGTTATATTAATGTATCTAATGGTAAGAATGTACAAGGGGCTTCTACTATAACACAGCAATACGCTAAGAATTTGTTTTTGGATTTCGATAAAACTTGGAAAAGAAAATGGGATGAGATTTGGTATACAATTAGAATAGAAGATAATTATTCTAAAGATGAGATATTAGAGGGTTATTTAAATACTATTAATTACGGTCATGGTATGTATGGAATAGAGAATGCAAGTAAGTTTTATTTTGGTAAGAAGGCAAAAGATCTTTCTTTAGCAGAGTCTTCTATATTAGTTGGAATTCCTAAAGCTCCTAGCATATATTCTCCTTTAATAGATTATAAAGCAGCTAAAAAAAGACAATTATTAGTATTAAAAGAATTAGTTAAAAATAAAGTTATTTCTGAAGAAGAAAAGAATGAAATTTATAATGAGAAATTAAAGTTTATTGGAGAAAAGGATAGGGATAATATAAGTATTGCGATGTATTATGAAGATGCGGTATTAGATGAGTTGAAAACTATAGATGAAATACCTAAATCTATTAGTGATACTAAAGGTTTAAAAAT
This sequence comes from uncultured Muribaculaceae bacterium, assembly GCA_964650315.1. Classification (GTDB taxonomy): domain Bacteria; phylum Bacillota_I; class Bacilli_A; order RF39; family UBA660; genus CAJMSU01. The sequence goes on from CAZYQE010000004.1 coordinate 18,027, forward strand.
ATATACTAGTTTGGATTATAACTTACAAAAAGAATTAGAAACTATAGTTAAAGAAGAGATTCCTAATAGTTCTAAAGTAGAAGTTTCTTCTGTTTTAATGGATCCTAAAACTGGTGGTATTAAAGCTTTAGTTGGTGGTAAAGACTATAATAAATCTTCTTATAATAGGGTTACTAATTCTAAAAGACAAGTTGGATCTACTATGAAACCATATTTATATTATGCAGCTTTAGAGAATGGTTTTACTGCATCTTCTTCTTTTACTAGTGAAGAAACTACTTTTAATTTAAATAATAAAACTAAGTATTCTCCTAAAAATTATAATAATAAATATGGAAATAAGCCTATTTCTATGGCAACTGCGATTGCTTATTCTGAAAATATATATGCTGTTAAGACTCATCTTTTTTTGGGAAGCGAAGCTTTAATAAATGTTGCGCGAAGGGTTGGAATTAATTCTAAATTAGAAGATATTCCTTCTCTACCGCTTGGTACTAATGAGATTAATATAAAAGAAATGACGGCAGGATATGCTTCTTTTGCAAATATGGGTTATAAAGTTAAACCTCATCTAATAGAAAAAGTTGAAGATGGCGATGGTAGAGTTTTATATAAGTTTAATAAAGAAAAGGAACTAGTTTTAAATTCTAGTTTAGTCTATATATTAAACAACCTATTAACAACCACTTATGATCCTAATTATATAGATTATAATTATCCTACTGCGATTGGATTAAATTCTAAGCTTAAACATAAATATGCTTTAAAGAGTGGAACTACTGATACTGATAATTGGAATATTGGTTATAATAAATACTTAGTTGGTTCTGTATGGGTTGGTTATGATAATAATAAAGAGTTGAGGCCTAAAGAATATAGGTATTCACAAAATATTTGGTATAAAGTTATGGAAAAATATGAAAAAAACAAAGATAATGAGTGGTATAAATTACCTAAAAATGTATCTGCTATGTTTGTTGATCCTATATCTGGTAAACCTATATCTAATAATAGTTCTAAGAAAAAATTAATGTATTTTATTAAGGGTACTGAACCTAGTGAAACAGATCAAACTTTTGATGAGAAATTTTCTTCTAGTTCAGCTACATAATATTGTAAGTTATTGATTATTTTGATATAATCATTTTAGTATAGAGGTGGTATTATGTATATAATTATTGGATGTATTATTCTTATTGCGATATTAGTGCTAGTTATAGTTATTTATCATAGTAAGTGTCAGTTTATAGTAATTAAAATTAGTGAAGCTGAGAATAATATTGATATTTTATTAGATAAGAAGTTAGATTTATTGAGAAAATGTATACCTCTAATTAGAAAAAGTTTAAAAGAAAAAGATTTTATGGAAGAACTTGATGATTTTTCTAAAGATGGTATGTCTTCTTTAGAATTACATAATTATTTAAGAAAGAATTATAATAAGATATTTAAAACTATGGACGAGAATGAAAAGTTATATAAAAGAAAAAATCTTATGAAAATTCTTGATGAACTTAACGATAATGAATTACAATTAAGTGCTTCTATTAAGTTTTATAATGATAATGTTAATATAAATAATGAAATAATTAGTAAATTCCCTATGAATATGATTAGATTCTTATTTGGTTATAAACAAAAAGAGTTATATGAGAATGAAAAGATAGAAGAATTTGAAATATTAAAAGAGAAGTAGGAGTTAATTATGATTATTGAGTCTATTAAAGAAAGAGCTAAATTAATTAAAAAGAAAATTATTCTTCCTGAGATTAATGATGAGAGGGTTTTAGAAGCAGCTGGTATTATAACTAAGGAAGAGATTGCTGATATTATTATGATTGGTAATGAAGATGAGATTAATAAAGCTAAAAATAAATTTAATCTTGATAAAGTTTCTTTTATTAATCCTAATACTTTTCCTTATATTGATAAGTTAATTAATACTTATTATGAAGAAAGAAAACATAAGGGTATTTCTTTTGAGGAAGCTGTTAATACTATTAATAATGATTATATGTATTTTTCTTGTATGTTAGTTAAAGCTGGTTTTGCAGATGGTATTGTTAGTGGGGCATGCCACTCTTCTGCTGATATTATTAGGCCGGCATTACAAACTATTAGGAATAAGGCTACTACTAAACTTGTATCTGCTTTCTTCTTGATGGAAGTTCCTAATTGTGAATATGGAGAAAATGGTGTGTTTATATTTGCTGATTCTGGATTAAATCAATATCCTAACAGCGAAGAGTTATCTCATATTGCAGTTAATAGTGCAGAAAGCTTTAAATTACTTGTAGATAAAGAACCTAAAGTTGCAATGATTTCTCATTCTACTAAAGGTAGTGCAAAACATGATAACGTTAATAAAATGATTAATGCTACTGAATTAGCTAAAAAGATTAATCCTAACTTAAAAATAGATGGTGAATTACAAGCAGATGCTGCTATAGTACCTGAAGTTGCTAAAATTAAATGTCCTGATAGTGAAGTTGCTGGCAAAGCTAATGTTTTGATTTTTCCTGATTTAGATGCTGGTAATAACGCTTATAAATTAGTTGAAAGACTTGCTAAAGCTAAAGCATATGGACCTATTACTCAAGGTATGAATCATCCGGTTAATGATTTATCTAGAGGATGTAATGCTTTGGATATAGTTGGTGTTGTTGCTATTACCGTTGTTCAAGCACAAAAAAACTAGTTAGAAATAACTAGTTTTATTCTACTCTCCAATCTATTTCTTTTAGATTGTTTTGTTTTAAAAACTTATTTGTTTTAGAAAATGGTTTTGATCCAAAGAAACCATTATATGCAGAGAATGGCGAAGGATGAGCTGATTCAATTACTAAGTGTATTGGATTAGTTATTAATTCCTTCTTTTTTCTTGCATATGCTCCCCATAATATAAATACTACAGGAGTTTCTTTTTTGTTGATTGTTCTTATTATTTCATCAGTAAATGTTTCCCAACCTTTATCTTTATGAGATGTAGGTTTGTGTTCTTCTACTGTAAGGACTGCATTTAATAATAATACCCCTTCTTTAGCCCAAGGTTTTAATGAATTTGATTCTGGATATTTGATACCTAAATCATTTTCTAATTCTTTAAAAATATTCTTTAAAGAAGGTGGTTTCAATACTTCATTACTTACAGAAAAAGATAATCCTTCTGCTTGCTTAGGTCCGTGATATGGATCTTGTCCTAGTATTACTACTTTAACATCATCAAAATCTGTATATCTAAAAGCATTAAATACTTCACTTTGTTTTGGATATATTGTTTTAGTTTTATACTCATTTTTTATAAAACTCATTAGTTCTTGGAAATATTCTTTTTTTAACTCTTCATTTAATACATTGTCCCAATTATTACCTATCATAATCTCACCTACTTGTGATATTTTTCATTATTATTTATTTTATAAGCTCTATAGATTTGTTCTAGAAGAAATACTCTAAATAGTTGGTGTGGAAAAGTCATTTTAGAAAAAGATAAGTGCCAATTACTTTTCTTTTTTATATTATCTGATAATCCATAACTTCCACCTATTATAAATATTATACTACTATTTTCTATTTGTATTTTTTCTAGTTTTTTAGCAAACTCTATACTATTTAGTTCTTTTCCTTCTATTTCTAGTGTAATTATATAATCTCTTTCATTTATGTGTTTTTCTATCTTTGTAGATTCTAATTCTATAGCTTTCTTTTCTTCTACTAAACCTTCATCTTTTACTTCTATTATTTCTAATTTGGTATATCTACTTAATCTTTTTTTATATTCTTCTATAGCGTCTTTTAAATACTTTTCTTTAATACTTCCTACTGTAATTATTTTTATCATATTACACCTCTATAAATGGACTTTCTTTATCTTGTTTAGCAATTGTTATTTTGATATCTATATTACCTAATTCCTCTTCTATTGCTTCTAAGGCTTTCTTTTCTGTATTATTTTTTTCACTTAAGTGAGCTAACATTATGTTTTTGGTATTTTTACCTATTATTTTCTTTAGATATTTAGCTGTTGTTTTATTAGATAGATGTCCTTTATCACTTATTACTCTTTCTTTTAAGAATCTTGGATATGGTCCATCCATTAGCATTATTTCATCATGGTTACTTTCTATTATATACATATCTTTTTCTTTCATTTTAGATAAAAATTTTCTGTTTATATATCCTGTATCTGTTACATATACTAAGCTTTTATCATTATAATTTATTATATATCCTACAGAGCAATCTGTATCATGAGATGTATGTATTAATTCTATATCTACATCTTCTATATTAAATTTATCTTCTATAAAAACACATCTATCTTTAGGTACTATATCTTTTATTTCTTTATACATTTTTTCTGGTATATAAACCATTATTTTAGTATGTTTTATTAATGTAGATAATCCTTTTATATGATCTTTATGACTATGAGTTATTAATATTGCTTTAAAATCTAAAAAAGAAAGGGATTTCTCTTCTAAGCTTCTTTTTAAAGCTAAGTAGGAAATTCCCATATCTATTATTATGTTTGTGTTATTGCATAACACTATTGTACAATTTCCTTTAGATCCGCTAGCAATGTTTTTAACTTTCATTTTAATAGAATGACATTGCATTTAAAGCTTGACCTCCTCTATATGGATATCCTCTCCAGATGGCAAAGTGTAAGTGTACTCCTGTTGCGGCTCCTGTTTGTCCCATACCACCAATTACTTGCCCTTTTTCTACATGTTGTCCTACTGAGACATATCTACAACCTACACAAAGATGTGCATACATTGTGAAATATCCATTATGGTGATCTATTGTAACAAATTGTCCATTATCGAATTTTGATCCTGATTGTACTACTGTTCCAGATTGAGCAGCAAATATATTAGATCCATAACCACAACCTGCTATATCTGTTCCATCGTGTAATACTCCCCAACGATATCCAAATCCACTGGATACGGTTGCACATGAAGCTGGCCATCCAAATTGTCCTTTAGTAGCAATCACATCTCCATAACCTCCACCAGTATATGGAGCTCCTCCACCAGTATAGTTAGATTTCTTACCACCTCTAACAATTACTTCTTTTACTGGTTCTTTTATTACTTCTGTATTTACTGGAACGACATTTACAGTTTCACCATTAACTTTTTGTACTTTTTGAGTAACTTTGTTTTCTCCTTTTACTCCTTTTTGAAGTATTTTAGTATATCCTGCACTCTTAGAATTATCATACTTTGTTTCTGTAGTATAATTTTTAGCTTCTCTAAATACTGTATGATCTTCTTCTACAACACTAAACTGTGGTTTTAAAACACCAAGCGTTACTTCTTGTCCATCATATAACAAATTATCTTCGTCAGTAAAGTTAGGATTTGCAATTAAGAATTCTTCTGTTGAAATTTTATTTTTGAAAGATATATCTTCAATAGTATCCCCTGATTTTACTTTATATTTCTTTTGTTCTTTTGTTGTTCCGAAAAGTAAATACTTACTTAGATTATCTTTGTTTTGATATATAGTTTTATTTACTGGAATATTTCCTTTTTTAATAGTTATTTTATTTTTTATATATATTTTTTCTATTTTCTTTCCTGTATCTTTTATTTCTTTTTGTTTATCGTTTTTATATGCTTCATAATCTTCTTTAGATACAAATGATTTTACTGTATTATCAACAGAATCTTCAAATACTTGTTTGTCTAAAACATATATTGTTTGTTTTTTACCTTTTACTTTTTTTCCTTTAGAATTCTTTGTATCTATTCCTTTTATAGTGATTATATATCCATCAATAGTAAAAGGTGATCTATCTTTAATCTTTTTATAGATCTTTTCTACTGATATTACTTTTTTATCATATGTTGTTTCTTTTACTATATCTATATCATCTGGTAAATATACTTTGTCTACATGATATTTATCTTTTATTTTCTTTTGTTTTTTATTGACATAATCTTCTAACTCTTTTTTAGATTTTATTAATCCTAATGATTTCCCGTTTATATATACGTGATATAAAGTGCGTGGATTATCTGTTTTTTTAGTAAATCCAACAGTTAATGGGATAATACTTATGATTAATAATACTATAATGATTTTTTCTATTGTTTTACCCATTTTATTCCTCCACTTTTCTATCTTCTTTTTTTAGACTTACGAATTTAGATGTATTTCTTCTAAATAATAATGGAATTGTTGGAGTTGGTCCATTACGATGTTTTCCAATTATTAATTCACTGATACTATTGTTGTCTTCTGTTTTTTCTTTTTCATAATAGTCTTTTCTATATAAGAACGATACTATATCAGCATCTTGTTCTATTGATCCTGACTCACGTAAATCACTCATTATTGGTCTTTTATCTTCACGTGTTTCAACACTTCTTGATAATTGTGATAAAGCAATTACTGGAACCCCTAATTCCATAGCAAGTGTTTTCAAACTTCTTGAAATATCTGATACTTCTTGTTGTCTGTTAGCGCCATAGTTTTTACCACCAGAAATTAATTGTAAATAGTCGATTATAACTGCGCTTAATCCATTTTCAGAACTAGCTAATCTTCTACATTTAGCTCTTATTTCACCTATTGTAATACCTGGTGTATCATCTATAACTAGGTTAGTGTTAGCAAGTTGTGATACTGCTTCATTAACTCTTTTCCAATCTTCATTCATTAGTTTACCTGTTCTTAGTTTGTAACTATCTACTTGCCCTAATGATGAAATCATTCTTTGCGCTAATTGTTCAGCGCTCATTTCTAAGTTGAATACAGCAACTGATTTATCTTGACTCATAGCGATATGAGTAGCGATATTTAATGCGAAAGCTGTTTTACCCATAGCAGGACGTGCTGCTATAATAATAAGCTCATTTTCATGCAATCCTGTAGTTACTCTATCTAAATCTGCAAATCCTGTAGATAGTCCTGTTATTTCTCCTTTACTATCTGCTAATTTTTCTAAATCATCCTGTGTTTTCTTTAATATATCTTTAATACTTCTAAATTCACTAGTTCTTCTGTTTTTAACTATATTTAGTATTTTCTTTTCTGAATTATCAAGTATTTCATTAACTGATTCATCTGTTTTATATCCATCAGATGCAATTTCTGTAGCTGTTTCTATTAAATTTCTAAGAATATATGTATCTTCTACACTTTTTATATAATAATCTACATTACTAGCAGTAGGTACAAAGTTTAATACTTCTGTTAAATATTCCACTCCTCCTACTTCTGTTAATTCTTTTTTGTTTTTTAAATAACTAGTTATTGTAGCAATATCTATTGGTGTTTTTTCATCTACTAATGCATTCATTGCCGCAAATATTTTACCATTTTTATCACTATAAAAAGAGTCTGGTGTTAATGTCTCACAGGCTTTTTGTAGTGCATATTTTGATAAGAAACAAGCTCCCAATACTGATTGCTCTGCTTCTAAATTATTTGGTAATGTCTTTATTGGCATAATATCACCTCTATTTTATTATGTGTACTTTTATGGTTGCTTTTATCTTTGAATATAAATTAATATCTACATCATGAAATCCTAACGAAGATAAAGCTCTTTTTAAATCTATTTGATTTTTTTCTATATTATATTTTTTTTCTTTTAAAGCATCTTTTATTTGCTTACTGCTGATGCTTCCAAAAACTTTATCCCCTTTTCCAGTTTTAACTTTAAATTCTAAAACTGTTTTATCTAATTCTTTTTTTAGTTTTTCTGCATTTTCTTTCTTAGTTGATTCCTCTTGAGCTTTTTTAGCTTTTTCTTTTTCTAATTTCTTTAAATTTTCTTTATTTTTTATTACAGCATAACCATTTTTTATTAAAAAGTTTTCTGCATATCCATCTTTTACTTTCTTTATATCGCCTTTTTTACCTTGGTTTCTTAAATCTTTTATAAAGATTACTTCCATATTATTCACCTTCTTTAGCAATATAGTCTTTAATCATCTTCTCCACTTTACTTATAGTAGTGTTTTCAAATCTAGCTGCTCCTTCTGTTTCGTCTCCTCCACCACCAAATTTTTCTAGTAATTTTATAATATTATAGTTTCCTAAACTTCTAGCACTTAGTCCTACAGTGTTTTTTCCAACTTTTCCTATTACAAAAGCTGCTTCTATATCATTGAAGAATAGTAATGTATCAGCTACCTTAGCTAGATCTTCTCTTCTATAAATGGTATTAGCTCCTGCTTTAGTAAAAGCAATCTTTTTGTTTATTTTATCTATACCAGTCATTAATTTTTGTCGTTCTTTATACTCTTCAATATCTTGTTTTAATAAGTATTGAACTTTTTTAGCACTCGCTCCTAGGCTTGCTAGATAAAAAGCTGAGTAATATGTATCTTTGCTTGTTTTTAAAGTAAAGTTGTTTGTATCTAGTACTATTCCTGATAATAGTATAGTTGCATAATATGAATCTATATCTAAATCATAGTGTTCTATTAATTTTGTAATCATTTCACAAGTACTTGAAGATTCTGTATCATTTATAATATCAGCATCTTTTATAGTTGTTTTACCCATGTCGTGATGATCTATTACTAGTTTCTTGTCTATTTTCTTTAGAACTTCTTTATTTTGTACTAAATCTGTTTTATTTGTATCTAACACAATTAGTAAATTCTTTGAATCTTTAGGATTTATTACTTTTTCTATGTTTTCGCTTTTAATTACGTTAATACATCCTTCTAATTCTTTTAATACCTTTTCTACGCCAAGTTCATGCTCTTCATCGTCTATAATTATATAACAATCTTTATTTTTCTTTTTAAGAAGCAAGCTTAATCCAACACAACTTCCTAAAGCATCTAAATCTAGGTCTTTATGCCCCATTAAAAAGATTGTTTTAGCATGTCTAATTGCTTTATTAAATTTCTTTTTTTCTTTTAAAATAGCCATATTTTCCTCCTAGTATTCCTCTTCATTATTATATAATAATTATTGCTTTTTGTAAAATAAAAAGAGCCCTGTATAGTCTCTTTATTTTGTATAAGGCATTAAAGCAATTGCTCTTGCTCTTTTAATTGTTTTTGATACTTCTCTTTGATGACGTGCACATGTACCTGTTGCCCTTCTTGATAAGATTTTTCCTTTTTCATTTACAAATTTCTTTAAAATTTCTGGATTTTTATAATCAAGTTCAACTCTGCCTGCGCACATTAAACATATTTTTCTTCTTCTACGACCAAATTCTGCCATTTAAATTCCTCCTTTTTAGAATGGTAATTCATCATCACTAATTTCAATACTAGAACCAAAATCAGCAAATGGATTACTTTCTACATCTGTACCTTTTGGTTCTTCTTTATCTCCAAAATCGTAAGGTGTAGGTTCTTCATTGTCTTTCTTAGTATTAGAGTTGTTAGCAGAATTTTTAGAACCTAAAAACTCAACATTATCAGCAACTACTTCTGTAACATATCTCTTTTGTCCTTCTTTGTCTTCATAATTTCTTGTTTGAATACGTCCATCTATAGCTACTTGACTACCTTGTTGTAGATAGTTCTTAACATTTTCCGCTTGTTTTCTCCATACTACGATATTAATAAAATCTGCTTCTCTTTCTCCTTGGCTATTAGTAAAACTTCTATTAATAGCAATTGAAAAAGTTGCTACTGGAGTATTGCTTCCAGTATATCTTAATTCAGGATCTCTTGTTAATCTTCCTATTAAAAATACTTTATTCATATTATATACCTCTTATTTTTCTTCTTCGTCTTTTTTTACAATTATATGACGTAATAGATTTTCGTTTATTTTAGCAACACGATCAAATTCATCTATAGCATTTGATTTAGCATCAACTACATATAAATAATAGTATCCAGTCTTAGCTTTGTTAATTTCATATGCTAATTCTTTTTGTCCCATTGCTTTTTCTTCTACTACTTTTGCTTTTTTATCAGTTAAAACCTTTTTCATAGCATCAGCTGTTTTCTTAATTTCAGCTTCCTCCATATCTGGTTTTACGATAAACATAATTTCATATTGTCTCATATCGCACCTCCTCTTGGACTAATGACCCATAAATAATTTATGAGTAAGGAGTATTTAAAATACTCGTATGTATTATAGCAAAAAAATTGTGTTTTGTAAATTTTATTTTATAATTATTTTTATTAATATATTTGAAAACATTTAAAAAGACGTTAATTATAACGTCTTTTCTTATACATTAAATCTAAAGTGGCAGATGTCTCCATCTTGCATTAAATAGTCTTTTCCTTCAAGTCTTGCTTTTCCTGCTTCTTTTACCTTTAATTCACTTCCGCATTCTATTAAATCATCGTATGACATAACTTCTGCTCTAATAAATCCTTTTTCAAAATCTGTATGAATAATTCCAGCACATTTTTTGGCATTCATTCCTTTTTTAAATGTCCAAGCCCTGACTTCGTCTTTTCCTACTGTGAAATATGTTGCAAGTCCTAAAATATCATAAGTAGCAGTAATTAATTTATCTAAACCACTTTCTCCTAAACCTAGTCCTTCTAACATTTCTTGTTTATCTTCTGTTGATAATTCACTTAATTCTTCTTCTATAGCTGCACAAAGACTAACTACTTTTGCATTTTCTTTAGAAGCATATTCTTTTACTTGTTTAACATAAGGATTATCCTCATTATCTATATCATCTTCAGTTACATTAGCTAAGTATATAATTGGTTTTAGCGTTAGAAAACTATATGATTTTAATATACTTTTCTCATCTTTATCTAAATCTATTTGTCTTAATGGAATATTTTCTTCTAAAGCTTTTTTACATTTTTCTAAAGCTTCTACTTCTATTAAATCATCTTTGTTTTTAGTAGTTCTAGCTTTTTTACCTACTTTATCTAATCTATTATTAACTATATCTAAATCTGCAATTATTAATTCTAAATTAATTGTTTCTATATCTCTTACTGGATCAATAGTTCCATCTACATGAATAATTTTGCCATCATCAAAACATCTAACTACTTCTACTATGGCATCTACTTCTCTTATATGTGATAAGAATTTATTACCTAATCCTTCACCTTTAGAAGCTCCTTTTACTAATCCAGCTATATCTGTAAATTCATAAGCTGTTGGGATAAACCTTTTTGGTTCATACATTTCTTTTAATTTATCCATTCTTTCATCTGGTACTGTTACTACTCCTACATTTGGTTCTATTGTTGCAAAAGGATAGTTTTCTGCTAAAATTTTTTGATTAGTAATTGCATTAAATAATGTTGATTTCCCTACGTTTGGTAATCCAACGATTCCTGCTGTTAAAGCCATAAAATCCCTCTTTTCTGTTAAATATTATAACATATTCTTTATATCAATAAAATAAAAACACCTAAAAAGGCGTTTTGTTTTATAATGTTGGGAATACTCCTGGACCTATTGGAAGTCCTATTATATACCATCCTACTATTAATAAAATCCATGTTGCGGCCATTATTAAGAAATATGGTCTTATTATTTTTAAAGATTTTCTTATAGTTATTGGTTTTTGTTTGTTTAAGTTATATAAGTTTAAATATCCTATATATATAACGAAGGATGCCAAAATTGGTGTAAATCCATTAGTAATAGAGTTCCCTACCCTCATTACAATTTGTGCAAATTGCGGTGAAATATTAGATTGCATAAACATTGGAACTACTACTGGTGCGAATATCATCCATTTAGTAGTAGGACTTGTTAAGAACAAGTTAGCAATCGCTATAAGTATAACTGTTGTTATAATTAATGGTATTCCACTAAAGTTTGTTATTGATAGTAAATTTGATAACCATGTTGTAATAATAATACCTATATTAGTATGTTTATATATAGCAATAAATTGAGATACTACGAACATTAATATAAATATATAACTTACTTTATTAAAATATGCTCCTGCTTTTTCAATTAAATCTTTATCATTTCTTATTGATTTAGAACTTATAGCATATGCTATTCCTGCTAATAAGAATAATAAAGCTATCATAAAAGTAAATCCATCTTGGAAATATGATTTTTCTCCAAATAATTGAGCTAAATATGTTTTTTGATTCATATCTAATAACATACCGGAATATGGTAATCCTGGTATCAACATATATACAAATGCTAATATTACTATTATAGTCATTATAAATGCTGATCTTAATCCCTTTTTCTCATGTTTATCTTGTTCTATTTGTCGTTGTTCTTCTTCTTCTAGATTTATTACTCTATATTGTTCTGTTTTAGCAAATTCATCTTCTCTTTTGTATTTACCAATTTTAGGAGCAATTAATTTTTCTATTATAAATGTTCCTACTACTGAAGTAATTATTGAAGCTGCAATTATAAATATTAGGTTTGATGTTAATGCAACGTGTATATTTTCATCTATTAATACTGCTGCTGCTCTTGTATAATCCATTAGAGATATTTCCATAGATCCTACGAATAAAGTTACTCCGTATCCAAATGCTACACCACAGAAAGCAGTTACAATACCTAATATTGGATTCCTATCATTCATAAAATATACTAATGCTATTAATGGTATTAATATTGCATATCCAACTTCATTTATAAGTGATGATATAGTAGCAATAAATATTATTAAAAATGTTAAAAAATACTTTGGTACTTTAGTTAAATATCTTTTTGTAAATGTTTTTATTAAGCCACTAGCTTCTGCTATAGTTAAACCTATTAAAGATATTAATAATGTCCCAAGTGGAGCAAAACTAATAAAATTCTTAGCTGCACTACTTATTAAAAATTTCATTCCATCAAAACTTAACATATTTTCAACAGCTACTAATGTTGGTTCTAATTCATTAGTATTTGCATTAACTGTATTGTATGTAGCTTGCATTTGAAAACCTGATAACACAGCACTTAATACTATGATAAATAGTGTTAAAAACACAAATACTGTTATTGGATGAAAATAAAACTTTTTCAATTTTAATTTTCTTTTATCATTCATATTTTAATCCTCCTGAGAAATTATTTTTTTCAGTTTTTTATTGAATTCAATACGTGGTATTAATACCGTTCTACCACAATTTAAACATTTTATTTTTATATCTGCTCCCATCCTTGTAATTTCCCATTCGTTAGTTCCACAAGGATGTGGTTTTTTCATAACTACTTTTGTTCCTAAATTATAGTTTAAATCTTTATTTTCCATATTTTCCTCTTAATTATTAATATTTATATTCATTATTTCTAGTAATCTATTTAAGTCGTTATTATTAACAAATTTTATTTCTATTTTATTAGATCTAACTTTTACTTTTGTTCCTAATTGTTCTGATAGACTATCTTCTAAATATTTATATTCGTTACTTTTAGTATTAGTTTTGATTTTGTTTGTTCTTTCATATTTTTCTTTTGATTTTGTTAAGTCTTCTAATTGTCTTACACTTAAGTCTTCTTTTATGATTTTATTAGCTAAAGTTCTTTGTTGTTCTTCACTATCTAGTTTACTTAATACTCTTGCATGTCCCATTGTTATTTTTTTTTCTGCTATTTTATCTTGAATATCTTTAGGTAAAGTAAGTAATCCTATCATATTAGTTATATGACTTCTACTTTTTCCTAATCTTTTAGCAAGTGTTTCTTGAGTTAATTCTAGTTGATCTAATAGTTTTTTATAAGCATTAGCTTCTTCTATAGCGCTTAAATTTTCTCTTTGTAAGTTTTCTAGTAGAGCAATTTCCATCATTTCTTCATCAGTGAAATCTCTAATGATTGCAGGAATTTCTTCTAATCCAGCCATTTTAGAAGCTTTTACTCTTCTTTCACCAGCTATTATTTCATATCCTTTAATACTTTTTTTAATAATAATTGGTTGAAATACACCATGTTCTTTTATCGAATCAGATAATTCTTGTAGCGCTTCTTCATCAAACACTTGTCTAGGCTGATATGGATTGCTTCTTAGATCATCTAATTTTACTGTTGTTATTTCTTCTTTTGGTGTTTCTGTTATTATTTTTTCTTCCATTTTATCATAAGCGATTGGTTCGTTATAAAATAATTCTTCCAACCCTCTTCCTAGTGCTCTTCTCTTATTTTCCATTCTTCTCAATCACTTCCTTTGCTAGATTTAAATACGCTTCAGATCCCCTACTCTTTGGATCATACGCTATTATAGGTTCTCCATGTGATGGAGCTTCTGTTAATCTAATTAATCTTGGAATTATTGTATTATATACTTTTTCTTTAAAAAACTTTCTTATATCTTCTACTACTTCAAATCCTAAGTTAGTTCTAGCATCTAACATTGTTAGTAATACTCCTTCTATATCTAAAGTAGGATTTAATCCTTTTTGAGCAAGCATTATTGTTTTTAATAATTGAGTAATTCCCTCTAATGCAAAGAATTCGCATTGTACTGGAATTATCACTGAATTTGATGCTGTCAAAGCATTTGTAGTTAATACTTCTAACGATGGCGGACAGTCAATAATAACAAAATCATAATTATCTTTTATTGGATCTAAATTCTTTTTTAATTGTCCACCAGTAGAAAAATTAGGTTCTGTTCTGCTTTTAGCAATTAATTCAATATTTACACCTGCAAGTTGTATGTTAGCTGGTAATACGTATAAGTTTTTATATTTTGTTTTGATCATAGCATCTTCTATTTTACATTCCCCTGTTAAAACATCATAAATACTTTTATCTATATCACCTTTATTTATTCCAACACCGGTAGTTGTGTTTCCTTGAGGATCTAAATCTATTAATAATACTTTTTTACCTAATACTGCTAATGATGCAGAAAGATTTATACTGGTAGTAGTCTTACCTACTCCACCTTTTTGGTTTACTAAAGAGATAACCTTTCCCATCTAATCACCCATTTCCATTGTACTTATTATATTGTATCAAATATTAGCAATTTTTTAAATGTTTTTATGAAAAAAAGTAGATTTTATCTACTTTATTCTTCGTCTTGTTTTTCTATTTTAATAATTATTTGATATGATTTATTGAAATTCATTTCTTCTATATCTGTTGGTAAGTCATGCTCGTTTAATTCTTGTACTAGATGTCTTGCTTTTTCTACGGCTGTTTGTATTGTATATTTTCCATCAACTGTATCAATTTCTACTGGTTGATGTTTTTCTTCTGTTGGTGTTTCTGTTTCTACTTCTGCTGGTTTTTCTTCATCTGGTTCTTCAGAATCTTCTGTTGGTACAGTGTCTTCTTCTATAGATGGTTCTGTTGGTAAATCAATTGACACCAAATCAGGTGTTTTAAAATAATCTCCTGATTCATCAGATTCTTTTTGTTCATCTGTTTTAACTATACTTTCTGCTGGAGTAATAAATTCTCCTTGTTCTTCTTTTTTTGTGTTATTATCTGATGGAATATTAAGTAAATTATCTAAATCAGACTTATTTTCTTTCTTTTTATCTGTATTTAAATTAATATCAGTAGCTGATGATTTTATTTCATTTATATCTGCTGTTGTTTTTGTTTCTGGTAATTCAGCTGGTTGTATATCTGGTTCATCAGAATCTTCATCATCATCTATTTCTCCAAAATTAATAAATTTTGAGCCTTCATCTTCTGATCCTTCAGGAGGAGCTACTACTATTTTTCCAGACTCAGAATCCTCTTCATTTATATCTGCTGCTGGTTTTAGTGGATCATTATTTACAAAATCATTACTTGATGCTTCTTTTTCAGAATCTGGTTTTTGTATTTCTTGATCTTCAACGTTAACAATTTCCCCTACTGATTTTTCTTTGGGATATAATTCTTTTATTGTTTTTTCTAATTTACGAACAGGCATTCTTTCTTCAATTACTTGATTTAATAATTCTTTTTGTTTATCTGCATCTGGTACATTCAATAATGCTCTTGCATGTCTTTCAGATATATTTTCTTTTAATACTGCTTCTTGTACTTCTTCTGGCAATGATAATAATCTTACTTTATTTGCAACTGCAGATTGACTTTTACCCATTGTTTTAGCTAGTTCTTCTTGTGTCATTTCATCTAATTCTAATATTTTTTGATAAGTTCTGGCTTCTTCTATAGCATTTAAATTCTTTCTTTGTAAATTTTCAAGTAAAGCTACTTTAGATGATTCTTTGTCATCTAAATCTCTAATTATAGCAGGTATTTTTGTAAGACCAGCCATAGCGGCTGCTTTATATCTTCTCTCACCAGCTATTATTTCATACTTATCATTTACACTTCTTACTATAATTGGTTGTATAACACCATGTTCTTTGATTGATACAGCTAATTCATTTAAAGCTCTTTCATCAAAAACTTCTCTGGGTTGAAATCTATTTGGAATGATATCATCTAAATATAGATAGATAACATCATCTTTTTCTTTGTCGCTCATTGTATCACCCACTTTATATTCTCTTATGTTATATTATAGACTAAATTAGTCTTTTTTTCAATAAAAAAAGAATTCAAATTAGAAATTCTTTTATTTGTTTTTTATTACTACTAAGCTTCTTAAACTTTTTTCTTTTGGTAATAAGAATTTATCTACTTTTTCTAGTTTGTATTTACTATTTATTTTAGAAAAAACTTCTTTTGTTAATTCCTTATCTATATTACCTTTCATAGCAATAAATACTCCATTGTCTTTAACTAAATGCATAGTATATGTTAATAATTTTTCTATATTAGCAACCGCTCTAGCTGTTACTACATCATATTTTTCTTTATGATCTTCTCCTCTTACATGCGTTGCTTCTATATTTTCTAATTCTAATTCTTTTATTATTTCATTTAAGTACTTAACTCTTTTTAATATTGCGTCTATTAAAGTTACTTTTAAGTTAGGATATACTATTTTTAATACTATTCCAGGAAATCCTGCTCCTGTACCTACATCACATAATGTATCTACTTTATTTAAATCAACTACTTTAGCAATAGTTAAACTATCATAAAAATGTTTTAAATATACTTCTTCTTCAGTTATTATTCTTGTTAAATTTATTTTTTTATTCCATTCGACTAATAAATTATAAAACTTATCTAATTTTTCTAATTTTTCTTTTGATAATTCTATATTTATTTTTTTTAATTCTTCTATAAATTCTTCTTTATTCATTTTTATCATTCTTTCTTAAATATACTAATAATATAGATATATCTGCTGGATTAACTCCACTTATACGAGAAGCTTGTCCTATAGAAGTTGGTCTGATTTCTGTTAATTTTTGTTTGGCTTCACTTGCTATATTAGGTATATCTTCATAATTAATATTATCTGGAATCTTTTTATTTTCTAAATTTAACATTTTTCCTGCTTCTTTTAATGCTTTTTTAATATATCCTTCATATCTAGTATTTATTTCTACTTGTTCTAACACATCATATGAATAATCTAAATCTATAAATTCTTTTATATTTTCTATAGATATTTCTGGTCTTTTTAATAAATTATATAAAGTAATTCCATCTTTTAATGGTGTAGTCCCAATAGATTCTAATTTTTTATTAGTATCTTTTTTAGGTGTTATTTTGTTTTCTTTTAAAATATTAAATAATTCTTTAATATATTCTTTCTTTTTTATAAATTTATTATATTTAGATTTATTAATTAAACCTACTTGATATCCATAATCTCTTAGTCTTATATCTGCATTATCATGTCTTAATAATAATCTATATTCTGCACGTGATGTTAATAATCTATATGGATCTTTTACTCCTTTAGTTACTAAATCATCTATTAATACGCCAATATATGCTTCATTTCTTTTTAATATTAATGGTTCTTTTCCTTCTAATTTTAAGGCAGCATTAATACCTGCAATTAAACCTTGTCCAGCGGCTTCTTCATAACCACTAGTTCCATTAATTTGACCTGCGGTATATAGGCCTTCTACTAGTTTTGTTTCTAAAGATTGTTTTAAACTTCTAGAATCTATTGCATCATATTCTATAGCATAAGCATATTTTAATATTTTGGCATTTTCTAAACCTTTTAGTGAGTGAACCATATTTTCTTGTACGTATTCTGGCATACTAGTAGAAAAACCTTGAATATATATAGTGTTTCCATACTCTGGATCATCTTTTATATTTGATTCTGGTTCTAGGAACAATTGGTGCCTTTCTTTATCTGCAAATCTTACTACTTTATCTTCTATTGATGGACAATATCTAGGACCTACTCCTTCTGCATATCCTCCATACATACTTGATTCTTCTAAGTGTTCATTTATTATTTTATGAGTATCTTTGTTTGTATATACTAAATGACATGGTACTTGTTTTTTATAATCATAATATGCTTTATTATCAAAAGAAAATGTTAATTCTTTATTATCTCCTGGTTCTAATTTTGTTTTGTCATAATCTATTGTATCTATATCTACTCTAGGAGGTGTACCTGTTTTTAATCTTAGTATTTTAAATCCTAATTCTTTTAAATCATCAGATAAGAATTTAGATTCTTTTTCTCCATGAGGGCCTCCTGGGGTTTTAGAATCTCCAACTAGTATTGTACCTTTTAGATATGTTCCGGTTGTTAGTATTACTACATTTGATTCTATTTTAGTATTATCATTTAATATAACACCTTTTATTTTATTATCTTCTACTATTAAATGTTCTACTAAAGCTTCTTTTATATCTAAATTATCTTCATTTCTTAATGTTTTTAGCATTTCTTTAGGATAAATATTTTTATCTGCTTGAGCTCTTAGTGCTTGGACTGCTGGTCCTTTTTTAGTATTTAACATTTTTACTTGGATTGCTGCTTTATCTGCACATTTACCCATTTCTCCACCTAAAGCATCTATTTCTCTTACAACTATACCTTTAGCTGGTCCACCAACCGATGGATTACATGGCATATCAGCAATATTATTTATATTTCCAGTAATAAGTAATGTTTTATGCTTTTTTCTAGCTAAAGCTAAGGATGCTTCACATCCTGCATGTCCACCACCTACTACAATTGCCTCATATTTCATTTTATCACTACTTTCCAACACAAAAATTTTCAAATAAGTGATCTATTATTTCATCACTATATGTTTTTCCTATTATTTCTCCTAAAATATCAAAACATTCTCTTAAATCTATTTCTACCATATCGATTGGTAGATCATTAGAAATTGCTTTTTCTACTTCTTTTAATTTTTTATAAGCTTCTTCTGCTTTAGTTATTTGTCTTATATTAGTTAAATAATTATAATCTTTTGTATTTATTTTTTCTAAGTTAAATAATTCAATTATTTTATTTTTTAATTCTTTTATACCTTCATTAGTATTAGTATTAGTACTAACTACTTCATAATCTTTTAAGTCTTTTATATCTATTTTATTTTCTAAATCATTTTTATTTAATACTACAATAGTAGTTTTATCTTTAGATTTTTCTAATATTTCTTTATCTTCTTTAGTTAATTTATTATTACTATCTAATACTACTATTACTAAATCTGAAGTATCTATTAAAGATAAACTCTTCTCTACTCCTTTTTTTTCTACTATATCTGAAGTATCTCTAATACCTGCAGTATCTATTATATTTAGAGCAACATTATTAAGTATTACTTGTCCTTCTACTATATCTCTTGTAGTTCCAGCAATATCAGTAACAATTGCTTTTTCTTCATCTAAAAATTTATTTAAAATACTACTCTTTCCTACATTAGGTCTTCCTACTATTAAAGTATCTATACCATTTTTTAATATTTTTGTATTTTTAGATTCTTTTATTATATTATTTAGTTTATCTTTTAATTCTTTTACTTTTTCTTTGATTTTTTTTATAGTCATTACTTCTATATCATAATATTCTGGATAATCTATATTTACTTCTACTCTTGATATTAAATCTTTTAAATCATTTCTAAAATTATCTATTAATTTAGTTGTATTTCCTTGTAATCCTGAGATTGCAAGTTTTCTAGAAGTTTCTGTTTTACTATTAATTAAATCCATTACTGCTTCTGATTCTGTTAAATCTATTCTTCCATTTAAGAAAGCTCTTTTAGTGAATTCTCCAGGTTCTGCAAGTCTGGCACCTTTTTTTATTAATAATTCTAATATTTTATTTGTAGTAGTTATTCCTCCATGACAATTTATTTCTACTACATCTTCTTTTGTATATGTTTTAGGTTCTTTCATTATAGATACTAAAACTTCATCTATTATTTCTTTATTTTCTTTTATATAACCATAACTTATAGTATGAGTTTTTTTTCTTTTTAAATCACCACTAAAAATACTATCAGCAATACTAATAGCTTTATTACCACTAAGTCTAATAATTGAGATTGCCCCTACTCCTAAAGATGTAGAGATTGCTACTATAGTATCATCCATAGTATTCCTCCTTTTTTCTGGATATATTATAACAGATAAATTATAAAAAAAGAAGATTTTTTATTCATCTTCTTTTGGTTTTATAACTACATAACGATTAGGTTCTTCCCCTTCACTTTCAGTATATACTCTCTTATTATTATTTAATACATTATGTACTATTCTTCTTTCGTATGAATTCATTGAATCCATTTTAGCTTCTATTTTTGTTTTAGAAACTTCTCTAGCTGTTTTTTTAGCAAGCCTTTCTATTTGTTTTTCATGTTTTTCTTTATAAGCATTAACATCTAATATAAATTTATATGAGTTTCCTACTTCTTTTTTAATATATTGACTAGTTATTATAGATAAAGCTTGTAAGTTTTTACCATTTTTACCTATTAATAAAGAATCATTATCTGAAAAAATAGTATATTTAGGAATATTATCTGTCACTTTTACTTCTATATTAGCTTGAAATCCTAAGTTTTTTAGTAAATTTATTAAGAATTCTTTTATATTTTTTACTACTTCTCTTTTTTCTATTACTTCTATTTCTACTTTTTTACTTTTAAAAAGTCCACCTTTTATTTCTTCTTTTTTTCTTATTATTAGATTTTCTTCTAATTCTTGTAGATCAATTTTTGCATTTTCAATTGCTTCTTCCTTAGATTTTCCTGTATAACTATGCTTTTCCATTTACTTCTTTACTCCTTTTCACTAATATATTTTGTCCTATTGTGAACAAGTTAGATGTTACCCAATAAATTCCTAATGCAGCTGGCATAAATAATGATGTTATTATTATAATTACACTCATTATATATGGCATACTTTTCATATTTGGATCTTGTTGATTTCCTGTCATATTCATCTTTAATGAATAGAATGTTGTAAAAGCTACTAATAGTACTAATATTGCATATGCTATAAACCCTGCTGTTTTTATACCTACTGATGGAGTTGTTCCTAATTGTAATAATAAGAATTTATCTTCAAATATAGCTGGTGTTCTTTGTACTGCTTCAAAGAAAGCTATAAACAATGGTAATTGTAACATTGCAAATAAACAACCTGACATTGGACTTATATTATATTTTTTATAAATCATCATCATTTCTTGACTTTGTTTCATCATTGCATCTTTATCTTGTTTGTTTTTATATTTCCTTTGTACTTTATCTATTTCTGGTTGTGCTTTTTTCATCATTTCTGACTGTAATGCTGTTTTTTTAGTAATTGGAAATGCAATTAATCTTATTAATATACTTACTATAATTAATGATATTGCGTAATTACCAACGAATTTTCCTAAGAATATTAATATAAACGATAAAGGTTTAACAAAAACACTTGTCCATAATCCTTCATATTTTCCACTTGTTACTTTAAAATCTTCACATTTTGGTAATTTTTTAATATTTACTTTATTCTTTTCATATAATTCAATCGTCTTTTTATTAGTTGGTTGGCAAATAATATTTTTAGTTAAATTTTGTCCTGTTACTTCATTTCTTACTGGTTTTTTATGTGAATCTGTTAATGTTTTAGCACATCCAGTAGATAATAATAAAACTAATATAACTAATATTATTTTTAATTTATTTTTTTTCATATTTATTCCTTTCTATTTTAATAGATCTGTTAATTTTTCTTGTAATTCACTATATTTATAATTTTTACCCATACTTCTTAATATTATTATATAGTCATAATTTATATTACTTTTTATATTTATGGAATCTATTATATCTTTTATTCTTCTTTTCATTTTATTTCTATATACTGCATTACCTAGTTTCTTACCTACACTTATTCCAAATCTATTATAATCTAAATTATTTTCTTTCTTATAAATTATAAATCCTCTATTTTTTAAAATATCATTATTTTTAATAATATTATCAAATTCATAAGATTTTTTTACTATAAATTTCTTTTTCATATTATCACCTAATACATTTTAGTAAAAAAACCACTGTAAAACAGCGGTATACTATTTACAAAGTCTCTTACGACCTTTACGACGACGTCTATTTAATATATTTGTTTTTTTACGTGCAAAAAAACCAAAAGTCTTAGATTTTTTACGGTTATTTGGTTGATATGTTCTTTTCACTTGTTCCACCTCCAAACATAAATCTACATTATTATAATAATAGAATAGGGGTTTTGTCAATCAAAATAGAGGTATTTTCTTTATTTTTTAGTTATTCACAGAATTAACAGGTATGTTAATAATAAAAATAACAATTGTTAAGTAAAATTTGTGGAAAATGTGGAAAACTTTATTATTTTATTATTTTATACTATATTTTTAGTGGAAAAGTCTGTGTATAACTTGTGGATTTAATTTTTTCCCTATTTTTTGTTTATTTTTTCTACAAATTACGTTAGAATATTAGTTAAGAAATTTTTAACTTGTGGGGAGATGGTGGAATGAATGTCGATATTTTATGGTCTAATTTTTTAACACAAATTAAAGACGAATTAACTTCACTGTCTTTTGATACCTGGTTTAAAGATACGAAACTTTATAAATTAGAAAATGGTAAGGCTTATATAATTGTTCCAATGCCAATACATAAAAAACATTTATCTGATAATTATTCTGATTTAATTACACAAAAACTTAATGACGTTACAAATACTAATTTTGAACTTATATTTTTATTAAATGAAGAAATTGAAAGTGAGGAGAGTCCTCCTGATGATATTAATAAGGATCAAGTTATTAATGATGGAGTACCTCAAGAATTTGAAAAAACTAATTTAAAAAGTAAATATACCTTTGAAAATTTTATAGTAGGGGATACTAATAAATTTGCACAAGCAGCAGCCTTATCTGTTGCAGAAAATCCAGGTCATATGTATAATCCTTTATTTATATATGGTAATAGTGGACTTGGTAAAACACATTTGATGCATGCGATAGGTAATTATATTACTAATAATAGTAATAGAAAAGTCTTATATGTAACAAGTGATCAATTTATTCAAGATTTTATAGGTATAAATAAGAAAGATGATAAAGGAACTAATTTCAATTATGTTGATTTCTTTAAGAAAAAATATAGAAATATTGATGTTTTAATAATTGATGATATACAATTTTTAGGAGGAGCTACTCAAACACAACAAGAATTTTTCCATACATTTAATTCCTTATATAATGATAGTAAACAAATTATTATTTCATCAGATAGATCACCAGATGATTTAAAATTATTGGAAGATCGTTTAAGAACAAGATTTTGTTGGGGATTAACAGTTAATATATTCCCACCTGACTTTACTTTAAGAACAGAAATACTTAAGAAAAAAATTGTTGCAGGGGACTTTGAAAAAGAGATTCCTGATGATGTAATAGAATATATTGCTTCTAATATAGGTACAGATGTAAGACAATTAGAAGGTTCAATAACTAGATTAATTGCTTATTCTACTATAATGGGTGGAGTTGATATAACTCTAGATCTGGCAATTGAAGCTCTTAAAGACTTTATAAGTAAAGGAATGGGCGAGAAAAATAATATTCATAGAATACAAAAAATAGTATCTGATTATTTTCAAATATCTGTTGAAGATATCAAAAGTAAAAAGAGAAGTTCTAATATTTCTTTTCCAAGACAGATTGCAATGTATCTTTGTAGGAATATGACTAGTGAATCTTTTCCTAAGATAGGAACAGAATTTGGTGGTAAAGATCATACTACAGTAATGCATTCTTGTGAAAAGATTGAAAAAGAAATTAAAGTTAATAAAGATTTAGAAAATATTATAGAAAAATTAAAGAAAGATATAGGTGTTGTGTAAAAGTTAAAATTATTAATAGATTTATACACAAGGTTAATTTAACTAAAAACCTTATAAAATAAGAAAAAAATATAGTTTTAAACTTTTTCCACAGTAATAATAAAAATAAAACAATAATAAATAAGAAAGAAGGAAGAAAATATGAAATTTAAAATTAAAAGAGAATTATTACTAGAAGCTTTAAATAAAGTTTCTAAAGCAATATCAACTAAGAATTTAATACCTGTTTTATCTGGAGTAAAATTTGAATTAAAAAAGAAAAAATTAATATTAACAGCAAGTGATAATGATATTACTATTCAAACTGTTATTGAATCTAATACTGATGATGAATTTAATATAGAAAAAGAAGGTAGTATTGTAATACAAGGTAAATATATATTAGATATAGTAAGAAAATTACAAGATGAATATATTAATATAGAAGTTATAGATGAATTAAAGATCCTTATTTATACTGATAATAGTGAATTTAATTTAAATGGTATAAATAAAAATGAATATCCTAATATATCATTAGAAGAAAGTAAGAAAAAAATAGTTTTAGATGCAGATATATTTAAAGATATAGTTAATCAAACATCTTTTGCAGCATCTCATGAAGAAACTAAACCTGTACTTACTGGTATTAATTTTAATATAGTAGGGGATATATTAGAATGTAATTCTACAGATTCTTATAGATTAGCAAGGAAAGTAATTAATCTTTCCACAGAAAGTGAGGAAAATTATAATGTAGTTATTCCAAGTCATAATATTGTAGAATTTTCAAGAATAATTGGGGATAATGAAAAAGTTGAATTACATGTATTTAATAATAAAATATTATTTAAAACAGGTAATATTAAATTTGAATCTCGTTTAATTAATGGAACATATCCAAATACTTCTAATTTATTACCAGATGATTCATTAATGACTGTTAGTGTTAATTTAGAAGATTTCTATAATGTTGTTGATAGAGTTAGTATTTTAACTAGTGATAAAGAAAAGAATATTGTTACTTTAGAAACTAATGGAGATGTATTAACTTTAAAGAGTTCTTCTGCAGAAGTAGGTAGAGTAGAAGAAAAAATGAATATAAAGAAAGATAATAGTGAAGATATTAAAATTAGTTTTAGTGCTAAATATATGATGGAAGCATTAAAGAGTTTTTCAACAGAAACTGTGGATATTAATTTTGTAGGAGAAATCAAGCCAATACTTATAAAATCTAAAGATGATGAAACATTAACTCAATTAGTTTTACCAATTAGAACATATTAAAAATAGAAGAAATTCTATTTTTTTATGGAAAAATATTATTTTTTGATAATAATATATATGAATAGACATATTTCTACATAGTTAGACAAATGAATATGTTATTTTAATTTTTGAAAACGGAAGTTTTCTAAGGGGGAATTATATATGAATTATGAAGTAAGTAAGGGTACTTTAGCAATTGTACCTAACAATGAAGAAAGTAGTTTAGTTTATGAAGATGAAGAAAGGTATATTATTAAAGAAAAACCATTTAAAATAATGGAAGATAGTTGTAAATACTTTGGTAGTTCTTATAATGGTAGAAAAGAAAGTGCTAAAAGTATATTGGGTGCTGAATATAAAGTACCTATAGTATTAGAAGAATCTAGTAATTTAATTGTATTTCCTACAACCTCACCTAGAGCAGAAGATTGTGCTTGGATTTCTTTAAAACATGTTAAAAGAATAAAAAGAATAGATTCTACTAGTACTAAAATTATATTTAATAATGATAGAGAAATTATAGTACCTGTTTCTTTTAGATCTGTTGAAAATCAACTTTCTAGAGCATCTCGTTTAGATTTAATTATGAGAAATAGAAAAATAGGATGAATAGTTACGTCTGTAACTATTTTTTAGTGATTTATTTAAGTTTTTATGATATAATATTAATGTGTATATAGGAACACGTTGATAGGGTAAAGGTGATTATATGGCTCTTATTTTACGTTCTGATTGAAAATTACTAAATTAAACTTAGTAAATTTTAGAAATTATGACCAAGCAAATATAAAATTAGGAAGTAATATAAATATTTTTATTGGAAATAATGCTCAAGGAAAAACAAATATTTTAGAATCAATTGTTATTTTAGCATTAACTAAATCTCATAGAATTGGTATTAGTCCTAATATAATAAAGTTTGGTAAAAAGAAAGCTAAAATAAATGGAGTAGTAAGGAAAGATAAGATTGTTAATAAATTAGGAGTAGAAATTACTGAAAATAATAAAAAACTTATGATTAATTTAGATGAGATAAAGAAAGTATCTGATTATATATCAAATCTAAATATAATAGTTTTTACTCCAGATGATTTAGATATTATTAAAGGATCACCTAGTATCCGTAGAAATTTACTTAATATTGAACTTTCACAAATTTCTAAAGTTTATTTAAATACTTATAATGAATATAATAAGTTATTAAAAACAAGAAATGAATATTTAAAATTATTACTTAGTAATTCTATAGCAGATAAGAAATATTTAGATGTAATTACTGATAAATTAATAGATAAAGCAATTATTATTTATAAAAAGAGAAAAGAATTTATAGATAAAATTAATGAATCTATTAATGATAATTATGAAAGTATTACTAATGATAAAGTTTTATCTATTAAATATATACCTAATATAGATATAGATGAGTTTAATGATGAAAATATTTCTAAAGTATTAAAAAACAAATATGAAAGTCGTTATCAAAAAGAAATAAATTATGGAATGACTTTATATGGACCTCATAGAGATGACTTTGAATTTATATTAAATGAAGAAAATTTAAAGTATTTTGGGTCTCAAGGACAACAAAAAACTGCAATTATATCATTTAAATTAGCAGAAATTCCTATATTTGAAGAATACTGTAATACTAAACCTATATTATTATTAGATGATATATTTAGTGAATTAGATGTTAAAAAGATTAATAAATTATTAAAATTAATTAGTAATGATATACAAACTATTGTTACTACTACAGATTTAAGAAGAATAAATAAGAAATATTTAGAAAAAGCAATTATATATGAAGTAAATAATGGAGAAATTGAAAGAAAGTAGGTAATACAATGAATGAGGAAAAAGTAGAAGAAAAGTATGATTCATCGGCAATTCAAGTATTAGAAGGATTAGAAGCAGTTAGAAAAAGACCTGGTATGTATATTGGTACTACTGATGTTAAGGGTCTTCATCATTTAGTATGGGAAATTGTTGATAATGCTATTGATGAATCTTTAGCTGGTTTTTGTAATAATATAGAAATTATTATAAATGAAGATAATAGTATTACAGTTAAAGATGATGGTCGTGGAATACCTGTTGAAAAACATAAGAAAACTGGTATAAGTACAGTTGAAACTGTTTATACAGTATTACATGCTGGTGGTAAATTTGGTGGAGGAGGATATAAAGTATCTGGTGGACTTCACGGTGTTGGTGCTAGTGTTGTTAATGCTTTAAGTAAATGGGTAGAAGTTAAAGTATATAAGGATTCTAAAATATATTATATTAAATTTGAAAATGGTGGACACACTGTTGAACCATTAAAAGTAGTAGGGGAATGTGAACCTAGTAGAACAGGAACTTATGTTACTTTTAAACCAGATCCAGATATATTTGATACTGATGTTTATGATTATAATACTTTAATGGTAAGAGTTAGAGAATTAGCTTTCTTAAATAAAGGATTAAGATTAACATTAAGAGATGATAGAGATTTAGATGAATCTACTGGAGAAACTTTCTTATATGAAGGTGGTATTTCTGAGTATGTTAAATTTATTAATCAAGAAAAAACACCTATACATGAAGATATTATTCATTTAGAAGGTGAAGAAAATAATGTAATGTTTGAAGTTGCTATGCAATATAACACTGGATATAATGAAAATATTTATTCATTTGTTAATAATATTAATACTCATGATGGTGGAACTCATGAAGAAGGTGTTAAAAGAGCTTTAACAAGAGTTATAAATAGTTATGCTAAAAAGAATAATATATTAAAAGATAAAGATGAGTCTTTAACAGGTGATGATGTTAAAGAAGGATTAACTATGATAATTTCTTGTAAACATCCTAACCCTCAATTTGAAGGACAAACTAAGGGAAGATTAGGAAATTCAGAAGTTAGAAAACTTGCAGATAGTATATTTTCTAAAGGTTTTGAAAAATTCTTATTAGAAAATCCTAGTGAAGCAAAAGTAATTATAGAAAAAGCTATTTTAGCTTCTCGTGCTAGACATGCTGCTAAAAAAGCTCGTGAAATCACAAGAAAAAGTGATTTAGCAGTTTCTAATTTCTTTGGTAAGTTATCTGATTGTAAAAGTAAAGATCCTAAAGTATCTGAAATATTTATAGTCGAGGGAGATTCTGCTGGAGGTTCTGCTAAAAAAGGTAGAGATTCTATGACTCAAGCAATCTTACCTTTACGTGGAAAAATATTAAATGTAGAAAAGAATAGATTAGATAGAGCTTTAGGTAATGAAGAAATAAGAACTATAATAACTGCATTTGGTACTGGTATTGGTGATGAGTTTGATATTAATAAATTAAGATATGACAAAATAGTAATCATGACCGATGCTGATGTAGATGGATCACATATTAGAGTTTTATTACTTACTTTATTCTATAGATTCTTTAGACCTATAGTTGAACAAGGACATGTTTATGCTGCACAACCACCATTATATAGAATAATGCATGGTAAAAGTAGAAAATATGTGTTAAATGATGATGAATTAGAAGAATATTTAAATTCATTACCAGAAAATGTTAGAGATCGTGCTGAAATTGCTCGTATGAAAGGTTTAGGAGAAATGGATGCTGAAGAATTAAATGAAACAACTATGGATATAGAACAAAGAACTCTAAGAAAAATAACTGTGGACGATTGTGTTGCAGCTGATTCAATATTCCAAAAACTTATGGGTGAAGAAGTTGAACCTAGAAGAAAGTTTATTGAAGAGAATGCTCAATACGTTGAGAATCTAGACATATAGGAGGTAAGGTATGGAAAATAATGATAAGAAAACTGAAGAATATGGCTTAGCTTTCCATGAAAGAGATAATTTAGCTGAAAATAATATTGTTAAAGAAGTAAAAGATTCATTCTTAGAATATGCTGTTAGTGTTATTACATCTCGTGCTTTACCTGACTTAAGAGATGGATTGAAACCTGTGCATAGACGTATTTTATGGAGTATGTATAAATCAGGTTATACCCCAGATAAACCACATAGAAAAAGTGCTAAAACAGTTGGAGAAGTTATGGGTAATTATCACCCACATGGTGATTCTTCAATTTATGAAGCAATGGTTAGAATGGCACAAGATTTTAATCAAAGATATTTATTAATTGATGGACATGGTAACTTTGGTAATATCGAAGGTGATGGAGCAGCAGCAATGCGTTATACAGAATCACGTCTTTCAAGAATGTCACTTGAGTTATTAAGAGATATTGGTAAAGATACTGTAGAAATGGGTAAAAACTTTGATGAATCTTTAGATGAACCAGTAGTTTTACCTAGTAGATTTCCTAATATATTAGTAAATGGTACTATGGGAATTGCTGTTGGTATGGCAACAAATATTCCTCCACATAATTTAGGAGAAGTAATAGATGGTTGTATTGCTTATATTGATAATCCTGAAATTGATACTTTAGGATTAATGCAATATGTTAAAGGACCAGATTTTCCTACAGGTGGAATAATTTTAGGAAATAGTGGAATAAAGAATGCTTATGAAACTGGTAAAGGTAGTATTACTATTAGAAGTAAGGCTCAAATAGAAGAAGTTGGAAATCATAGTAATATTGTTATTACAGAAGTTCCATATGGTGTTAATACATTAGATTTAAAAAATAAAGTTGCAGAATTAGTACATAATAAAGTAATTGATGGAATATCTGATTATCATACTGATTTAAAAGATGGTGTTAAAATTACTATTACTTTAAAACAATCTGCAAATCCTCAAGTTGTTTTAAATAATTTATATAAACATACTAATTTTCAAATTAGTTATGGTATAAATTTAATGATGATTGATGATAAAACTCCTAAAATATTAGGATTAAAAGATATTATATCTAAATATATTGATTATCAAAAAGAAGTAATTATTAGAAGAACTAAGTTTGATTTAAATAAAACTGAGAAACGTGTTCATATATTAGAAGGTTATAAAATAACTTTAAATAATTTAGATGAAGTAATTAAAATTATTAGAGGAGCTATGAGTGATGTAGAAGCAAAAGAAAAATTAATTGCTAAATTTAGTTTCACTGAAATACAAGCTGATAGTATATTAGAATTAAAATTACGTAGATTAACTGGATTAGAGAGATCTAAAATTGAATCAGAATTAGAAGATTTATTAAAATTAATTGAAGAATTAAAAGGAATCTTAGCTGATGAACAAAAAGTTTTAGATATAATCAAAAAGGAATTAACTGAAATTAAAAATAAATATGGTGATGACAGAAGAACAACTATTGATATGACTGCTATTGACTATATTGAAGATGAGTCTTTAATACCTGTGGAAGATATTATTGTAACTTTAACTAATAAAGGATATATTAAGAGATTAAAATCTGATACTTATAGAACTCAAAATAGAGGAGGAGTAGGTATTAAAGGTATGACTACTAATGAAGAAGACTTTGTAGAGCATTTAATTTCTATGAAGACTCATGACTATATATTATTCTTCTCTAACAGAGGTAGAGTATATAGAATGAAAGGTTATGAGATACCTGAATTTAGTAGACAATCTAAAGGTTTACCAATAATTAATTTATTACCATTAGAGAAAGATGAGAACATTAGTTCGATAATTAAAATAGATGCGGAAGAAGAAATTTATAAATATTTAGTATTTGTAACTAGAAAAGGTTTAATTAAACGTACTGATCTAGAACAATTTGATAGTATCCGTAAGAGTGGTAAGATTGCAATTGGATTAAAAGAAGAAGATGAGTTAGTTACTGTTAAGATAACTACTGGTGAAGAAGAAATTGCAATCGGTGCTAATAATGGTAGAATGGTTAGATTTAATGAATCTGAAGTAAGAGTTATGGGTAGAAGTGCTTCTGGTGTTAAAGGAATTGATTTAAATTCTGGGGATAAAGTTATTGGAGCAGAAGTGGTAAAAGATGGAAATTTAATATTAATAGTAACTGAAAAAGGTTATGGAAAACAAACTCTAGTTGATGAATATAGATTAACTCATAGAGGAAGTAAAGGTGTTAAGGCACTTAATATTACAGATAAGAATGGAATTATGGCTGGACTTAAGTGTGTTGATGACAAAGAATTATATGATGTAATGATTATTACTAATAGTGGAATAATCATCAAAATGCCTTTAGAACAAATTTCTACTTTAAAACGTGCTACTCAAGGTGTAAGATTAATTAATCTTAAAGATAATCAATTAGTTTCTACTATAGCATTAGTATTAAAAGAAACTGAAGAAGATAATTCTGAAGAAGAATAATCTTCTTTTTTTTATGTTCCACGTGAAACATAGATAGAAAAGTATAAAAAATATTTCCCAGGAAATAAAAATAGAATATTACCTGGAAAATAAATATTAAACAATAGAAATAATGAGTAATGTTTCACGTGAAACATAGTATTTTGATTAATATTTTAAATGTTCCACGTGAAACATATTAAAAGTATTTACAAATACAAATAAATATAATAGAATATATACGTGCAATAAAAGTGATGGAACCAGGTCAGAATCGGAAGATAGCAGCCTTAACATTTAACTTTTATGTGCACGTTTTTTTTGGAGTTGATAATATGAATTTAAAATATATGGATATTGCTATTAAAGAAGCAGAGAAAGCTTTAAAAAATGATGAAGTTCCTGTGGGTTGTGTAATAGTAAAAGATGATCAAATAATAGCAAAAGCTTATAATCAAAAAGAAAAATATAATTTAGTTACTAAACATGCTGAATTAATTGCTATAGAAAAGGCTTCAAAAAAAATAAATAACTGGAGGTTAAATGGTTGTGATATATATATTACATTAGAACCGTGTCCTATGTGTGCTAGTGCTATAAAACAATCTAGAATTAATAATATTTATTGTGGATTATCTAATTTAGATACTGAAAATATTAAAATAGTTAATAAAATATTAGAAAAAGATAAAAATAATAAATCTGTTAAAATATATAATAATTTAACTGTGGATAAAATAAAATTAATAATGAATAATTTCTTTGAAAAACAAAGAAAAAAGTGAAAAGAAATCTTTTAAATATGGTATAATATAAGAAGAGGAGGTTATGACAATGTATCAAGCTTTATATAGAAAATATAGACCTCAAACTTTTGATGATGTAGTAGGACAAGATGTAATCGTAAAAACTTTAAAAAATGCTATTAAAAATCATAAAAATGGACATGCTTATTTATTTTTTGGTCCAAGAGGTACAGGAAAAACTACAATTTCTAAGATATTTGCTAGAGCAGTTAATTGTACTGATTCTAAAGATGGTAATCCTTGTGGAAAGTGCGATAATTGTAAGAAATCTATTGAAAAAGAATGTGTTGATATAATTGAAATGGATGCTGCTTCTAATAATGGAGTAGAGGAAATAAGAGAATTACGTAATAAAATTTCTTTAGTACCAGCAGAATTAACTTATAAAGTATATATAATAGATGAAGTGCATATGTTATCAACTGGAGCTTTTAATGCATTATTAAAAACTTTAGAAGAACCTCCAGAACATGCAATATTTATACTTGCTACAACAAACCAACAAAAAATACCAGAAACTATTATATCTAGATGTCAGTGTTTCTCATTTAAAAGAATATCTAATGATGAAATAGTGAGTAATCTTAAGAAAATATGTAAATCTGAAAAGATTAAAGTAGAAAATGAAGTTTTAGAAGAAATAGCTTTATCATCTGATGGTGGTATGAGAGATTCTATTGGTAGTTTAGATAAGTTATCTTCTTATAATTCAGATAAGATCACATACGATGATTATATAGAAATAAATGAATTATTAATAAAAAGTGAATTAAAAGATTTCTGTGATTCTATATATAGTTCTGATATAAAGAAAGTATTAGAAATTATAAATAATATTAATAATAGTGGAAAAAATTTAATTCAAGTATTATCTCAAATTATGTATTATTTAAGAGATAATATAGTAAATTACTATTTAGATAAGAAAAATAGTGATTTAGATGATGATAAAAAGATATGTTATGAAAAGCTAGTTAATATAATTAACGAAAAAATGTTCGATATAAAAAACAGTAGTAATCCAAAAGTGTACATTGAGGTGTTATTACTTAAATTTATAGAAGAAAATAGTGATAAAATTATTTCCCAGGAAATAAAATTAGACGAAAAAAAAATTATTTCCCAAGAAAAAGAGCAAAAAACTACAAAAAAAGAAGAAAAACCAGTTAAAAAAGAAAAAAAGATAGAAAAACCAAAGAAAATAATCAAAGGTACTAAAATATTAAATATTAAAGATATTATGGATGTTAGAGTCAATAATACTTTAGCAACTGCTAATAAAAAGATATTAAATGAAGAAAAAGAAAAGTTAAATAAGTTAAATGATTATACATTTGATCAAAAAATAGGTTATTTAGTATGTGAAATACTTAATTCTAAGTTTAGAGTAGTTTCTGATGAAAGTATTGTTATGAGTTATGAATATGATTCAATTGTGGATCAAAACTTAGAAAATATTGAAAATATGGAAAAAATTTACAATAAAATAACTAAATCTGATAAGAATTTTGCCATTATAAGTGATAAAGAGTGGGATAATTATAAAAATAATTATATAAAAATGTTAAAAGATGGTAAAAAAATGGAAATTAAAGAAGAACCTGAGAAGGTCTTTGATAAAGAAGAAAGTGATGATATAATATCAAGTGATACGATTGATCTATTTGGTGATATTGTGGAAGTTGAATAGGAGGGAAAATTATGAATATTCAAGCAATGATGAAACAAGCACAAGCTATACAAAAAGATATGACTAAAGCTCAAGATGAAATCAGTAAAACTGAATTTACTGGAGAAAGTTCATTAGTAAAAGTAACTATTAAAGGAACAAAAGAAGTTACTAAGGTAGAAATTAATAAAGATAATGATTTAGATAAAGATGATATTGAAATGTTAGAAGATATGATCTTAGTTGCTGTTAATGAAGCTAATAAAAAAGTAGATGAAATGACAGAAGAAAAATTAGGTAAGTATAGTAATATGATGCCTGGAATGTTTTAGGTAGAAGTATGTATCCAGAGAGTATTAAGAATTTAATAGAATCTTTTAAAACTTTACCTGGTATAGGAGAAAAAACAGCTGAGAGATTAGCTTTTTCTATATTAGAATTAGAAGAAGATCAAATAAAACTGTTTTCTGAAAGTTTATTAAGTGTTAAAGAAAAAATAAAACATTGTAAGAAATGTAATACTTTAACTGAAGATGATTTATGTTTTATATGTTCTGATAATAGTAGAAGTAATGATTTATTATGTGTGGTAGAAGATACTAAAAATGTATTCTTATTTGAAAAGATGGGAGTTTTTAGTGGAAAATATCATGTGCTAGATGGATTAATATCTCCTCTTGATGGGATTAATCCAGAAGATATAGGACTTAATAAATTAATTGATAGAATCAAAGAAGAAAAGTTTAAAGAAATAATTTTTGCATTTAAACCTAGTATAGAAGGAGAAACTACTGCATTATATATTAAAAAAATCCTAGATGGAATGGGTATTAAAGTAACTAGACTTGCTAGTGGAGTACCAATAGGTGCTGATATGGAATATGTTGATAGTTTAACTTTAGAAAGAGCTTTAAATGATAGAAAAGAATTAGAATAAAAATAAATAATCATCATACTATTCTATATAAGGAGAATATATGATGAAAAAATTAAAAATAATAGTAAGAAACGTAGTCTTAGCGGCATTTATATTATATGGATATAATTTAATAGCCGTTAATTTTAATATGATGGTACCAGTTAATTTTATAACTTTAGGAAGTGTTACCTTTTTAGGGGCACCAGCATTAATTGCACTAGTACTATTTAAAATATTAATATTATGAGAGGTTTTATATGAAGTATACAAATAGTAAATATGACAAATTTAATGATATTACAAACAATATAATTAACTTAAATAAGATTTCTCATGCATATTTAATTGAAGTTAATAATTATGAAGAAGATATTAAAATAGTAAAAGATTTCATAAAAAAAATATTATTTAATAAAAGTAATTTAGATAAATTATCTGAATCAGAAGAAAATAAAAGTAATTTAATAGATCAAGATAAATATATTGATTTAACTATATTAGAATCAGATGGTGCTTGGATAAAAAAGAATCAATTACTTGAATTAAAAGATGAATATCAAAATAAATCTTTATTAGATAACAAAAAAATATATATTATAAAAGAAGCAGATAAGCTAAATCCTGCTTCTGCCAATACAATATTAAAATTTTTAGAGGAACCTGAAGAAGGAATAATTGCAATATTACTTACTAATAATAGATATAAGATATTAGATACTATTATATCTAGATGTCAGGTATTATCTTTAAAGAGTAATGATATTAACATTGAAGTAGATGAAGATACTATATATTTATTAGATAATATATTGAAAAAAGAAGATTTATTTATTAATTATAAATCTATATATGAAAAGATTAGTGATAAAGAACTTGCTAAAGAGAAATTTAATACAATAGAAGAAATACTAGTAAATTATTTAGATTATAAAGTTTTAGATAAAGATGCCTTTAATAGTGATATAATAAAATTGTTAGAAAAAACAATCGATAAAGAAATTATTAAGATAATTTCAATAATAGAAGAGTATTTACCAAAATTAGTTTATAATGTTAATTATAAATTGTGGTTAGATGCAATATTTTCAGAATTAGTGGAGGTATAAGTATGTATGATGTAGTCGCAGTAAGTTTTGTAGAAACTAAAAATATTTATTATTTTTCTCCTAACCACTTAGATATAAAAAAAGGAGAAAAAGTAATTGTTGATACAGAAAATGGGTTACAATTTGGTATTGTTAAACAAGATATCAAAAAAGAAAAGAAGAAAAACTTAGTATTACCATTAAAGAATGTTGTTAGGATCGCAACAGAAGAAGATTTAGAACAAGTAGAAGAAAACAAAAAAGAAGCAGCTCCTGCTTTAAAATATGCTAAGAAAACAGCTAAAAAATTAGATTTAAATATGAATTTTGTTGATGCGTATTATACTTTTGATAAAAGTCAGTTAGTATTATCTTTCTTAGCAGAATCAAGAGTTGATTTTAGAGAACTTGCTAAGAAATTAGCTGGTAAATATAAAACAAGAATTGAACTTAGACAAATTGGAGTTCGTGATAAATCTAAAAGAGTAGGTGGACTTGGACCTTGTGGATTATTCTTATGTTGTAATTCATTCTTAACAGATTTTAATAGTGTATCTATAAATATGGCTAAAAATCAAATGCTTGCTTTAAATCCTACTAAAATAAATGGAATTTGTGGAAGATTATTATGTTGCTTAGGATATGAAGATGATATTTATACTGA
Organism: uncultured Muribaculaceae bacterium; assembly: GCA_964650315.1. Lineage (GTDB taxonomy): Bacteria > Bacillota_I > Bacilli_A > RF39 > UBA660 > CAJMSU01. The sequence continues at coordinate 54,781 of CAZYQE010000004.1, forward strand.
TTTAAAGAAAGATATGCCAAAAATGGGTATGATGGCTGATACTGAAATGGGTATGGGTAAAGTTGTTGATATTAATGTATTTAAAGGTACATATAAAGTAGATTTAAAAGAAAAGGGAATAGTAGAATTCTCTAAGGATAAGAAAAATGAAAAAACTAAATGATTTAATTGGTTATAAAAACAGAAAAATTTATCAAGATGATAAATGTTTTTCTTTTTGTCTTGATAGTGTGTTGCTTGCTAATTTTATTAATGTTAAGAAAAATAGTAATATTTTAGATATTGGTACAGGTAATGGTGTTATTCCGTTAATTTTATCTTTAAATAGTAATAGTAAGATTACTGGAGTAGAAATACAATCTAAATTAGCAGATCTTGCTAAAGAATCAGTTAAATATAATAAATTAGAAGGCAAAATAGAAATAATTAATGCAGATATTAAAGATTTTTCTATGGATAAAAACAATTATTATGATATAATATGCTGCAATCCACCTTATTTTTTGGAAAAAAGTAGTTCTAAAACTAAAGAATCTAAGGAAGAAGCAATTGCTAGACATGAAATAAAAATAACTTTAGAAGAAATATTAAAATTATCTAAAAAGATGCTTAAGAATAATGGTAAATTATATTTAATTCATAGAGTAGAAAGATTTGTAGAAGTAATAGATTTATATAAAAAGTATAATATAGAACCTAAAAGAGTTAGATTTATTCATAATGATAAAGATTCAGATGCAAAACTATTCTTAATAGAAGGAACTAAGAATGGAAAAGTTGGATTAAAAATAGATAAACCTTTAATTATGTTTGAAAAAGGAGTAGAAGCAGAAGAGTATTCTAAAATAATAGAGGGGAATAAATATGAAGAAAGATAATAGTTTATATTTAATACCTACACCAATAGGTAATTTAGATGATATAACAATAAGGTCTTTAAATACATTAAAGATGGTAGATGCTATATTATGTGAAGATACTAGAGAAACATCTAAATTATTAAAGAAGTATGAAATATCTAAAAAACTAATTAGTTGTCATGAATATAACGAAAAACAAATAAAAGACAAAGTAGTTAGTATGTTAAAAGAAGGTAAAAACTTAGGTTTAGTTACAGATCAAGGAACTCCTATTATTAGTGATCCTGGATTTGTAATAGTTAAAGAAGTAATAGATAATAACTTAAATGTTATACCTTTACCAGGTGCAACTGCTTTTGTTCCAGCTCTTATCTCATCAGGTATTTCTCCATCTCCATTTTTATTCTATGGATTTTTAAATTCTAAAGGTTCTAAACAAAAGAAAGAGTTAGAAAAACTTAGAAGTTATCCAGATACATTAATTTTTTATGAAGGTCCTCATAGAATAGTCAAGACTTTAACTAATATGTTAGATATATTTGGAGATAGAAATATAAGTGTTCATAGAGAAATATCTAAGATGTATGAAGAAATAATAAGAGGAAAAATTAGTGATTTAATTAAAAAGTGTGATAATATTAAAGGGGAAATAGTTTTAGTAGTTGAAGGTAATAAAGAAAAAGTAGATTATAGTAATCTATCAATCATTGAACATGTTAATTTATATGTAGATGATGGTATGGATGTTAAAGAAGCTATTAAATTAGTTTCTAAAGAAAGAGAGATTGCTAAATCTATTGTTTATAAAGAGTATCATATAGATAAATAGGAGGGTTCATATGTCAAAAGAAGCTAATGATTATTTTAAGAAAGATATAGAAGAAACATATGGTATGCCATATGATGAGTTTATAAAGTTAGATTGTGATGAGCAACATCGTTTAATAGAAAAAGCAAGAGGTACAAAATTTAAAATAGATGATAGAGCTCGCATGGATTGTGTTCCTATTGCTCCAATTACATTAGAAGAAAAAATGAAAGATATGGAAGAAAAGGTGTTAAGTAAACCTAAAAGGTTAGTAAAAAAAATAACAAATAAATTTTCTGATAAATAGGAGGTACTTATGAAATTAATAGTAGGTCTTGGTAATCCAGGAAAAAAATATGAAAAAACAAGACATAATGTTGGTTTTAATATATTAGATAAGTATATAAACTATAAAAATGTAGATACTAAATGGAAAGAAAAGTTTAATGGTTTATATATAGAGTCTAATATTAATGTAGAAAAAGTAATTTTCTTAAAGCCTCAATCTTATATGAATTTAAGTGGAGGAGTTGTTAGAAAATTTATTGATTTCTTTAAGATAGATATTGATGATATTTTAATAATTTCTGATGATTTAGACTTAAATGTTGGTAATTATAAATTAAAAGATACTGGTACTAGTGGTGGACATAATGGTTTAAAAGATATAGAAAGTAATATTGGTACTAAAGATTATAAAAGATTAAAAATAGGTATTTCTAATAATAAAGATATGGATACTAAAGATTATGTGCTAGGTAAATTATCTAAAGAGGATGTTAAAGTAATAGATAATTTATTTGATGAAATAAAGTTAGTGATAGACGATTATTTTAATATGGATTTTCCTTCTCTTATGAATAAATACAATCGTAAGAATAGGTGATGTTTATGAATATATTTGACAATTTAATTGATATTAAAATAGAAAAGAACATGGGTATAGCTGGTCTTACCGATGAGTTTTTTGCTGTGTATTTAAATAATTTAAAGAAGAAAAATAAGAATATTTTAGTAGTAGTTAATTCTTTATATGAAGCAAATAAATTATATTCATCAGTAGAAAACTATACTGATAAAGTATTACTTTTTCCTATGGATGACTTCTTAACTAGCGAAGCACTTGCTATCTCACCTGATCTAGAAATAACTAGATTAGAAACTTTAAATAAACTAAATAGTAATGATAAATATATTGTAATTACTAATTTAATGGGATATTTAAGATATTTACCTAAAAAAGAAAATTATAATAAATTTTTAATTAATTTAAGTGTTGGAGATGAGATAGATCCTAAAAAATTAGCTAATTTACTTTATAGTAGTGGTTATAAAAAAGACACACTGGTTACTAAAACAGGAGAATATGCAGTTAGAGGATTTGTTATAGATGTATTTCCTTTAGAAGGAGATAATCCTGTGAGAATAGAATTCTTTGGTGACGAAATAGAATCTATTAGATATTTTGATCCTAATAAACAAAGTTCTTTAAAAAAGATAAAAAATATAAAAATAAAGCCGTGTACAGAATTTTTATCCACAAAAACTGTGGAAGAAAATTATTTTGGTAAACAGAAGTATTTACCTAAATATGAAAAAGTATCTAATATATTAGATTATTTAGGAGACTCATTTGCTATTTTTAAAGATTATGAACAACTAAAGATTAGTTATACTAATATCTTAAATGAAGTAATGACTTATCAGGAAAGTAAAGATTTAGATTATTCTGGTAAGTATATGTTTGGTTTTGATGAGATAGGTGTAGATGATTATATAAATTATATGACTATTAATAATCTATCTAATAAGAATGTAATTAATTATGATATTAAAACAATTAATAGCTTTAATGAGAATGTAGATAGTATAAATACTTATATTAGAGATTGTATTAGTAATGGAAAAACAGTAATTATATGTTTAAAGAAACATCAAATTAGAAATTTAGTTAAGAATTTAAATATGAAAATACACCAGACATCTTTAGATAAAATATATGAAAATGAAGTTAATATAGTAGAAAAAGATATAAATGAAGGTTTTATTTATTTAAATTATGTATTTTTATCTAGTAAAGAATTATTTAATATTAAAGAAAAACATAAGAAATATAATACTAAATATAAATACGCAGTTAACATTAGCGATATTAATAAGTTAGAAATTGGAGATTATGTAGTTCATGATGTACATGGTATTGGTATATATAATGGTATTAAAACTTTAGAAGTAGCTGGTCTTTTAAAAGATTATATTGAGGTTATTTATAAAGGAAAAGATAAGTTATATATACCTGTTGAGAAAATTGATTTATTGAGTAAATATTCTGGTAAAGAGGGAGTTAGTCCTAAGATTAATAAACTTGGTGGCAAAGAATGGGAAAGAACTAAAGCTAGAGTAAAGGCCAGAGTTAATGATATGGCAGATGAATTAATAGAATTATATGCAGAAAGAGAATCTAGAAGTGGATTTGCTTTTTCTCCTGATGATGAGATGCTATTAGATTTTGAAAAATGTTTCCCATACGAATTAACTAAAGATCAGATTGTTGCAATTAAACAAATAAAAGAAGATATGGAAAGACCTGTTCCTATGGATAGATTATTATGTGGAGATGTAGGTTTTGGTAAAACAGAAGTAGCTTTTATTGCAGCATTTAAAGCTATTCTAGATTCTAAACAAGTATTATTCTTATGTCCAACTACAATACTTTCAGATCAACATTATAAAAACGCTTTGGAAAGATTTAAAGATTTTCCTGTATCAATCGCTATACTTAATAGATTTACTTCACCAAAAGAAGTTAAAAGAATAATAACTGGGCTAAAAGAAGGAACTATTGATTTAGTATTCGGTACTCATAGGTTATTAAGTGATGATGTTAAACCTAAAGATTTAGGATTGTTAGTAGTGGATGAAGAACAAAGATTTGGAGTTAAGCATAAAGAAATAATAAAACAAATTAAAACTAATGTAGATGTTTTAACTTTAAGTGCAACACCAATTCCTAGGACATTACAAATGTCATTAGTAGGTATTAGAAGTTTATCTTTAATAGAAACACCACCAATTAATAGATATCCTGTCCAAACTTATGTGATTGAAGAAAATAATCAATTAATTAAAGATGCTATATATAAAGAATTATCTAGAAATGGACAAGCATTCTTGCTTTATAATAAAGTCCAATCTATGGAAGAAGAGGTTGCTAAACTAAAAAGATTAGTGCCTGATGCTAGGGTAGTTAGTGCTCATGGACAGCTTAATAAAAATGATTTAGAAAGTAGAATAATGGATTTTATAAATCATAAATATGATGTTTTAGTTTGTAGTACTATTATAGAAACAGGTATAGATATACCTAATGTTAATACATTGATTATTAAAGATGCAGATAGATTTGGACTTAGTCAACTATATCAAATAAGAGGCCGTGTTGGTCGTAGTGATAAATTTGCTTATGCTTATCTAATGTATAATAAAAATAAAGTACTAACTGAAACTGCTATAAAAAGACTAAACGTTATAAAAGAATTTACTGCTTTAGGAAGTGGATTTTCTATCGCAACTCGTGATTTATCAATTAGAGGTGCTGGTGATATTCTTGGTAGTGAACAAGCAGGATTTATAGATTCAGTTGGAATTGATTTATACTTAAAATTATTAAACGATGAGATAGAACGTAAGAAAGGAAATCTTCCTTTAGAAGAAACAGAAGAAGATAGTGAAGATAAACCATTATTAAGTGTTAATACTCATATAGAAGATGATTATGTTAGTGAAGATGATCTAAAAATTGAGATACATAGAAAGATTAATGATATTAATTCACTTGAGAGCTTAAAGTTAGTAAAAAGTGAATTAGAAGACAGATTTGGTAAGTTAAGTGAAGATGTAATTATATATATGTATGAAGAATGGTTTGAAAATTTAGCTAAAAAATTAAAAATTAAGAATGTTAGACAGACTAAAAATTCTATTGAATTAGTATTTACTAAAGACGTAGTAGAGAAATTAAAAGTAGATGATGTTTTTATAGAAGCATTTAATATAACTCCTATGTTTAGATTTATAAGTAGAGGATCTAATTTAGTAATAGTTTTAGATATTATTAAACTAGAAAAACATCCAGTTTACTACTTAGTTAGTCTACTTGATAAAATATTAAATAATTTTATGAAATAGTATTGACTTAAAAAATAATCGTTGCTAAACTTACTATGCTAGGAGGTAAGTTTGATGACAGAGGCAGTACAAGATTTTCACAAACAACATTTAAATAATTATAAGAAAGCAGTAATAGAAACATTAAAAAATAACACAAAAGTATTATTTGATGAAGATATTATGTCATTAATAAAAAATCCTCCACTTGATTCTATGGATTTAATAAAAAAGAAATTTTTATCTTTAGCTAAAAAACAAAAAATAGTATTAGATACGGAAAACTTAGAAAAGATACTTTCTAAATATAGAAAAGAATTGAGTGAAGAAATATCTCCATTAAAAGAAGAAAGAATAGAAATATTTAAATCTAAAGTTAATTCTTTTGAACCTAAAGGCAATGGGGATACTATAAAGTTTAATAAAAAAGACTTTTTAGAACTTAATAAAAATCAGAAAAAAGAGTTCAAAGTGTATATAGATAATAATATAGATAAAAACATTGTAAAAAATGTAAACAAAGTATTTACACAAAAAACAACCAAAGAAGACAAAGAAAAGTTCAGTATTGATATAGAAAAATATTTAACTAAAAAGTATTCAAAACAGTTATTAGAAGATATAGAATTTAAGGTTTTAGTTAAGGATACTACGTTAATAAACGGAGTTAGGGAACAAGGAGAAAGATATATTTATACTAAAACTAATTCATATTTACTTGATAAGAAAGAAGAAGCAAAAACAAAAGCACGTTAAGTGCTTTTTTTATTATATAAATATGGAAATATTTACCAAGGGAAAAGTTGGAAATATTGATTATAATATAAATAAAGAAAAAACAAGTATATTTTTGCTTAATTTAGATAAAAATATAAGTATGGGAAAGTGAGGAATAATTATGAAGTCAACTGGTGTTGTAAGAAGAGTAGACGATTTAGGAAGAATTGTTATTCCAAAAGAAATTCGCCGTACTATGAGAATTAGAGATGGAGAATCTTTAGAAATTTTTGTTGATAGGGAAACAATAGCTTTGAAAAAGTTTTCAAAGATGAATGATATAGAAGAATTATCTAAGCAAATAGTAGATATTATGTATAATGCTATTAATAAAAGTGTATTTATAACTGATAGAGATAGATTTATTGCCGGAGCAGGATTTTTTAGAAAAAAGTATTTAAATAAGAATATTTCTAAGTATTTGGAAAATATTATGAATGATAGAAAAAATATTGTTGAGAGAAGCAATCATGATATAGAACTTATTGATTCAGAGATAGAAAGTTTATCTTATATAGTTTCTCCAATTATAATGAATGGTGATGCTATAGGATTAGTATTAATATTATCTGATAAGAATGATATTGGAACTACAGAAGAAAAGATTGCTAGTATGTTTGCTCAATTTTTAGGAAAGCATATTGAAGAATAAAAAAAGTTGTGTTATACTAATGCATATTTGAAATGTATTGATGAAGAGGTTTATAACTTAAATTTATTTTAGAGAGTCCTGTTAGGTGAAAGAGGATATAAATACTTTATAAACTATGGCTTCTGAACTATTATATCGATATGTAGGTATAATCGTAGATAGGCGTTAACTATTTAAGTGTATAATATTAATTATTATAAAGTAAGGTGGTACCGCGAGTAATTCGTCCTTATGTTTATAATAATTTTTTTATGGAGGTTTTTATGAATAATATTGGTGTTGGTATAGGAATATTAATATTTAATAGCAATAAAGAAATATTGTTATTATTAAGAAATAGTGATGCTAAAAAGGCAGATAGTAATATGAGATTAGAAGGAACATATACATTACCTAGTGGTAATATAAATTATAATGAATCGTTTGAGGATGCAGCTATTAGAAAAACTAAAGAAGAGTCTAATCTTGATATAAAAAAGGAAGATTTGAATTTAGTATCTATTGCTGATGATAAGAACGAATATGCTCATTATGTTACTATAGGTATGATTGCTAATAAATATAGTGGAGAAGTCATGTTGAAAGATAGCGAAGAGTTTGTATCTTACGATTGGTTTGATATAGATAATTTACCTAGTAATTTATGTGAACCTAGTAGAAAGATTATCAAAAATTATTTGAATAATAGAATATATAATAAGGAGGAGATATAATATGGAAAAGTTTTATATTTCAACAGCAATAGCTTATACTTCTGGTAAACCTCATATAGGTAATACTTATGAGATTGTTTTAGGTGATGCAATTGCTAGATTTAAAAGATTAAAAGGATATGTTGTTTATTTTCAAACAGGTACAGATGAACATGGAGAAAAGATTGAATTAAAAGCTAAAGAAAGTGGTAAGAGTCCTAAAGAGTTTGTTGATGAAGTAGCAGGAGAAATCAAAAGAATTTGGGACTTAATGAACACAAGTTATGATAGATTTGTTAGGACAACAGATCCTCATCATGAGAAAGTAGTACAACACATATTTAAAAAAATGTATGATAATGGTGATATTTATAAAGGAGAATATAAAGGACTTTATTGTACTCCTTGTGAATCTTTTTGGACTGAAAGTCAATTAGTCGATGGTAAATGTCCTGATTGTGGTAGAGATGTTGAAGAAAAGAGTGAAGAAGCTTATTTTTTTAAACTTAGTAAATATCAAAAGAAATTAGAAAAATATATAGAAGATAATCCTGATTTCATAAGACCAGAATCTCGTAAGAATGAGATGTTAAAGAACTTTATTAAACCAGGATTACAAGATTTATGTGTATCTAGAACATCTTTTAAATGGGGGGTTCCAGTAGATTTTGATTCTGATCATGTTGTTTATGTATGGGTAGATGCTTTATCTAACTATATTACTAATATTGGATATGATGTAGATGAACAAACAGATGAATTTAAAAAATATTGGCCTGCAGATATTCATTTAATAGGTAAAGATATATTAAGATTCCATACTATATATTGGCCTTGTTTCTTATGGTCTTTAGGTTTAGAACAACCAAAAGAAATATTTGGGCATCCTTGGTTATTAACTAATTCTGATAAGATGAGTAAATCTGTTGGTAATGTTTTATATGCAGATGATTTAGTGGAAGCTTTCGGAGTAGATGCAGTTAGATATTATTTACTTCATGAGATACCATTTGCTAGTGATGGAAATATTACACATGAATTATTAATAGAAAGAATTAATAGTGATTTAGCTAATGTCTTAGGTAATTTAGTCCAAAGAACTATATCTATGGCTAATAAATATTTTGAAGGAAATGTTAGTTATAAGAATGTGACAGAAGATATTGATAAAAAATTTATAGATAGTATTAATACTTTAGATGAAAAAGTAACCTCTAAAATGAACAAATATAAAGTAAGTGATGCTATTAGTGAAATATTTAATGTATTAAGAGATAGTAATAAATATATAGATGAAACCACTCCTTGGGTACTTGCTAAAGATGAATCTAAGAAAGATAGATTAGAAACAGTTATTTATAATTTATTAGAATCTATTAGAGTATGTGGTATTTTATTAGAGTCATTTATGCCAGATACATCTAAAAATATACTTAAGCAATTAAATATAGATACTAAAGATATTAATTATGTAGAAAATAATAAATACTCTTTATCTAAACCAGAAATATTATTTGCTAGAATAGATAAAGATAAATTCTTTGAAGAAAATAAGTAGTAAAAATATCATTTATATGGTATTTTTATTTTGGAGGGATAATATGTATATAGATACTCATTGTCATTTAACTAGTGAAGATTATGATGATATAGATTTAGTAATAAAAGAAAATATAGATAATAATGTTGCTAAGATAATAGTTTCTGGATGTGATATGGAATCTATTAAAGAAGGGCTTATTTTATCTAATAAGTACCCTAGTGTTTATCTAACTTTAGGATTTCATCCATCAGAAGTTAACAATTATGATTTAAATTATTTAAAAGAATCATTAAAAAAACCAAAAGTGGTTGGTTTAGGAGAAATAGGATTAGATTATCATTATGGAAAAGAAGATATAGATAAACAAAAAGAGTTGTTTAGAAAACAATTAGATATAGCAACAAAACTTAATATTCCAGTTGTTATACATAGTAGAGATGCAACTAAAGATACCATAAATATATTAAAAGAATATAATTTAAAAGGTGTGATCCATTGTTTTAGCGGTAGTTTAGAAACTGCTAAAGAATATATTAAAATGGGATATCTACTTGGTATTGGTGGAGTAGTAACCTTCAAAAATAGTAAATTATATAAAGTAGTAGAAGGGGTTTCTTTAGAAAATATAGTTTTAGAAACTGATAGTCCATATTTAACTCCAGAACCAGATAGAGGTAAAAAGAATAGTTCAAAATATATTCCCATTATTGCGAAAAAAGTAAGTGAAATCAAGAAAATTAATGAAGAAAAAGTTATGAAAACAACTACTAAAAACGCTACTAAATTATTTGACTTAAAATAATTAGTGTGCTAATCTTTAGATAATAATAGTATGGGGTGTTTTATATGAAACATTTACACGTTTATTTTAAATACTGTTGTTATTTAGTGGTTGTTTTTTTGTTTCTATTTATAATAGCATCTGGATCTAAGCACGAAACAGCTATGGTAAATAATGTTAATAGTATTAAATCTATACCTGTTTCTAATCTTTCAAATTCATATAAGCTAATGAGTAAAAACAAACAAACTGTTCAAAAAGTTTATAAAAGTTTTGATGAAGCAGTTATGAATGCAAAGAGTGGAAGTGCTGCTTTTTATGGGAAACTTACAGGATATGGACCAGATTGTAAAGGATGTGGAGGACATACTGCTTGTAGACCTTCACAAAATGTTAAAAACGGAAACATTTATTATAATGATAAAAAATATGGAAAAATAAGAATTTTGGCTGCAGATAAATCAATTCCATGCGGTAGTATTATAAGAGTAAATAATATAAATATATATTCAGAACCAGTTATGGCTATTGTTTTAGATAGAGGTGGTGCTATAAAAGGAAGTCATTTAGATTTATTGTTTGCCACTCAAAAGAATATGGGAGGATTCAGGACCCAAAATAATATAAAATTCGATATTATGAGATGGGGATTTTAAAGGGGAGATAGTATGAAAAAACTTAATTATAGAGAAATTTTTATAATAGTAATGTTGATAATTGTATTATTGGTAGTGTTATTATTATGTTTTACTAAAAAGAGTACATCTAATAAGAATGTTTTATCTTTAGAAACAAAGAAAAGTAATTTAGAAATAAAAAATTCACTTACTATGAGTGATGAAATGGGTAAGAATAAGGAAAAGGGTAATGGATATTCTAATTTCATAATAAAAGCAGATAAACTTAAAGATAAAGAAGTTAAATATGAAATATATTTAAAACAAATAAATTCTGTTAATTCTATTAATCCTAAATACATTAAACTATATTTAACAGAAAAAAGTACAAATAGAGCATTATTAAAAAAACCAGTTACATTTGATAGTTTAAAATTAGCTAAAACAGATATAGGTGCTAAACAGATTTATACTGGTAGTATTAAGAAAAAAGAATTAATTAGTTTAGAGTTAAAAATGTGGCTGGCTGACACATATACCATAAATAGTGAAGAAAAATCATTTGAAATTATGGTTGGTGTTGGTATAATAGAATAGGAGGATGTATATGGATAAGAAGGGTAAAAGTTTTAGTACTAAAACTATAATTATATTTTTAATTATAATTACAGCATTTATATTCTTTTTGTTAGCTATAATAGCTGTTAATTATAAAGCAGGACAAAAGGTTGAACCTAAAAAGAAAACAGAACAAATTTCAATAACTTATGCAAGTAAACAAAACGGTATAAAATTAACTGGATTAAAACCAACTAAAGATGAAAATGGTGTAAAAGAAAAAGATTCTAAAAAGTATTTTAATTTTAATGTAAAATCTAAAATAAAAGATAAATCAGTAATTGATTATGAGGTTGCTTTAAAGAAATCTTCTGATTGTAATCTTTCTTCTAAGGATATAAAGGTATATTTAGAAAAAGAAAATGAAGGTACATATATTAAGGTTTTTGATCCTAAAGAGTTTAAAGAACTTACTAAAAAAAGCAAAATTGGTACTCCTAAAGGATATATGGTATTGTTTGACGGATCATATTCATCAAGCTTGGTAGACAAGTATCGTTTGAAAGCTTGGGTAGCTGAAAAATCTAGTAATAAAGATGTTAAGTGCGATATTACTATTAATATGTATGCAAAAGCAAAATAGAACATGTAAAGTGTTCTTTTTTTTTGTGCTAAAATATAGTTTTTTAAAAATTTACGTGATATTATTGTAATATACTATGGGAGGCGATGAAATGGATTCTAGTGAAAACATACATATTGCTATGACAAATCTAGAAAAAATAAAGTTTCTAGGCTATTTTATTGCTAAAATAGTATTGTATGTAATAATAGTATTATTTTCTATTGTATATGCTGCATGTTGTATTTATTTTGGTAACGTTTTACACAATGTTCATAAAAACGAAAACAGACCAACTTTGTTTAATGCATATGTAATAGTTAGTGGTAGTATGATTCCTAATATTAATATACAAGATGGTGTAATAATAAAAAGAGAAAAGATGAAAGATTTAAAACAAGGAGATATAATAACGTTTGTTACTCATGATCCTAGATACGATGGATATGTTATTACTCATAGAATTATAGGAACAGAAAAAACTACTGATAATAAATATTACTTTAGAACTAAAGGTGATGCTAATAGTGTTGAAGATTCATATTTGGTTTCTGAACAAGATATATATGGAAAAGTGTTCTTAACAGTCCCAAAGATTGGTTTTTTGAGAGTATTTTTATCTAAATCTATTGGATGGATTGTTTTAGTAATAATACCAGCTTTAATAATAGTTGTTTATGATGTATTAAAACTATTAAAACATGTTAATAAAAAACCGGTTGAAGAAGAACTAGAAATAATATAATTTGGGGGAATTATGGAAAAGTACAATGTAAAATTTAAAAAGAAATTTGGGCAAAACTTTTTAAAGGATAATAATATAGTTAAAAAAATTGTTAATATTTGTGATATAACTGATAAGGATTTAGTAATAGAAGTAGGTCCTGGAGGAGCAATTCTTACTAAAGAGTTAGCAAATGTAGCGAAAGAAGTGCTAGCTTATGAAATAGATAAGGATTTAAAGGAAGAATTAGAAATAAAATTAAAAAACTATTCTAATGTAGAAGTTTTATATCAAGACTTTTTAGAATCAAATATAAAAGAAGATATTAAAGATAAAGAATATAGTAACTTGTTCTTTGTGAGTAATGTTCCCTATTATATAACTACGCCTATTATTATAAAACTTATGGATAGTGGGATTAACTTTAAAAAGATATGTTTAATGGTTCAAAAAGAAGTAGCAGATAGATTATCTGCTAATCCTGGTACTAGAGATTATGGATCTATTACCGTTTTATTAAAAAGTTTTTATAACATAAAAAAAGAATTTTTTGTATCTAGGGAAGAATTTGTTCCTAAACCTAATGTAGATAGTGAAATTATTTCCTTAGAAGAAAAAGAAGATAAGCTATTTATTAAGAATAAAGAATTTTTTATAAATTTTGTTAGAAATTGTTTTCAATATAAGAGGAAGAATATCAAAAATAATTTAAAAAATTATGACTTAGATATCATAAGAAAAATACTTAAAGAGCATGAATATGATTTGTCAGTTAGAGCTGAACAGTTAGATGTTTCGATTTTTATAGAAATGGCTAACGAATTAGTTTAGTAATAACTTCTTTTTTTTTGCATAAATTTTAATGGAGATGATATTTTGGGTTTAATAGTGGGAGATTTAGTTACTAGAAATTCTTATAATAATGATATATTATTTAAAATTATTTCTATAGAAGATGATGTTGCTGTTCTTAAAGGTATAGATTTAAGACTTTATGCAGATAGTTTGGTTAGTGATTTAAAAAAGGAAAAAGAAGTTTCTAGTAATGATACACAAATAATAGAAGATAATATTAGAGATATATCAATGGATAGAGACAAGTATTTTTATTTACCAGGTAAAATATTACATATAGATGGTGATTCTGATTATTTAAAAAGATGTATGGATTTTTATAAGAAGATGAATGTGAAAGCTAATGGATTAACTGTTTTAGAAGAAGAAATGGCTGATAAAGTATTAGAATTATTAGTAGAATTTAATCCCGATATATTAGTTATTACAGGACATGATGCTTACTATAAAAATAGAAAAGACAAAATAAAAAGTGATTATCAGAATTCTTTTAATTTTATAGATGCGGTAAAGGAAGCTAGAAAATATGAAAAAAGTCATGATAAATTAATAATAATAGCAGGTGCTTGTCAATCTAATTATGAGGAATTAATTAAAGCAGGTGCTAATTTTGCTTCTAGTCCAAAAAGAATAAATATCCATGCTTTAGATCCTGCTATTATTGCTACTACGTTAGCGTTTTCAGATAAAAGTAAGGGTATAGACCTATTGAAGACAATAGAAAAGACAAAATATGGTAGTGATGGTATGGGCGGTATAATAACTACAGGTACTATGTATGTGGGGTATCCTAGATGACAATAGATAAAATTAAGAAATTTATAGAAAAAAATAAAAACATATCTAAAAAATTTGTTTTTAAAGGAACTAGAAATCAAATTGATAAATTTGAGGGCGTTATTACTGAAATATATCCTGCTATTTTCATTATAGAAACAGAAAAAGGGGAAAGAAAATCTTTCAGTTATAATGATGTTTTAATAGAAAATTTAACAATAAGTGACTAAAAAAAGCGTATTATACTTAAATTTATTGCTTTTTTTTAAGTATTATTATAAAATATAGGTGTAAAGTTTTATACTTTAAGAGGGAGGAATATGACATGAAGATCACATCTGTTAATGTACGCAAGATTGAAAAAGAAGGATCTCGCATGAAAGGAATTGCATCAGTTTTACTTGATGATAGCTTTGCCGTTCATGACATTCGTGTAATTGAGGGTGAGAAAGGACTATTTATCGCAATGCCTAGTAGAAGAACTGCTAGTGGAGAATATAGAGATATAGCACATCCAATCAATGCAGAAGTAAGAGCTATGTTTGAAGAAGCAATTATCGATGCTTACAACAATGCTGAGGAACCAGAAGAAAAACCTGAAGAAGCAGAAGAAGAGTCTACAGAAGAATAGATGGAAACATCTATTTTTTTTGGTATATTTTAATTTTTAAATTCATATAGTTTATTGGGAGGATTATATGAATAAACAAGATAATATAAGTAGTTATAATCATGGTATTAGTTTGTTGGAAAGAAAAAATTTAGTTATTACAGGAGTCAAAAAGATAGAAAACTTTGATAACGAACAGTTTTTACTTGAAACAATAATGGGATTCATAGTTATTAAAGGTGAATCTTTAGAACTAGTAAAACTTGATACATTGCAAGGCAATGTTACTATTAAAGGAACTATAAATGGGATTAACTATGCAGAAGAAGGGCAAAAAAGTAAAGAAAATAGTATATTTAATAGGTTGTTTAAATAATGAATCTTAAGATACAGATTATTTCTTTATTATTTTCTTTTTTTTATGGGGTTGCTTTTTCTTCTTTAGTTAATATTAATTATGAATTATTATTTAAAAAAAGAAAGAAATATAGAATTATATATACACTTATATTTGTATTGATAATGGCTCTATTATATTTCTTCTTATTGCAAAAAATTAATAATGGTATAATGCATGTTTATTTTTTAATGATTATTTTGATAGGGTTTTATATTAGTTTTCCAATAACGAAAAAAATAAGAATAAAAAACGTAAAAAAGAAGTAAATTAGTGTAAAATTTTATAAAAAAACTATTTTTTTGTAAACATTTGCTTATTTTGGCTTTATAATTTATTTTAGGATGGTGGTGTTTATGGCGAGAAGAAGAAAAAAAACAAAACGCTTTCTTTCATTGGGCTTAATTTCTTTAGCTGTAATTGGAATCACTACATTTACTATTGGAAAGTATTGGGTAGAAATATATAATAAATATAAAGAAAAGAAAGATCTTGATAAAAAATATGTGGAATTAAAAGAAAAAGAAGAAAGATTAAGAGTAGATGCAGATAAATTACAAGATAAAGATTATATTGCAAGATACGCTAGAGAAAAGTACTTATATTCTAAAGATGGAGAATTTATAATAAAAATACCTGAAAATTAAAAGTGATTTAATCACTTTTTCTTTTGATTTAAACATATACATGGTATAATAATTTAGAAATGTGTGGTGATATTAATGATCAATTTATCAATAGAAGAAACATTTAAATTACATAAAAATGATGTTATAGTTATTGGATGTTCTAGTGGACCTGATTCTATGGCACTAGTAGATATGTTATTAAAAGTAAGAGAAAAATATAATTTATCATTAATTATTGCGCATGTTAATCATAATATAAGAGTGGAAAGCTTGGAAGAAGCAGATTATTTAAGAAGTTATTCTAAAGAGAATAATATTATATTTGAATATATGACTATTACTAATTATGGAGATGATAATTTTCATAACGAAGCCAGAAATATTAGATATAAATTCTTTGAAGATGTTGTTAGGAAGTATGATGCTAATTATTTAGTAACTGCTCATCATGGTGATGATTTAGTAGAAACAATACTTATGAGAATTAGTAGAGGCTCTAATTTAAATGGATATAGCGGTTTTAAAAAGACAGTTCATATGGAAGGATATGATATAGTTAGACCATTATTAAACTATACTAAAAAAGAATTAGAAGAATATGATGAAAAGAACAAAGTTAAATACTTTGTTGATAAATCTAATGAAAAAGATACATATACTAGAAATAGATATCGTAAATATGTGTTACCTTTTTTGAAAGAAGAAGATCCTAATATACATTTAAAGTTTCTAAAATTTAGTAATGTTATAGAAGATGCAGATAGGTTTATTGAAACAAAACGTGATGAAGCATTAGAAGAAGTAGTAGAAGATGACAAAATTAAAATTAATAAGTTTAAAAAGATAGATAAGTTTTTACAAAAAGAAGTGTTATATTATATTATGAGTGAGTTTTATCAAGATGATTTAATTTTAATCAGTGATAAACATATTGAATTATTATTAGAATTAATATATAGTAACAAGGCAAATGTTTTTGTTAATTTACCTAACGAGGTAGTAGCTACTAAAAACTATGATTATTTAGAACTAAAGAGAGTTAGTGATGAGATTACTAGTTATGAAATAGAGTTTGATAATTATGTAGAATTACCTAATAACAAAACTATTAAATTAATTGATGAAGTTAACTCTAACAGTAATAATATATGCAAACTTAATAGTGAAGAAATAACATTACCACTTATTATTAGAACTCGTAAGATTGGGGATAAGATGTATGTTAAAGGATTAAATGGTTCTAAAAAAATCAAAGATATTTTTATTGATAGTAAGATTAATACTAGAGATAGAGATATGTGGCCTGTAGTTGTTGATTCTAAGGGTGTAGTTGTATGGTTACCTGGTTTAAAAAAATCTAAATATGATAAGAAAAAAGATGAAAAATATGATATAATACTTGAGTATAGTTAAGGAGGAATTTATGAATACTGCAAATAATTTAAATAAGAAAACAGTTAAAAAAGGATTGTTACCATATTTATTTATAATAATATTAATGCTTGGTATATTCTATTTTGCTGGTGTAATGAATAATAAAGTTAATGTATTAACTTATAATGAATTTATTGATAAATTAGAGAAAGATGAGATTAAAGAATTAGAAGTAACTACTAGAGGAACTGCTTATACATATGAAGTAAGAGGTAGTCTAGATGGTTATGAAAAGAATGAAACTTTTTTTGCTAAACTTCCATTATCTGATCAAGTAATGAAGAAGATAGTAAAAGCTAGTGATGAACAAGAGTTTAAATTTACTGCAAAAGCAGATCCTGAATCATCATCACTATTGTCTTTTATAATTAATGTATTACCATTTGTAATAATAATTGGTTTTGCTTTCTTCTTGTTTAGTCGTCAAATGGCGGGTAATAAGAATTCATTAGATTTTGGTAAGAGTAAAGCAAAATTAAATGATGAAAAGAACAAAGTTACATTTAAAGATGTAGCAGGTCTTAAAGAAGAAAAAGAAGAAGTATCTGAATTAATAGATTTCTTAAAAAAACCTAAGAAATTCCAAAAATTAGGTGCTAGAATACCTAAAGGGGTATTATTAGTAGGGCCTCCAGGTACTGGTAAAACATTACTTGCTAAGGCTGTTGCTGGAGAAGCTAATGTTCCGTTTTATTTTATTAGTGGATCTGATTTTGTAGAGTTATTTGTTGGTGTTGGAGCTAGTCGAGTTAGAGACATGTTTAAACAAGCTAAAAGAAATGCACCATGTTTAATATTTATAGATGAAATAGACGCAGTTGGTCGTCAAAGAGGTACAGGTTTAGGTGGAGGACATGATGAAAGAGAGCAAACATTAAACCAATTACTTACTGAGATGGATGGTTTTGGGGAAAACGAAGGAATCATTATAATTGCTGCGACAAATAGGCCTGATGTATTAGATCCTGCATTATTACGTCCTGGTAGATTTGATAGACAGGTTACTGTTAGTTTACCTGATGTAAAAGGTAGAGAGGAAATTTTAGCAGTTCATGCTAAAAACAAAAAATTAGCTGACGGTCTTACTCTAGAACATTTAGCTAAGAGAACTCCAGGTTTTAGTGGAGCAGATTTAGAAAATTTACTTAATGAAGCTGCATTACTTGCAGTTAGAAGAAATAAAGAAGAAATCGGTATGAGTGAAATAGATGAAGCTACTGACCGTGTATTAATGGGTCCAGCTAAAACATCTCGTAAATACAGTGAAAATGATCGTAAATTAGTTGCTTATCATGAAGCAGGGCATGCTGTTGTTGGATTAAAACTAGCTAGAGCTAATGATGTTCAAAAAGTTACTATTATTCCTAGAGGTGCTGCTGGTGGATACAATATGATGGTACCTAGTGAAGAAAAATTATGTGCTACTAAGACAGATTTGTTAGAAGAAGTAACAGGATTACTTGGTGGGCGTACTGCCGAAGAAATTACTTTTGGAGAAATTACAACAGGTGCACATAACGATTTTGAAAAAGCTACTAAGATTGTTAGAAGTATGGTTACTGAGTATGGTATGAGTGATTTAGGACCTCTTCAATTTGAACAACAAGCAGGAAGTGTATTCTTAGGAAGAGATTATAATAAGTCTCAACACTTCTCTAATGAAGTTGCTAATGAAATTGATATGGAAATGAGAAAAATTATTGATGGATGTCATGATAAGGCTACTGAAATAATTAAGAAGAATAAGGATTTATTGAAACTAATTGCTGAAACATTATTAGAATATGAAACTTTAACTAAGGAACAAATCGATTATTTAGTAGAACATGGTAAAATGCCAGAAGAAGATGAAGATAACTATGAATCTATGTCTATTACTAAATTAAAAGAGATTGCTAAAGAAAAGGGTATAAAGAATTATTCTAAAATGACAAAGGCTGAAATTTTAAAAGAACTAGATAAGCAATAGTTCTTTTTTTCTTGAAAAATATTAAATATCTATTATAATATAGGCAAGGAGGAGTTTTTATGTCTAAGAAGAAAGCTATTAAGAGCAAAATGAAAAACGTTAAAGGAAAAGGTAAAGGATTTATTGCTGAATTTAAAACATTTATTTTAAGAGGAAATGTTATGGATATGGCTATTGGTGTTATCATTGGTGGTGCTTTCCAAGCAATAGTAACTGCGTTAACTGCTGATTTTATTAATCCATTAATTAATGGTATTGGTGGTGCAAAAGTAGGAGGAACTATTAAAATATATGGTGGACAAGTAATTAAATATGGTGATTTTATAACTGCTATTATAAATTTCTTAATAATGGCTTTAGTATTATTTATATTATTAAAAATAGTCAATAAAGTAATGGCTGGTAAAAAGAAAGAAGAGGAAGCTGTTGTTAAGAGCGAAGAAGTAGAACTTTTAGAAGAAATTAGAGATCTATTAAAGAAACAAAAGTAGTACATATTTAGAACTTGTTATAAGTTCTTTTCTTATGTATAATACTAGGGGATGATGAATATGGAATGGAATATAGGTAATGTTAGAATTAAGAATCAAGTTGTATTAGCGCCTATGGCTGGTGTATGTAATTCCGCTTTTAGGAGAATTTGTAAAGAAATGGGTTGTGGTCTAATATATGCAGAAATGGTTAGTGATAAAGCAATTACTTTTAATAACCAAAAAACTATTGATATGTTATATATGACAGAAGAAGAAAGACCTATAGTACAACAAATATTTGGTAGTGATAAAGAGTCTTTTGTAGATGCTGCTAAATATATAGAAAAAACTATGAAACCAGATATTATAGATATTAATATGGGTTGTCCTGTTCCTAAAGTCGCATTAAGAGCCCAAGCTGGTGCAGCATTACTTAAGAATCCTGATAAAATATATAATATTGTTAAATCTATTGTAGATGTAGTATCTGTCCCTGTTACAGTTAAGATTAGAAGCGGTTGGAATCTGGAGAGTATAAATGCTGTTGAAGTGGCTAAAGTAGTTGAAAAAGCAGGTGCAAGTGCTATTTGTGTTCATCCTAGAACGAGATCTCAAGGATATAGAGGTAAAGCAGATAGGAATATAATAAAAGAAGTTAAAGAAAATGTATCTATTCCTGTTATTGGTAATGGTGATATTAAAACACCTGAAGATGCTAAAAGAATGATAGATGAAACTAATTGTGATGCTGTAATGATTGGTAGAGGTGTTTTAGGTAATCCGTGGTTAATTAAAAACACTATTAATTATTTAGATGGCAAAGATTATGATAAGGAAATATCTATTGATGAAAGAATTGACATGATATTAAAGCATTTGGATTATTTAAACAGTTTAAAAAGTGAAAAAATAGCTTGTTTAGAAATTAGAACTCATACAGGTTGGTATTTAAAAGGTATAAAGAATGCTAATGTAATTAAAAATAAAATATATGAAACTTCTAATATTCGTGATATAATTTCTATATTGAATGAATTGAAGGAGGGATATAGTGAAAAATAATAAAGAAAATGCACTATTTATCCAAAGATTAGTTGCCTTTTTGATTGATTCATTAATTATTATAGTGGTAGCTTCTATTATATCTGTTCCTTTTTATGATAATGAAAATATAGAAAAATTAAATAATAGTGGTAATGAATTAGCAGAAAAATATATGAATAAAAAGATAGATACTGATACTTATTTAGGTGAAATGGTTGATGTTAATTATGAAATTTATAAAAAGAGTGGTTTTATAACTATTATTACTTTATTTTTAGAAGTTTTATATTTTGCTTGTTATCAGTTTTATAAAAAAGGACAAACTTTAGGTAAGAAGATAATGAGGATTAGAGTAAAAGCTAATGATGATAGTGACTTAACTATGAATCAATTAGTATATAGAACATTAATTATAAATTCTGTTTTTATAGATATTGTATCTGTTGCGCTTATTATATTTGCTACTAAAAATATATGTGTTTATGGAATACTTACTATGAATTTTGTTCAGAGTATGATTATGTTTATTTCTGCTATAATGATTATGTTTAGTAGAAAAAGTAGAGGATTACATGATATAATATGTAATACAAAAGTTGTTAGAGATGATGTTGTGAAGGAGTTGGAAACATGCGAGAGTTAAGTGAACAAGAAAGAGTTAGAAGAGAGAAATTAGAAAATATTAAGAATCCATATCCAGATAGATTTGAAACAAATTATGAGATATGTGATGCAAGAGAGTTAGAAGATGGAGTTACTGGTGTTAGAGTAGCTGGTAGAATTGTTCTAATGAGAAAAATGGGTAAGATGAGTTTTTTAACTATTGGAGATATTAAAGGAAGAATCCAAGTATCTGTTAAATTAGATATGGTAGGAGAAGAAACTTATAAAGATTTTAAAGCTAATTATGATTTAGGAGACTTTATAGGAGTAGAAGGAGAAATGTTTACTACTCATACTGGTGAAAAAACAGTTAGAGCTAGTTCTATAACGTTCTTAGGTAAAGCTTTAAAACCATTACCAGAGAAATTCCATGGTGTTGAAGATGTAGAGATGATATATCGTGAAAGATATTTAGATTTAATAATGAATAATGATGCTAAAGAGAAATTTTTATTAAGAAGTAGATTTATTAGAGAAATTAGAAACTTCTTAGATGAAGCTGGATATATTGAAATAGAAACACCTATTTTAAATAATAAAGCTAGTGGAGCTACTGCTAAACCGTTTACTACTCATCATAATGCTCTAGATATAGATTTATATTTAAGAATTGCACCAGAAACATATTTAAAAAGAGCTGTTGTAGGTGGTTTTACTAAAGTTTTTGAAATAGCTAGATGTTTTAGAAATGAAGGAATAGATGCTACTCACTTACAAGACTTTACTATGATGGAAGGTTATGCAGCTTTCTATGATTATAAAGATAATATGAAATTTTTAAGAGAAATGTTACAAACAGTTATAGAAAAGACATTTGGTACATTAACTGTTCCTATTGGAGATAAAGAAGTAGATTTAAGTGGAGAATGGGAAGAGATTAGTTTCAGAGATTTAATCTTAAAGTATAGTGATATAGATATAGATAAATATGATACTAAAGAAAAACTATTAAAGAAGATTGAAGAAGATAAAATAGATATTGATAGTGAAACTCCGCTTGAAGATTTAGGTTATGGTAATTTAGTAGATCAATTATACAAGAAAGTGGCTAGACCTAATGTAGTTAAACCTACATACTTAACTAAACATCCAATTAGTTTAAGTCCTTTAGCTAGAGCAAATGATGATAATAAAGAATTAACTGATAGATTCCAATTAATTATTAATGGAGCTGAAATAATAAATGGTTATTCAGAATTAGTCGATCCTAAAGAACAAGAAGATCGTCTTATTGAACAAGCTAAATTAAAGGCTGATGGTGATGAGGAAGCTATGCCAATGGATTCCGATTATATAGCTGCTATGGAGTGTGGTATGCCACCTATTAGTGGATGGGGTATAGGAATTGATAGATTAATTCAATTACTTACTAATTCAGATAATATAAAAGATGTAGTAATGTTCCCGTTAATGAGACCATTAAATGAAGAAGACTCAAAATAGGGTCTTTTTTTCTTGAAAAAACAAGTTAAATACTTGTAAAAAGACCTTTTAATTAGTATAATTATAGTGGGAGGTATAATATGAAAAAACATAACATATTTAAAGTCGTTCTTATCACATTTTTAGTGGTAGCTTTATTTACTTGGATTTTACCAGTTGCTTATTTTTCAAGTGGATATGGATATGTTGAACAAGGACGCATGCAAGTTGGATTATTTGATCTAATTAGTTATCCATTAATGACTTTTCAATATTTTGGATTAGTATTCTTATTTGTTATAGCCATCGGTGGATTATATGGTGTACTAAATAAAATTAGTGCATACAGAGTATTTTTAGATAAACTAGCTAATAGTTTTAAAAATAAATCTAAACTAGTTATTTCTATAATGATAGCTATACTTGCAATTTTAACATCTATAGCAGGACTACAATTAGGATTATTACTATTTGTTCCAATGCTAATATCATTAATCTTATTAATGGGATATGATAAGATTACTGCAGCATTAGCAATTGTAGGATCTCTAGTAGTAGGTGTTGCTGGAACTACATTTGGTTATAATAATATTAATTTTATTATGTCAACACTAAATGTAAAAATAACATCTGGAATAGTTTCAAAAATCGTTATTTTAGTAGCAGGAATTGCTCTAGTAATTATGAATACATTACTATATATGAGTAAATGTGATAAAAAATCTACTAAAAAAACAGCTAAAAAGACAACTAAAAAAGCAACTAAAACAAAAGAGGTATTAGTAAAAGAAAATGATGCTTTTGTACCTGAAAAGGTTTCTGCAAGAAAGAAAACAACAATTGCTCCATTAGTAGTGATCTTATCTATAGTGTTAGTAGTAGTATTACTATCATTTATTCCATGGTCAGGAGCATTCAAAATCAAAGCATTTGAAACAGCAACTAAAGCAGTAACAAAATTCAAATTATTTGGATTCCCTATATTTGGAAAACTATTAGGAACTGTTAATGCATTTGGTGTGTGGACAGTAAGTGAACTTACAATTATTACTATACTTGCAACATTATTATTAAGTTTTATTTATAAAGTTAAATTTGATGATATGGTTGATGGATTTGTTGCTGGTGTTAAAAGAGCATTACCAACAGCAATCATTGTTGTATTAATTTATGCATGTTTAGTAGTAGCAGCTGAACGTCCATATCAAATGGTTATATACAAAGTGTTACTTGATTTATCAAAAGGATTTAATGTAGTTACAGGAGGTTTAGTAGCTATCTTAGCTAGCTTCTTCAACGTTGATCCATCATATACATTCCAAAGTGTATTACCATATGTAGCAAGTGTTTCTAATAAAGGAGATTTCTCACTAATTGGAGTTGTATTCCAATCAATGTATGGTTTAACAATGTTATTCGCACCAACTAGTATTGTGTTAATGGCAGTTTTATCATATTTAGAAATACCATATACTAAATGGTTAAAAACAATTTGGAAATTATTATTAGAACTTTTACTGTTATTATTTGTTATATTCATAATAATATTATTAGTTTAAAAATTAGAAGCTTCGGCTTCTTTTTTTATGCATTTTTTGTCAGTTTTTTTAGAACGTATTTTATTGATAATTAATAATAAAAACTTTTAAAATTATTATAGGAGATGATTATATGTTTTCAAAATTTGATGAGGATGCACAAAAAGTATTAATAATGTCTAGAAAAGAGATGTTGGAGTTAAAACATCCATATGTTGGTAGTGAACATTTGCTTTTGGCTATTTTAAATAGTAATACTAAAGTAACAAAGTTTTTAAATAATTATGGTGTTACGTATAATAAATTTAAATCTGAGATAATAAATATAATAGGTCGTGGTAATTCAGAAAACACTTGGTTTTTATATACTCCTTTATTAAAGAAAATTATAGAAAATGCAATACTTGATAGTAAAGAAGAAAATACAGAAATTACAGTTTCTAAATTATTAGAGTCTTTATTGGAAGAAGGAGAAGGTGTGGCTAATAGAATTTTGATTGGTATGAATATAGATGTTGATCTATTGTATGAGAAAGTTGTTAATAAGTTTTCTAATAAGAGTAATGCGCATAAAAGTAAATTGATAATAGAAGAATACGGTGTTGATTTAAATAAAAAAACTGTTAACGAAGATTTTGATCCAGTTATTGGTAGGGAAGAAAAATTAAATCAAGTGATTGAAATTTTGCTTAGGAGAAGAAAAAACAATCCATTATTGATTGGAGAAGCTGGTGTTGGGAAAACTGCCATTGTAGAAGAATTGGCACGAAGGATAGATAAAGGTTTAGTTCCTAACAAACTAAAAAACACTAGAATAATAAGCTTATCAATGCCTTCTGTAGTTTCTGGTACAAAATATAGAGGTGAATTTGAAGAAAGAGTAAGCAAAATGATTAGAGAAATTGAGAATAGTAGAAATATCATTATATTTATAGATGAAATTCATACTATAGTAGGAGCTGGAGGTGCTGAAGGGGCCATCGATGCTTCTAATATATTAAAACCTTATTTAGCTAGGGGACAAATTAGGATTATTGGTGCTACTACAAAACAAGAATATACTAAACATATAGAAAAAGATAAAGCGCTAGATAGGCGTTTTCAAAAAATATATATTGAAGAAACAACAGATTCAGAGACAAAAATAATATTAAATAGACTAAAACCAATATATGAAAATTATCACGGAATTATAATAGATGATAGTCTTATAGATTCTATTATTAGTTTATCTAATAAGTATATTAATTTTGGAAAACAGCCAGATAAATCTATTGATATATTGGATGAAGTTTGCACTAAAACTTTAATGACTGATAACCAACAGGATAAAGAAATTAGAAAAACTATTAATGAATTAGGGCAAATTAATAGCAGAAAAAATATGGCTATAATAGATCATAATTTTAAGATGGCATCTAATTTAAAAAAGAGAGAAAGTTTTTTAGAAAACAAATTGAAGGAAATAAATAAAAATAAAATAGAATTAAAAAAAGAAGCTACTATCAACAGTGTTTATAATGTTATAGAAAATAAAACTAAAATACCAATTAATAAAATAATGAATTCAAATATAAATATAATAAAAAAGGAATTAAAAAAAGAAGTAGTAGGACAAGATGAAGCTATAGATAATATTATTTCATTGACTATGAATAATAATTTTAATAAGAAAACTTTATCAATGCTTTTTGTTGGGAAAAGTGGTGTAGGGAAAACATTTTTGGCACAAGAGTATGCTAGAAAAATATATCCTAAAGATGCTTTTGTAAGAATTGATATGAGCGAGTATAGTGATAGAGCTTCAGTTGCTAGAATTGTTGGATCAAATCCTGGATATGTTGGATATGAAGATAAAGATAGCGTTATTTATAAAATTAAAGATAATCCTTATTCAGTAATTTTATTAGATGAAATAGAAAAAGCTCATCCTAGTGTAATTAAATTGTTTCTTCAAGTGTTTGATGAAGGTTATATGACTAGTTCTTCTGGAGAAAAGATAGATTTTTCAAAAAGTATAGTTTTTATGACTTCTAATTTAGGATGCGACAAAAATAGATTTGGTTTTATAGATAATAAATATAATATTGTTTTGGATCAGGTAAAAAACTTTTTAGGAATAGAATTAGTTAATAGAATAGATAAAATTATATTGTTTAATAATCTTAGTAAAAAAGATATAAATAAAATTATTAATAAAAAAATAAAATCTATAAATAATATAGATTGTGATAAATATATTAAATTAGTTAAAAAGAAGTTTAATTATAAAGAAATGAATATAAGGGATATAGACAGAATAATTAAAGAAGTACTTTTAGATACTGTATGCTAGTTTATTTGATTTTAATATGCTATAATGAGTCTAGGTAGGTGATAATATGTATTTATATAATACTTTAACTAGAAAAGTAGAAAAATTTATTCCTAATGAAGAAGGTAAAGTAAAGATGTATACATGTGGACCTACTGTATATGGGTATGCCCATATAGGAAATATAAGAAGCTATATAGGACATGATATCTTAGAAAAAACATTAAAATATTTAGGATATGATGTTACTAGAGCTATGAATATTACGGATGTAGGGCATTTAACTAGCGATAGCGATTCTGGTGAAGATAAAATGGAAGTAGCTAGAAAAAGAGAAAAGAAAAGTTCTATGGAGATTGCTAAATTTTATACAGAGGCATTCTTTAAAGATTTTGAACTAGTTAATTGTACTAAACCTAGTATCATATCTCCAGCTACTGAGAATATAGATATGTATATAAAAATTATAGAAAAGTTAATTAAAGAAGAATATGCATATGTATCTGGAGGAAATGTTTATTTTGATATCAGTAAACTAGATAATTATTATTCATTAACTAATAATCAAGAAGATGAAATGGTTGTTGGAGTTCGTGAAGGAGTAGAAGAAGATAGTAATAAACGTAATCAAGCAGATTTTGCGTTATGGTTTACTACTAGTAAGTTTGAAAATCATGAATTACAATGGGATTCTCCATGGGGTATAGGATATCCAGGTTGGCATATAGAATGTACTGGTATTTCAATAAAATACTTAGGAGAATATTTAGATATACATGGTGGTGGAGTGGATAATATATTCCCACATCATACTAATGAGATTGCTCAAAGTGAAGCTTATTTAGGACATAAATGGTGTAATTATTGGTTCCATAATGAATATTTAATAGATGAGACTGGTAAAATGTCTAAATCTAAAGGAGATACTTTATCTGTAAGTGTATTAAAAGAAAAAGGGTATGATCCTCTAGCTTATAGATTTATGTGTTTAAACTCTCATTATAGAAAACAATTATTATTTAATTATGATGTTTTAAAACAAGCACAATCTACTTTAAATAAATTGCGTAAGAGAATTTCTAATATAGATGGGGAAGGTGTATTAGAAGAAGACAAGTTTAATTATTATAAAGATAAGTTTACTAAAGAAATTAGTAATGATTTAAATACTGCGAATGCTTTAACTGTTTTATATGATTTATTAAAAGATGATGATATTAATGGTTATACTAAGATAGAATTAGTTAATGACTTTGATAAAGTATTTGATATAGAATTAGTTAAAGATGAAGAAAATATTGATAGTGAGTTAGAATCTTATATAGAAGACGCTATTGAAAGAAGAAACAAAGCTAAGAAAGCTAAAGATTACGATGAAGCAGATTCTATTAGAGAAGAATTGCTAAGTAAAGGTATTAAACTTATAGATACAAGAGAAGGAACTAGTTACGAAATTATATAGTAACTAGTCTTTTTATGTTATAATTAACTTGGTGATTACATGAAAACGTGTGAAATTAATGTATTAGTACTTGCTTATTTAGGTGATACTATATATGAAAATTATGTTAGAAGATATTTAATAGATAAAGGTATTGCTAATGTTAATGACTTACAAAGTGAATCTATTAAGTATGTTAGCGCTAAAAATCAATCTAATTATATAAAAGAAATGATAGATAAAAAATTCTTTAGTGAAGAAGAATTAGATATTATAAAAAGAGCTCGTAATTATAAAACAACTTCTCATCCTAAGAACTGTGATATAGTTACTTATAAATATGCAACAGGATTAGAAGCTTTAATTGGTTATTTAGAGTTAGAGGATAATAAAGAAAGGATTAATTCTATTATGAATTATATATTAGGTGATTAATATGTTGGTATTTGGAAGAAATGTTGCGAAAGAAGTGTTAAAGAATCCTAAAAGTATTAAAAGTATTATATTACAAGATAATTTTGATGATAAAAAGATAATTTCACTTATAGAAAAAAATAATTTGAACTATAAATACTTACCAAAACGTGAAATTGATCATTTGATAGATGGTGTTCATCAAGGTATAATCCTAGATGTTAAGGACTACAAGTACTATGATTTAAATGATGTAGTTAATAGTGATGATTCATTTATAGTAATAGTAGATCATATTGAAGATCCACACAATTTGGGAGCTATTATTAGAACTTGTGAAGCTGCAGGAGTAGATAGTATTATTATTCCTAAAGATAGACAAGTTGGTATTACTGGTACTGTTATGAAAACAAGTGTTGGTACTGTTAATGATATGAAAATAGTTCAGGTTACTAATTTAGCTAATACTATTGATAAGTTAAAGAAAGAAAATTTCTGGATTGTTGGTACTGCTTTAGAGGATAGTACTGATTATAGAGGAATAGATTATTCTGGTAAGATTGGATTAGTTGTTGGTAATGAAGGATCTGGAATGTCTAGATTAGTTAAAGAAAAATGTGATTTTATTGCTAAGATACCTATGTATGGTAAAACTAATAGTTTAAATGCATCGGTTGCTTTAGGAATAATGGTATATGAAGTAGTCCGTAATAGAAAGTAGAGGGACTATGGATTATAAAAATATTAATGATTATGAAGTTTTATATATGATAAACGAAAAAAATGATTATGCTCAAGGTGTTATGTATAATAAATATTTACCTATTATTAAGAAAATAGCGGCTAGATATAATAATTTTGCAAAACAAAGAGGTGCAGAATATGAGGATTTAGTACAAGAAGGTTATATAGGACTAAATAATGCTATTAATAGTTATAAAGATAATTTAAATACATTGTTTTATACTTATGCCTGTTTGTGTATTGAAAGACAAATAGGTGTTTTTTGTAGGAGTTTATCTAGTAAAAGAAATGAAGTATTAAATAGTTGTTGCTTTGATGAAAATATATTTATTAACCAACATAATATATTTGATAGTACTAATCCAGAAGTGTTTAGTATAGATAACGAAAACTATAATAGTCTTATTAAATTAAAAAATAGATTTAGCTTGATTAATAGTTGTATATTTGAACTTAGATATAATGGTTTTACATACAAAGAAATATCTAATTTATTAGATTTATCTATGAGTTCTGTTGATGGTAGATTATCTAAAATAAGAAAAAATTTACATAGAATAGGTAAAAATATTATTTAAAGTTTGTTTTTTTTATAATTTTGATTTAAAATAATAATAGGGTGAATAGTATGGTAAAGGCAGTTTTAAGACGAAAAAAAATACTTAACAAAAAATTAAAACTATCTGGTAGTAAAGACGGTAATGTAAAAAACTATATCATTACTGGTTTAGGTGTGCATGTATCTGGAAAACTTGCCAACCCTGCTTTATATAATGAAATAGCTAATCATGCTGATCCTGTTATTAATGTTGATGTAGATAAAAGAGAAAATGATAAAGTTATAGATTTTACTAAATATAAGAAAGTAAAAACAAAGAAAGATACTGATAATATTACTTTTGCTGAGTGGTTTGAAAATATGCATGATGATGAAGAATTAAGAGAAGCTTTTATTAATATGGATTTAGCTATGAAGTTTATTCATAATAGAAATTTTTGTGTGAAGAGTTTTAATCCTAAAGAAATAGAAATATTAAACAATTCTTTAAAACAAATAAAATTTGATACTCTTTTAAAAATGCCTAATGATTCTTATGATAAAAAAGAGTTAATAAAAGAAGATATTTATAGTTCTGCTTTCTTACAAATAGCTGCATATATGAATAATGTTTCTAGTAGTGCTTATAATGATCAATCTATTACAGATTTTTTAGCTAATATGAAACCAGACTTTCTAAGAGAAAACTTTGATAGTTTTATTACTTTTATTCCTGAAAAAGATGTTCCTTATTATAGGGGAGTAGTGCAAAGAGGAGCTTCTGTATATTTTAGTGAATTTGTTAAAGAGCAAAAGAAAAGAGATTTAGAAGCATTAGAAAAAGAAATAGATGGTGGAATGGGTTCTTCTCAAGGTAAGGAATCTGGTAAGTCTCTTGTTAAGAGTAATGGTACTTACTCTAGTGATAATTTGATAGATAATAATGATGCTAACAATAGAAATATATATGGTAATATTGATGGTCTTGATATTGCAGCTTTTGCTAAAGCATATGTACTACCAGTATTACTTATAATTATAGGTATAATCTTCATAGTTTTAGCATATATTATGAGTAATTAAATATATTGACATTTCTTAGTGTTTATGGTATTTTAAATATGAACACGAACGAAGTGTTTTTATTTTGATAAAAAATAGGAATGGTGATTATATGGCTGAAGTCAGAAAAAGAGAAAAAAGAAAAGAATATAAAGTAGCTAAAAATACTAATAAAAATAAGCAAAAAAACACAAAAAAAGAATCAAAACCAGTAGCAAAAAAAACTACTAAAAAAGTAGAAGAAAAGAAAAGCTTATGGGTTAGATTTAGAATATTTTGTCATGGGGTTAAGAGTGAATTTAAGAAAGTTCACTGGCCTAGTAAGAAAGATATGATTAAATATTCTATTGCGACAATAGTATTTATAATATTTTTTGCATTATTCTTTAGATTAATACAAACAATATTTGCGATTTTATTAAAACTAGTATAGGAGGATTATTATGGATAAACAATGGTATGTAGTTAATACTTATTCTGGACATGAGAATAAAGTTAAAGAAAAGTTAGAGATGAGAGCAGAATCTATGGGTATGCAAGATTATATCCTTAGAATAGTAATCCCAGAAGAAAAAGTTGTTGAAGTAAAAGATGGAGTTACTAAAGAAAAAATAAAGAAAATGTTTCCAGGTTATATTATAGTTGAAATGGTTATGACTGATGAAGCATGGTATGTAGTTCGTAATACTCCTGGTGTTACTGGATTTATTGGATCTAGTGGTAAAGGTGCTAAACCAACACCATTACAACCTGCTGAAGTAGATAAAATACTTGGTAATATGGGTATTAGCAGAATGGATGTTGATACTGAATTAGAAGTTGGAGAAAAAGTTAATATTATTGATGGACCATTCAAAGGAATGTTTGGTACTATCGATAGTGTAGATTTACCAAATCAAAAAATTACTCTAACAGTAGATTTATTTGGACAAGAAACTTCTGTAGAAGTTGAATTAAGTCAAATACAAAAAGCATAAAATAGTTGCAAAGACTATTTAAATATGTTATTATTTAAGAGCTATATTTATTTTAATATAGATTAAGTGGGAAGCGTGGTTTGCATTTATGAAAGCGGGAATCAAGCTATTTGGACCACTCGCGAAAACTAAAATTTATAGGAGGTGTTTTTCGTGGCAAAGGAAGTAGTTAATAAGATTAAATTACAAATTCCAGCAGGAAAAGCTACACCAGCTCCACCAGTTGGTACAGTTTTAGGTCCAGCAGGAATTAATTTACAAGAATTTTGTACTAAGTATAATGATGCTACTAGAGATAAGATGGGAGACGTTTTACCTGTAGAAATATCAGTATACGAAGATAGAAGTTTTGATTTTATAATTAAAACTCCACCTACAAGTTTCTTAATAAAGAAATATGCTAAGATCAAGAAAGGTGCAGCTACTGGAGCTAGAGAAGAAGTAGCTACATTAACTGAAGATCAATTAAAAGAAATTGCTGAGATTAAATTACCAGATTTAAATGCTTATGATGTAGAAGGAGCTATGAAAGTTGTAGCTGGTACTGCTATGAACATGGGTGTTAAGATTCCTGGTTATACTGATTCAGATAAAGTATATGAAGAACTTGTAATAGAAGAACCTGAAGAAGGAAAAACAGAAGAAGAACCAGCAGAAGAAACTACTGAAGAAGAAAATAAAGAAAACGAAGAATAAAAAGGAAAACATATAGGTTTAACCTATGTGGAAGGGAAACCGCTATATACCACATAAGGAGGATAAAAATATGAAAAGAAGTAAAAAATATACTGAAGCTATTAAAAAAGTAGATAAATCTAAAGTATATACTAAAGAAGAAGCTGTTAAATTAGTAAAAGATACTTCTACTACTTCATTTGATGGAACAGTTGAAGTAGCTATGAGATTAAATATTGATACTAAGAAAGCAGATCAACAATTAAGAGGAGCTATTGTTCTTCCTAAAGGAACTGGTAAAACTTCTAAAGTTTTAGTAATTGCTAAGGGAGATAAAGCTAAAGAAGCAAAAGAGGCTGGAGCTGATTTTGTAGGAGATACTGATATGTTAGAAAAAATTGAAAAAGATAATTGGTTCGATTTTGATACTATGATTGCTACTCCTGATATGATGCCACTTCTTGGTAAATTAGGTAGAGTATTAGGACCTAAAGGTTTAATGCCAAATCCTAAGACTGGTACAGTTACTATGGATGTAGCTAAAGCAGTTAATGAAACTAAGGGTGGAAAAGTTGAATATAGAGCTGATAGTTTTGGAAATATACATGGAGTTATTGGTAAAGTTTCATTTAGTGATAAAGATTTATTAGAAAACTTAAATGCTTTTGTTGCAGCTATATTAAAAGTAAGACCTGCAACAGTAAAAGGTGAATATGTTAAGAATATATCTATAGCTTCTACTATGGGTCCTGGAATCAAAGTAGAAAATGATTTTGACAAATAGGAAGTTATAGTATATAATAAAGACAATTTATTGGTGCCATAGACAGTAGGTATAAAAATAAATCCTACCGAGGACTAAAATCTGATTTTAAGAGTTCTTGTGCTGTCTAAGTATAAGGACCTTTTTTATGGCATCCCTAATATAGGAGGTGAATTAATGGCAAGTGAAGCAGCTTTAGCAAAAAAGCAAGTTATAATTGATGAAATTAAGGATCGTGTTAAGAATGCTAGTACTGTAGTATTATTTGACTATCGAGGATTAACAGATGCTGAAACTAAAGAATTACGTGTTAAACTTAGAGAAACAAATTCAGACTATAAAGTATATAAGAATACTTTAATGGCTAGAGCATTTAACGAATTAGATATTGATCTTAATGATGCTTTAACTGGTCCAAGTGCTTTTGCATTTAGCGAAGATCAAGTTGCACCAATTAAGATATTATCTGAGTTTGCTAAAGATCACGAAGCATTAAAACTTAAAGTAGGGATTATCGATGGAGAGAAAGCAGATCAAGCAAAACTTGCAGAATATGCAACTCTACCTTCAAGAGACGACTTACTTACAATGCTTGCTGGTGGTATGATAGGTATCGTAAGAGACTTATCTATATGTTTAGACTTATACAGTCAACAAAAAGAAGAAAATTAATTTAAAAATAAGAAATAGGAGGAATTATAAATGGCTAAATTAAATAAAGATGATTTTATCAGTAGTTTAAAAGAAATGAATTTATTAGAAATTAAGGAATTAGTAGATGCAATGAAAGAAGAATTTGGAGTAGATCCAACTGCTGTAGCTGCTGCTGCACCTGCTGCTGGAGGAGCTGCTGGAGATGCTGCACCTGCTAATGTAACAGTATCAATCGCTGATGCTGGAGCTGCTAAAGTTGCAGTTATCAAAGTAGTTAAAGAAATTACTGGTTTAGGATTAAAAGAATCTAAAGATATCGTTGATA